>JAWVYW010000050.1:0-23426 GCA_033722535.1 Promineifilaceae bacterium (SeqCode)
GTTCCGTGGTGAGGAGCCAACTGGCTACGACATGCCTCGCATCCACCTCAACACCAAAAATACAACTCGCTTCATGGGCAATGACCTGACCGAGACAGCCACGCTCGTCGCCCGCGCCGTCTACCCGGGGACTACCGAAGCCACCACTCCCGATCTGATCATCTTCTATGACGATGCCAACTGGCGTTCCGGGCTGGCGGCGACATCTCTGCTGCGCCCACTGAATGCGCTGCTGCTTCCGGCGAGCGCCGCCGATTCTCTGCCCGCCGACTTTGTCATCAGGGGGAGCGACTCCTTCGGCGGCGCCCAGGCGTTGCTGATAGATGGAGCAACTGTCGAAGCGGAGCGCTTCACCACCCGTGCGATTGCTTCTGCCGATATTCCAGCGCTGCTAGAAGAGAGCGGCGCCGCTCCCCGGCACGCCATCCTTGTCGACGGCGACGATCCGGGAACAGCCGTTCTTGCTGCGCCCTGGGCTACCTACAGCGGCGATCTGATCGCCTTTGACGACGCTGTCGATCTGGCAGACCTTTCCGCGACCTATCCCACATACGTGCTCGGGGCAGCCGAAGCGGATGAAGAATTCATCCTGGCCCGCATCGGCGGCACCAATCCCCACGCCACGGCTGTCGCTTTCGCAGCCTATGAAAATGAGGCCCGGTACGAGGACGAGATTGAGGGAGGCAGCCGCACCGGCGAGCTTTTCTTTGGCTGGGGGTTCAACGCCGACAGCCTTACCGGCTACCGTGGCTTCAACATTGCGCCGGAAGGCGAACCAGGAATGGGCTTGCTGAGCGCTAATCTGGCGCGGCGGGGTAAGCCCGGCCCGCTCTTCTGGACGCCACAAGAGGAGCTGCCCCAGGGCGTCTACAACTATTTCTTCAGCCAGCGTGCTGCCTTCTGGGTTACCCCCTCTGAAGGCCCCTTCCATCACTTCTATCTGCTTGGAGATACGGAGGCGATCAGCTTTCCGGCCCAGGGCGAAGCCGACTATGCGGTAGAAATTGGCCCCTATTTTCAGAAAGGGGTTGGCGCTGGTCCGCTGGACATGCTCGCCGCGGCCTGGGTTCTCATTGGCGTCGCCAGCGCCCTCTGGATCGCCGTCCACGAGTCACGCTTCCTCCCTTACCAGAACTGGCTCATGAGCCTGGCCTGGCCCCTGCTGGCGCTGATGATTGGGCCTTTCGGCATCCTCTTCTATCGGCTGGCCTACAGCCGTCCAATCATAAAAAAGAAGCAGCCGAACGGTAAGATGATGATCATGTGGGACCGACCTCTATGGCTACAGGGACTGGTCGCCACCGCCTCGGCAGTCGGCTTTGGCGCGATGATCATGATTTTCACCGGCTACCTGGTAACCCTCTTTGGCATGCCCCTGATTCCGATGACCAACTATGCCTTCCTTCTGGGCACGCCAATGATCCTGATCATGATCATCAACTATGTCGCCGCCGTCCTCATCGCCTGGCCCCTCTTCCAGGCGCCGATGATGGCTGTTATGTACGACGTCCCCTACCGTAAGGCACTGCGGATCGCCTTCCCGCTGGTGGCAGCATCGATGGCTGCCGCCGCCGTGGGCATGAACCCCAGCATGTGGTGGTTCATGATGTCCAAGATCCCGATGATGCCCACCGAAGAGAGCATTCTCTGGTTCGGCACCATGTTTGTCACCGCCTTTGTGGCCTTCCTGCTGGCGTGGCCCCTTAACTACTACTTTGTGCGCACACAGCGGAAGGCTGGCCTGATGTGAGGAGAGAGACGGGAGATGAAAATAGAGAAAAGGGGGCTCTATGGACTCCTCCACCTCTATCTCGGCTGCTTCCAGCAGCTTCCTCTATCTCATCTGGAGTAAACAATGCGTAACACCTGGATAACCCTGGCTCTGGTCACCCTCGGCACACTGCTCTTTGCGTGGCAGGGGCCGAAGCTGGTCGAAGATGCCTACATACCTGACGAATCACCGCAGGCGTTGCCCTTCCTGCAGGACAACATGCGTGATGTAGCAATGAACACAACGCGCGTCGGCAGCGATGATCCGCTTGAAACGGCGGTCGCCGTCTCTAACCTCATCTATCCGGCGACAGAGCCGGAGAACACGCCGGGCGCAGTGATCCTCGTGGGGATGGACAGTCTGGCAGAGGTGATGGTCGGCGTCAGCCGCGTCCAGCACTTTCCAGTCAACGCTCCCATTCTCTACGTCACGGCAGACGGCATTCCCGATCTGACGCGCAATGAGTTGCTGCGGCTGAAGCCGGAAGGTGTGCCCGCGGACCGTAATGTGCAAGTTTATCTGATTGGTGCGACGGCGGCGGCGGTTAATGAAGAAGTAGAGGAGATGGGCTATAAGACGCGCATCTTCACTGCCGACAACCCTGCCGAGCTGGCCCTCGTCGTCGATGCCTGGACCAGCACCCAGCACGGAGACCACCGTAACGAGGTGGTTGTAGCCAACCTGGATAACCTCGAGCCGGCGATTCCCAGTGCCTTCTGGAATGCCCACCGCGGCGACGGCCTGGCCTTTGTGACCGGCGAGGGTATTCCCGCAGCCACCGTCGAAATGTTCCGGCTACGGGCCAGCGGACCGTGGATCTATGTCTTTGGCGATGAGACGGTCGTCCCGGAAGATGTAGTGCGCGCTCTGGCCCAGTATGGGCATGTGACTCGCATGCCGGAACCGGATTTTGTCGGCACCAGCGCCTTCTTTGCCGGTTTCCACGACGAAGGTAAAGATTGGGGCGCCTGGTTCTGGCAGAAGCCGCGCACTTTTGGCTGGGGTATCTCCGAGGCCGGGCACAACGGCATCTTTGTCAACGCCGACGGACCGGGCGGCTGGCAGAATGTGATGCCTGCCGCCACCCTCTCCCATATGGGGAAACATGCACCGGTGCTTGCCGTTAACGAGGATGGCGTGCCGCAACGTACCGCCGACTACCTGCGTATCATCAAGCCGTACCCGACCGCGCCGCAACAGCACCTGACCAACCATGGCTGGATCATTGGCGGTGAGGAGACAATCAACTGGACGACGCAGACGGTGCTCGACCAGATGTTAGATCCCTATCTACCCTTCCCGGAAACGAACGAGTGAAGGAGATGACGACGATGGCAGAAATTTACGAGCAGGACCGACCCCGCAAACAGACACAGGGGCAGAGCGACGGGCAAAACATGATCGAAATGGCGGGACAGGTGGAGGAACATTACACGCGCCCGTCCCCCAAAGCAACCAGCTACACGCCCAATTTCTTCCCCGCTATTCTGAACCAGGGCATCTTCTGGGGTCTTCTCATAGGTGCTCTGTTCGGTCTACTTCTCGCCTGGCTGGTCCACAATGGACGGGTGACCCCTACCGGTTGGGAGGGGCTTTTCTCCCTGGTGCCCTTTAGCTTCTATAGCTTTTTCGCCTTTGCCGGTGCTGCCGTCGGTCTGGCAGTTGGCGGCGTTGTTACGTTGTTGATCGCTCCCGTGCCGGAAGTTAAGGAGGAGCAGGATAAAGCTGGCGAAGTTGTCATGGTCGAGGAAGACGAAACCGTCGTTGTTGAGCGTCGAGGCTGGCAGAGAACAAACCGCTAGTTGGTGACGGCTACTCAACCTTCTTGTTCTCAATCTCAATCGGACCATGGGGCACAGCCGGATCCAGCTGTAACACCAGCCGGCCGTCTGCGAAGACGCGTACATTGCCATCTGTCGCCGACACGACGACGGCGGTGGCATCAGTATGTGCGGTCATTGTAGCTGCGGCGAAGTGTCGTGCTCCTAGCCCTCGCGGGATCTCTACTGTCACCTCCGGCATGTCGGTAGCCAGAAAAGTGGCTGCCGTACGAATAAAGCCATCGCCCTGCAAGACGAAAGCCCCGTCCAGTTTGGCCAGCTCTATCAACGCATCGTGAAGATTCTCGTTGGTGACGGTGCGCAGGGCACCTTCGTGTCCGGCGAATGGGTTTGGCACCAGCTGGCGCGCCCCCTCCAGGACGGCATCGGAATCGCCCAGCATAAATATCGCGCCAATACGGTCGCTGCCCAAGCGCACGACGCGCCCGATCTTGCTCGCCACCATCAGCGTGGCTTCCAGCGCCTTGGGTTGAATGCCATCGGTGAGCTCGAGGAGTTCGTCGACCGCCGGCCATCTTCCCGCTACGGTGACTTCGCACAAGACGAGCAGATCACCTTCCTCTGGATACACAGCCCGCCCCATCACACACAGGACCAGTTGTCCCGGCTCAACGTGACCCAGGAGTGTCACCATAGCGAGCGCGTGCCGGGTCTGACCGAAGCGGTCGGCGGCGCGGAGCGGCAGGCGTACTACATCCAGTCCCTCTCCAGTCAGCGCCGCATGTGTCTCGGCGTTGGCCGTTGCGATTACGAGGGGGATAGATGATAGTTTTTCTGCCAGCAATCGGCCTAGGGAGCCACTTTCGGTCATGATCAGAATCACATCTGCGCCCGCCTCCTGCCCTATATGGAGCGCCATCAGCGCCAGCGCCTCGTCTGAATGCTCTCTCACGAGTCCTCTCACTGTTCTCTCTTATCGACGTTACATGTGCGTGTTACAGTGCCCGGGTCCAGGCAGCGCCTGCACCACTACAAGCGTAGTTTAACAGAGACGTCAGGGCAGCACGTTAGATCTAGGATACATATTGTGTTATATGCCCTGTCGCTAGCACTAAGGTGAAATACACCCCATAATGAGCGCATGGCGAAATCATACTATTCTCAGGAGTTCGACAAGATAGATTTCAGAGCGAACCCGGAGCTCTACCGGGTCGGCAGGGGTGAGCAGGGAGTGCTTTCGGTCGAACCCTACAAATCTGAGATTCTTCCCCACTGGCGCTTCCGCACACCGGAGATAGCGGCCGAATCATCCGCGAAGATCTACCAGATGTTTTTAGATTATCTTGAGCAGGACGACTTCGTGGGCGCAGACATGGCGCGCAAGTTTCTACAGATGGGCTTTACCAGAGCCCGGCGCTATGCAAACCACGAGTCGGGCCGTAAATATTCGAGCGAAGACAAAGCGGATGCGGAAATTCCGGAAAGCATTCCTCCCTTCAAGGACCCGAAGAACGTAGAGCATTACATCAAGTCGCGGACGAAAAAAGTACTACCTCTCGATCCCGACCCTGAAAAAGCCCGGGCGGCGGAGATCTTCTATGAGAAGTACGAGCAAGCCAAAGACAATCCGCAGTACGTCCGGCTGAAGCGGGCGTGGCAGGAAAAGTACGGGTAGCGATCTTCTACCTCCTACCGTCACCCTTCACCTGGTGGACGATGTTACGTTCAGCCGGGGGATAGTTGCGCCACCTCCTCGTCGTGCATCTCCTCCGCCCGCCGGCGCAGGCGGAAGCGCTGGATCTTCCCCGTCGCCGTCTTGGGCAGCTCGTCGACAAAGGTCACCCAGCGGGGTCGCTTGTAGCCGGCCATCCGCTCGCGCGCGTATGCGATTAACTCCTGCTCCAACTCTTCTGAAGGAGTATACCCCGCCTTGAGGACGACGAATGCCTGCGGCTTCGTCAGGTCGGAGCGATCCTCGCGCCCCACGACGGCGCACTCAACCACCGCCGGATGGCTGATCAGCGTGCTCTCCACCTCCATCGGCGAAACCCAGATACCGCCGGCCTTAATCATGTCGTCGGAGCGACCGGCGTGCCAGTAATAGCCATCTTCGTCCACGTAGTACTTGTCGCCGGTGAAGAGCCACTCTCCACGAAAGGTCTGGCGGCTGCGCTCGTACTGGTGCAGATAACTGAGGGCCACGGACTCGCCGTTGACCAGCAAATTGCCGATCTCCCCCTGCTCTACCGGCCTGCCCTCTTCGTCTACAATCTTCACCCGGTAACCGGGCACCGGCTGGCCGCTGCTGCCAGGGCGAATGTCGTCAGGGCGGTTGGAGATGAAGATGTGGTAGACCTCGGTGGAGCCAATTCCGTCAAGCGTATCCAGCCCCGTCTGCTCCTTCCACTGCTTCCACAGCGGAGCGGGCAGCGCCTCACCGGCGGAGACGCAAAGACGCAGGGAGGATAGATCGTATTTTTCGGCGAAGTTGTCTATCGCCAGGATGATTGCATAACCGGTGGGCGAGTTATAGAAAATGGTCGGCTGGAAACGGTCGACCATCGCCAACACTTTCGCCATCTCGCGTGGTGAGCCGGGATAGAGGACAATGCTCGCCCCGACAAACAAGGGGAAGATCAGATTGCCGCCGGTGCCGAAGGTGAAGAACAGTTTGGCGACGGCGAAGGTGCGGTCGCTCTCCTTCAGCCCCAGCACCTCCTTACCCCACAGGCTGGCGGTGATCGGCAGATCTTTGTGCGCGTGCAGAATACCCTTTGGCTGCCCCGTGGTGCCGCTGGAGTAGTTGAGGGTCGCGTAATCCTCACGGTGGGTCAGCGCCCTCTCCAGCTCGGCAGCCTGTCCGGCGATCCAGGCCTCATACGACTGGTACTCGTCTCCCTCGTCTGAGTCGACGACGATGATGTGCTCCAGGTACGGTTGCTCGTCCAGCACCGGCTTGATTTTCGGCAGTAGATCCTGATGAACGACGAGCACACGGGCGCGGCTGTCCTTCAGAACGTAGTCGAACTCCGGCGGCGTGAGCAGCGTGTTCATCCCCATATGAACGGCGCCTATCTTGAGCGTCCCGAAAAATACAGTCACCCACTCCGGGCTGTCCCAGGTGAGCAGGCCCACCGTCTCGCCCTGGCGCACGCCCAGCTCCTGCAGGGCGTTACCAACCTGGTTCACCTCCTCCGAAAGCTCCTGAAAAGTCAGATTGCGAGAGGGGCTGAAGAGGGCCATCTTCTCGGCGCGCTTTGGGAGGTTGTGCTCCAGGATCTCCACGGCATTGTAGTAAAGGGGCAGCTCAGACGCTCTCATTGGGTTCCTCCTGTGTTGTCACGACTGCCGGCCGCTCAATCTGTGGAAAGCGCGGGCGTCGTGTCCTCTTCTCTCTCTTGCGCTTTACCGTCCGCGGTCTCATCCGCGCCCCCATCGGCGCTCTGTACCTCGTGCGTCGGCGGGCGTAGCCGCTGGCGCCTATCACGCATCTCTATGCGATCCTTTTCGGCCTGGCGGAAGGCCTGCCGCTTGCCGCTCAGGTACTGGTTGGGCCAGAATTGGTCACTGTAATCATACCACGCCGACGCCTGCAGAGTGAACGACGGGTTGGTCAGGTGCGGGCGCGCCAGGGCGACGAGATCGGCGCGTCCCTGGAGCAGAATGGTGTTCACCTGGTCAGGGCTGGTAATGTTGCCCACGGCCATCGTCGGCATGCCCACCTCCAGCCGCACCTTATCGGCAAAGGGAGTCTGGTACATGCGTCCGTAGACCGGCTCCTGGTAGGGGACCGTCTGCCCGGTAGAGACGTCGATCAGGTCGACGCCGGCCTCTTTGAGCATGGCGGCAATGGCCACCAGATCCTCGCCACTGAGGCCGCCGGGTGCCCAATCGGTGGCCGAGAGACGCACCGACATCGGCTTGTGCGCTGGCCAGACGGCACGTACCGCGCGGAAGACCTCCAGCGGATAGCGCATCCGATTCTCAACCCGGCCGCCATACTCATCGTCGCGCCGGTTGGTCAGCGGGCTGATGAAGCTGGCCAGCAGGTAGCCGTGAGCCATGTGCAGCTCCAGCATGTCGAAGTCGGCTTCCTCGGCGTAACGCGCCGATTGCACAAACTGGTCACGCACACGATCCATGTCGGCACGCGTCATCTCGCGCGGCACCTGGCTCTCGCCGGGGTAGTAAGGCAACGGTGAAGGCGCGTAGAGGGGCCAGTTTTCCTCAGGATTGGGTAGTGGCTTATCCATCTCCTCCCACATCAGCTGCGTCGATCCCTTGCGCCCGGCATGCCCGAGCTGCATGCAGATTTTGGCCTGACTGTGTGCATGCACAAAGTCGACTATACGCTTCCAGGCGTCGCGCTGTGCCTCGTTCCAGAGGCCGGTGCAGCCGGGTGTGATGCGCGCATCCGGCGCCGGGCAAGTCATCTCCACGAAGAGCAGGCCGGCCCCTCCGACGGCGCGGCTGCCCAGGTGGACGAGATGCCACTCGTTTGGCATACCGTCCACCGCCGAATATTGAGCCATCGGGCTGACGACGATGCGGTTGGGCACCACCATCTCGCGCAGGCGGAAAGGAGTGAACATCGGCGGGGTGCCCGGCGCCACATCAAAGCCCTGTGCCCGGACCTGCTCCAGGAACCACTCCTGCACCTCCTCCACGAACTCCGGATCACGCAGGAGGAGGTTCTCGTAGGTGATCTGCTTGGAGCGGGACATCACGCCAAAGGCGAACTGTTGCGGATCGAGGCACCAGTGACGCTCCATCGCCTCGAACCACTGCAGGCTTACGTCAGCTGCGTGCTGGGTCTTACCCACTTCCTCGTCGCGCATTTGCTCATAGAAGGCGAGCGCCTCGCGCACGGTGCGCCCCCGTTCCAGCGCCTCGTAGAGGGCGATCGCATCCTCCATCGCCAGCTTGGTACCAGAGCCGATGGAGTAATGGGCGGTGCCCTTGGCGTCGCCAAGGAGGACAATGTTATCCTTGATCCACGTTTCGTTACGGATCATCGGAAACTGACGCCAGAGGCTGCGGTTAGGGATCAGTTCGTGGTCCTCCAGCTCCTCCGCAAAGAGCTCCTCCAGCACCGGGATATGTTCGTCGTTCCAGTCGTCCAATTCGTCGAAGCCAAGCCCGCGCCATGTCTGCGGCGCCATCTCGATGACCCACGTGCTGCTGTCCGGCTCGTATTGGTAGCAGTGGGCGACGACGGGTCCATGCTCCGTTTCACGGAAGAAATAAACAAAAGCATCTAGCGGCTTGGTCGAGCCAAGCCAGCAGAACATGTTGTGTCGTTCGTCTACCGTGGTGCCGAACTCGTCGCGGAACGCCTCCCGTACCTTGCTGTTAATACCGTCGGCGGCGACGATGAGATCGCTGGAGACGAATGGCTCTTGATCCAGATACGCCGGCTCGAATTCGTACTCGAAGTGCATCTCTACGTCCAACTCGCGGCAACGTTCCTGCAACAGCAACAGTAGCGAGACGCGGGAGCAACCGGCAAAGCCATTGCCGGCGCAGGTGAAGCGCTCTCCCTTGTAGACGATATCCACGTCGTCCCAGTAGGCGAAGTTGCGGCGAATGGCCTCGTAGGAAGGCTCGTCATAGTCGCGGAAGATGCCCAACGTCTCGTCGGAGAAGACAACGCCAAAGCCGAAGGTGTCGTCGGGCCGGTTCCGCTCGTACACGGTGATGTCGGCGGAAGGCCAGGCCTTCTTCGCCAGCAGGGAAAAGTAGAGGCCGCCCGGACCGCCGCCGATGACTGAGATCTTCAACCGTCTGTTGCCGTTCTTTTTGGATAAGCTGTGCATAGAACCGCCAGAGGGCCGCATGGGCCGGATAAGTGATTCATATTGTCGACGGGCGTCTACAATATGTGGGGCATTTTTACAGTACGGAAGGGGAGATGTCAACCGGGGTGCGCGGTGCAGAGCGGGGGGGCGCGACTGCAAAAACCACTAGAGCCAAGAGGAAGATTGGACTATTATTGTTGGTGATGCAACTGTCTAGGTGCCTCGGGCTCCACAGCAACAAGTGTGAAGAAGCGGGGGTACGCGCCGCTGGAGCGCTGGACGAACAGAATCACGGAGGGAACGTAGTGAGCTATCTGGTTACGGGAGGCCTCGGTTGTATCGGTGCCTGGACGCTCTATCATCTGGTAAGGCGCGGGGAAGAAGTGATCTGCTTCGACGTTGGCGTCAACCACCAGCGCGTCGACAAACTGCTTTCCGCCGACGAACAGCTGAAGATCGCCTTTGTACAGGGTGACCTGACCGATGCAGAGCAGGTAAAAGGCGTCTTCTCTGATTACGACATCACGCGTGTGATTCATCTGGCTGCGTTGCAGATCCCTTTCTGCCAGGCGAATCCGGCGCTGGGGGCTCAGGTTAACGTGACGGGAACGATCCACCTTTTTGAGGCAGCGCGGCAGCACGGCCTCCGGCACATCGCCTATGCATCATCGGTGGCAGTGTACGGTCCACCCGAGATCTACCCTCCGGGGCTTCTCGCCCCGGATGCCCGGCGTGCACCGCGCACGCTGTACGGCGCTTATAAAGTGTGTAATGAGCAGGCTGCAGTCACCTACTATCACGATGCAGGTCTGTCGAGTGTCGCGTTGCGACCGTACACCGTCTTTGGCGTGGGCCGCGATCAGGGGCTGACGAGCGAGCCGACGAAGGCGATGCATGCCGCGGCAAACGGTGCTGACTATCACATTCCCTTCGGCGGTAGCATGCAGTTTCACTATGCCTCTGATGTCGCTCAACAGTTTATTGATGCCGCCGAGGGCCCATCGGAGGGCGCGTACGTCTTCAACCTTGGCACGCCACCCGTCGCCGTCGCTACAGTTGCCGACCTGATAATGCAGTCCTGCCCCGGCGCGACAGTCACCGTCGGCGAACGGTTGCTGCCCTTCCCCGACGGTTGTGATCCCTCCCCCCTCTATGAGAAGGTAGTGACGGTGTACGAGACGCCCCTGGAGGATGCTATCGCAGAGACCATAGAGCGATTTCGCCAGTTATCAACGACCGGCGATCCGGCATCATAAGCCTGTGTCACAGAACACTCTGATCCTGGGGGAAGGCTAACGATGACATTCGAAGATTACGTGGTAATTGTTACAGGCGCCGGACGGGGCATCGGCTACGGGCTTTCCGCGGCGTTTGCCAGGCAGGGCGCAAAAGTGACACTCAATGATATCGACGGCGACGTTGCACAGCAGGCAGCCGATAGGATAAATGTAGAGCTCTCTGCTGCGGTCGTTACACCTTATGCGCTCGACGTCGCCGATGTCAGTTCGGTGCGGGGGATGGTGGCAGACGTCGTCCGGCGGCACGGTCGGCTGGACGTCGTCATCGCCAATGCCGGCTTAAGCCACTTCGGCCGTTTTGTCGACTACGCGCCGGAAGCGTTCGACCGAGTGACGGCGGTCAACCTTCGGGGAACGTTCTTTACTGCGCAGGCAGCGGCCCGGGCGATGATCGAGACGAAGGCAGAGCACGGACGGCTGCTATTCATGTCCTCGGTGACAGGAAATCAGGCCTACCCAAATCTGAGTACCTATGGGATGACCAAGGCGGGGATACAGCACCTCGCGCGGGTTCTCGCCGTTGAGCTCGGCGCACATGGGATCACCGTCAATGCCATTGCACCCGGCGCGACTGTCACGGAGCGCACAATGGCCGATGACCCTGACTATGACACTAACTGGGAAGGCGTTGCGCCTAACGGGCGGGTCGCCCTGGTCGAGGACATTGTGCAAACGGCGCTTTTTCTGGCCAGCCCCGAGGCACGGCACGTGACAGGACAGACCATTGTCGTCGATGGCGGCTGGACGCTAATCAGCCCTATTCCGGAAGAGACGCCCGACATCCCCGACGAATCGTCAAAGTTGAGGTAATGCGATGAGCGATGCGAACAGATCCAACGACCCACGCCGTAGCCAGGCATGGTTCGGGCGTAAAGATACGCTCGGCTTTACCCATCGAAGCTGGCTGAAAAACCAGGGGCACCCCGACCATATGTTTGACGGCCGCCCGGTTATCGGTATCTGCAACACCTGGTCAGATCTAACGCCCTGTAACGCCCATTTCCGTATCCTCGCCGAAATGGTGAAGCGTGGGGTGTATGAAGCAGGCGGTTTTCCGCTCGAGTTCCCGGTGATGTCGCTGGGCGAAATACTCATGCGCCCGACGACGATGCTGTTCCGCAACCTGGCCAGCATGGACGTCGAAGAGACGATCCGCGCCAACCCGCTGGATGGTGTGGTGCTGCTGGCAGGCTGTGATAAGACGACGCCAGCGACGGTGATGGGGGCCTGTAGCGTCGACTTGCCGACGATTGTCGTCAGCGGCGGGCCGATGCTTAACGGGCAATATAGGGGCCGCGTCCTCGGCAGCGGTACCGACCTCTGGAAGCTCAGCGATGACTTACGGCTGGGGAAGATTACAGAGGAGGAATTCGTCTTTGCAGAGTCCTGTATGTCCCGCAGTGACGGGCACTGCAACACGATGGGCACCGCTTCGACGATGGCCTGTATGGTCGAATCGCTCGGCCTGACCCTACCCGGCGGGGCGGCAATTCCGGCGGCCGATTCCCGGCGGCGGCGGCTCGCCCAGCTCTGTGGTCGCCGAATTGTCGAAATGGTCGAGGAGGATCTGCGGCCGTCGCAGATATTGACTCCTGAAGCGTTCGAAAATGCGATCGTCGTCAACGCCGCAATCGGGGGCTCGACAAACTTCGTGGTCCACCTGCTGGCGATCGCCGGCCGCGTCGGCGTCGATCTGACGCTGGATGATTTCGATAGGCTGGGGAGCCAGATCCCCCTCCTTGTCAACCTGATGCCGTCGGGTGAATTTCTGATGGAGGAGTTCTACAATGCCGGCGGCTTGCCGGCAGTCATGAGAGAGCTTGCCGACGACTTGCACGGCAATGCCCTGACGGTGAACGGACAGACGCTGGCGGCCAATTTCCAGGACGTCGACTGCTATGACCGCAGCGTCATTGCGGCCCGTGACGCGCCGTTTCAGGAAGCAGCCGGCATCGCCGTGCTACGTGGCAATCTTTGCGAGGATGGCGCGATTATCAAGCCGTCCGCTGCGACGCCGGCGTTGATGCGCCACCGCGGACGGGCCGTGGTCTTTGAAGACATCGACGACTACCACGAGCGTATCGACGATCCGGCGCTGGATGTGGACGAGAGCTGTATTCTGGTGCTCAAGCAGGTGGGACCCAAAGGCTATCCAGGCATGCCCGAAGTGGGCAACTTTCAGCTTCCGAGAAAAGTCGCCGAGCGCGGCGTCACCGATATGATCCGTATCTCCGACGGGCGCATGAGCGGTACGGCCTTTGGCACGGTCATCCTGCATGTTGCCCCGGAATCGGCAGTCGGAGGGGCGCTGGCGCTGGTGCAGGATGGCGACATCGTCGAACTTGACGTTCCCAACCGTCGCCTACATCTGGACGTCTCCGAGGCAGAACTTGCACGGCGCCGTGAGGAATGGAAGCCGTGCCCACCGGCGATGGATCGTGGTTACGTGCGCCTCTATCTATCCCACGTTCAGCAGGCCAATGTAGGAGCGGACTTCGACTTTCTCGTGGGAAAGTCGGGGGCGCCCGTTCCACGAGGCAACCACTAAAGCGAGCCTGCGGGAGGTTCGGCGAGCCGCTCCAGAGTAAAAGCTCTCGAGCACGTCTCCCGGCGGTTCACTGACGTGAAGGTGACTAATACAGGTGAGACAGATGGACATGTCAATTGAACTGATTGTAGATTACGCCTGCCACGTGGGAGAGAACCCCACCTGGCATAAGGACGAGCAGGCTTTGTACTGGCTCGACATTCCGCAGGGCCGCATCTTTCGTTACGACCCACAGAGCGAGCGCTCGGAGCTGTTTGTCGAGGGTGCTGTTGTGGGCGGCATGACGATCCAGCAGGACGGCAACCTGTTGCTGTTTATGGAAGCGGGGCGCATTTCGCTGCTGAAAGGAGATCACCTCGCCACCGTGGTCGAGCATGTCGCCGCCGAAGCGGACAAACGCTTCAACGACGTCATTGCCACCCCCTCGGGCACTGTCTTCTGCGGCACACTCTCCTACCTCGAAGGGGGTACGGGAAGCCTCTATCATCTCAGCCGCGACCGCACGCTGACAAAGGTCGTCGACGGCGTCGGCATTGCCAACGGCATGGGCTTCTCGCCCGATCTCAGCCATTTTTACTTCACCGACAGCCTGCCCGCCCGAAAAATCTACCGCTACGACTACAACCGTGAAGAGGATAGCCTGCATGGCGCGACACCCTTCGCCCACTTGCCGGCAGAGAGTGGGCTGCCGGATGGATTGACGATCGACGCGGAAGGATTTGTCTGGTCCGCGTGCTGGGGCGGCGGAAAGGTCATCCGCTTTACCCCTGCCGGGGATATCGACTATGAAATCGAGATTCCGGGGGCGAAGCAGATCTCGAGCGTGGCCTTTGGCGGGCCAGACTACACCGATCTCTATGTTACGACTGCCGGTGGGGATGATAAAGAGGCAAACGGGGAGAATGCAGGCGCCCTGTTCCGTATCCGTTGTGATCGGTTCAGGGGGCGGCCAGAGTTCCGATCGCAGATCGAAGTTGCGTAAGCCTCACTGGCGCCTCCATGCGGATGGCGATGGTGACAAAAATTAGTCCCGACGACGCCAAAAGTCACTACCGGACGGCAGGCATCCGTCGTACACTATCATCGAGAGGCACAAAAAGCCGCTCGAACATTCTGCGGGTGTCCTGTCCGACTGGTTCGGGACGCCCTTGAGGTGTTGGACACGACCGGAATCGACGCCGGGAGCAGCCCACGACCGTCGCGAGGGAGTGTCCCTTGACGCTCAATGCGTGAGATAACTCTAGCTATCGGGGTCGGTCACAGGCCATCGGCCCCTGCTGACCCCCTCGAAGCTGGTGGTAGTTATACCTGGAGGTGTACTATGAACCGCCGGCTCCTTACCCTACTACTTCACCTGACGATTATTATCTTCCTCCTAACAGCAGGCGCGCACTCCGTTGCCGCGGCAGAGAACATATATGACAACGGAGAGCCTGTCAGCGCCTTTGTCAACACCTACGCCCTCAACGTCCGCGCCGGCCCCGGCATCACCTACTCCGTTGTGGACGTCGTCCGCCGTGGCGACGAGGTGACGGTGACCCATCACCTTCCTGATAGCGACTGGGTGCGTGTGGTCACCCCTGACGACGTATCAGGCTGGGTTAACTCCTTCTACCTGGCGAGTAACCTCAAACCGTTCACCTTCCTCCCGGTCTGGGAGGACGGCTCGCCGCCGACAACAGCCGGTGCCTTTGTCAACACCTACGCCCTTAACGTTCGCGCCGGCCCCGGCGTCGCCTACTCTATAGTCGACTTTGTCCGTCGTGGCGATGAACTCACTGTGACCCACCGGCTTACCGACAGCGAATGGGTGCGTGTCATTACCCCTGACGACGTGACAGGCTGGGTCAACTCCGGTTATCTGGCAAGCAATCTAAAGCCCTTTACCTTCCTGCCGATCTGGGAGGATGGCGCGACGCCGACGACGGCCGCCGCCCGGGTCAACACCTACGCCCTCAACGTCCGCGCCGGCCCCGGCATCGCCTACTCTGTTGTCGACGTCGTCCGTCGTGGCGAGGAGCTGACGGTAACCCACCGCCTGCAGGGCAGCCAGTGGGTGCGCGTGATCACACCCGACGACGTGACGGGCTGGGTCAACTCCTTCTACCTGGCGAGCAATCTCAAGCCCTTCACCTTCCTGCCGATCTGGGAAGATGTGCCGGCGATGCCTGACACCGCCGACGCTTGGGTCAACACCTACGCCCTCAACGTCCGCGCCGGTCCTGGCGTTGCCTACTCCATTCTGGACGTCGCCCGTGGTGGTGATAAGCTGACGGTGACGCACCGCAGGCGGGGCAGCCTGTGGGTGCACGTCATCACCCCCGACGAGACGAGAGGGTGGGTCAACTCCTTCTACCTGGTGAGCAACCTCAAGCCCTTCACCTTCCTCCCGGTCTGGGAGCAGACAGACGAGGTCCTGATCTACTGGCTCGACGGCGAGGAGCTGCAGGGTGTCCCCTACATGTTGCCGGTAACGGAGGATGTGCCCGAAGCAGCGCTGGAAGCGCTACTCGACGGCCCGCCCGCCGGCCTGAGCACGGCCATTTCCACCCCGGAGGAAGTCCTCGCCTATCCTGGCCGGCAGCCCGACTGGAGCGACAGCGTTCGCCTGCTCGATCTGACGATCGTCGACGGCGTCGCTACCGCCGACTTCTCGCAGGAGATGAAGGCCTACGGCGGCGGCTCCGCCCGTGTGCAGGCCATTCGCGCCCAGATCACGCGGACGCTGCTGCAGTTTGCTGAGATTGACGAAGTGCGAATCGCGGTCGAAGGCGAGGTTGAGACCGCACTCCAGCCCTGATGCACAAGATGGCGAGGAACCGACGATAACAGGCGCGGACGCCTGGTACCGGCAACCCTGCCCGCGTGGGCAAACCACGTTCGTATGTTCTCGACATAGATTGCGGGAACGCTGATCGGCTTCCCCTCGCGCTCTGCCGGGCGCGTCTGCGCCCGGCAGCCAGTCCAGCTTGCTATCTGCTCGTCCGTGGGCGCGGACCGAGACGTAGATGGGGAAAGCGCCGGACAGTCTCCATCCCAGACAGGCAAGTTCCTCGACAGTAGTCTGGACAACAAGCGTGCGGGAGGCACGCCGCTTGCAGTTTTTGTCCTTTACACGACCCACTCACGCCCGCGGCCGGTACTGTAACGCTTCGGCGAGATGCGCCGGCTGGATGTCCTCCTCCCCTGCCAGGTCGGCAACGGTGCGCGCCAGCTTGAGGATGCGGTGGAAAGCGCGGGCGGAGAGGCTCATCTGGCGCATGGCGCTCTTCATGAGCTGGGTGCCGGTGCCGTCGAGTTTGCAGATGCGCTTGACCTCGCTCGGCCCCATGTCGGCGTTGCAGAAGAGGAGGGCACCTTCAAAGCGCGCCTCCTGTCGGGCGCGGGCGCGCTCGACGCGCTCGCGGATGGCGGCGGAGGGCTCGCCACGGTGTTTGGCGGTGAGCTTTTCGAAGGGGACGCGGGGAACTTCGATATGAATGTCGATGCGGTCCATCATGGGGCCGCTGATGCGCTTCTGGTAACGGGTGATCATGGCGTTGGAGCAGGTGCAGGTGTGGGTGTCATCGCCGTAGTAGCCGCAGGGGCAGGGATTCTGGGCGGCGACAAGCATAAAGTTGGCGGGGAAGGTAATGGTGCCGCTGGCGCGGCTGATGCTGACGGCGCGGGGATGGCCCTCCAGGGGCTGGCGGAGGACTTCGATGAGGCTTTTGCCGAACTCGGGGAGCTCATCGAGGAAGAGGACGCCGCGGTGGGCGAGGGAGATTTCGCCGGGGCGGGGCCAGGCGCCGCCGCCGACGAGGCCAGCGTAGCTGATGGTGTGGTGGGGACTGCGGAAGGGGCGGGTGCGGATGAGGGGCATGTCGGGGGGTAGCTCGCCGGCGACGCTGTAGATCTTGGTTACTTCGAGCGCTTCGTCGATGGACATGCGCGGGAGGATGCTGGGGAAGGATTTAGCGAGCAGGGTCTTGCCGGATCCGGGCGGGCCGGTGAGGAGGACGTTGTGGCCGCCGGCAGCGGCCACTTCGAGGGCGCGCTTGACGTGCTCCTGGCCCATGATGTCGGCGAAGTCGGCGGCGTAGTGAGCGCCGTCGCCGTCGAGGGCGTCGGCATGATAGCCAAGGGGCTCGATGGGGGCGAGGCCGGTGAGGTGGCTGACGAGCTGGTCGAGGTCGTGCACAGGGAGCACCTCCACGTCGGGCAGGAGGGCCGCTTCGGGGGCGTCGACGGCGGGGACGAAGACGCGGGCGTAGCCTCCTTCGCGGGCGCGGGCGGCGAGGGGGAGAATGCCTTTGGTGTGGCGGGTGGCGCCGTCGAGGCTGAGCTCGCCGATGAAGAGGGCATCTTCGAGCCGGTCGGGCCACACTTGCTGGGAGGCGGCGAGGAGGCCGACGGCGAGCGGCAGGTCGTAGGCGGGCCCCTCTTTACGCAGATCGGCGGGGGCGAGATTGACGGTGATGCGGCCGGTGGGGAATTTGAGGCCGCTGTTCTTGATGGCGCTGAAGACGCGGTCACGGCTCTCGCGCACGGCGGCGTCGGGAAGGCCGACCAGGGTGAACATCGGGCCGCCCCGGTTGACGTCGACCTCCACCTCTACCAGTTCTGCTTCGAGGCCGACAATGGCGCAGCTCATTACTTTGGCAAGCATGGCGAGCCCTCCTGAGGGATCCATGGATCGATGCATGAACGAAACGCTGGACCCATTATAGCAGGAGTTGGCGGGAGATTGAAGGTAGATTGTGGGGGAGTAGGTGCGCAACAGCGGCCGCCGTTGCACTTACAGGGGAATCAGTTTTCTTCGGCGAGGCGGACCTGATAGCGTTCGTCCGGGCGGTGGCCTTCGTAGGGCTCGACGAGGATGGAGAGCTCACGCCGGCCGTCGGCGAGGGGGTGCTCGAGGCGGAGGGTGAACGGCTCGAACGGCTCGAGGTAGTCGACGGCATCGCCTTCGAGCCCCTGGGCGAGGCTCTCGATCTGGATCAGACCGTCGGTGAGGGTAAAACGCTCTGTCTCGCCCTCTGCAAGGCGGAGGTCGTAGTGCACGGTGCAGAGGGTCTGGCCAGCTTTCTGCAGCTCGCCGGTTCCGGTAATGCCCTGGTCCATTGGCAGCTATCCTCCTTCGAGATCGGGGACGACGGGGACCGGTTTGGCAGGGGCCGGCGTATCGTCCGGGGGCTGTCGATGGGCTTCGCCTGCAGGCAACCAAAGGGTGAAGGTACTGCCCTGCCCGGTCTGGCTCTCCACCTCTATGCGACCGCCGTGGGCCTCGGCGATGGAGCGGACGAGGGCCAGGCCGAGGCCGGTGCCCTCTCTGCCGGCGCTGCCCTGGCCGCGAAAGAAGCGCTCGAAGATGCGGGGGGCGTCGTCGTCGGCAATGCCGGCGCCCCAGTCGCGGACGGCGACGAAGAGCTCTCCATCCTCCTGGCCGAGTGTTACCTGCACCCGGGACGCAGGCGGGGAGTATTTGATGGCGTTGTCGACGAGGTTGACGACAGCCTGCCGTATCTGGTTGGGATTGCCGGAAACGGAAGAGAGACCGGGGGCGGCCTCCAGCTGGAGATCGATGTCGTCAATTATGGCACGCCCCTGGAGATCGACGACGGCGCTGCGCACGAGCTCTTGCATATCGCACGGCTCACGCACCTCCTCCAGCTGGGAGTCGACGCGCGCCAGGTCCAGGAGGGCGCTCACGAGGTTGGACATGCGGCGGGCGGCGTCGACGATGCTCTGTACGAACTCCTCCTGGCGCGCGTTGAGCGGGCCGATCTGATCGAGCGAGGTAGCGAAGCCGACAATGGAATTGAGCGGCGCCCGCAGATCGTGGGAGACGGTGGCTAAAAAGTCGGATTTAACGGCGTCGAGCTCTTTGAGGTACGTGATGTCGTGGAGCACGACGATGCGGCCATATTCGGGGATCGGCGCCAGGTTGCAAAGCCAGACTCTCTCGTCGTCGAGTACGAGCTCCTGTCTTTGCACGGGGGCGCCGGCAGCGAGAGGCTGTGCAAGTAAGGCGGCTAGGTCGTCGTTGGAGAGAACATCGACGACGGGGCTGCCGATGGCCTCTTCGTCGACGGAAAGAATCTGGCGGGCGCGCTGGTTGAGCAGTAAGAGGCGACCCTGCAGATCGGTGATGATGATCGGATTGCCATTGTGTTCCATGGTGGCGGTAAGCATCTGCTGCCGGGAAGACGCTTCCTCGAAGAGGCGAGCGTTGGTAACGGCGGTGGCGACGCCGGCGGCAACGGCGACGGCACGCTCGACGTCTTGCTCGTCGAAGGCGCCGTCCTGCTTGTTAATCAGCTGCAAGACGCCGATGATCTGCTCACGCGAGTGTAGGGGCACACAGAGGAGGGAGCGGGTCTCGAAGCCGGTGGCTTCGTCGACGCCGTCGTAGTGAAATGGACTTTCGTCGACATTGTTGCTAAAGAGCGGCTCTCCCGTCTGGGCCACGTGTCCGACGATGCCCTGGCCCACCCGAAGCTGGAATTGGGAGAGAACCTCTGCGGGCGCGCCGACGCTGACCAGCAGTTGTAGGTGTTCGCGCTGTTCGTCCAGCAGCCAGACAGAAGAGGCCTCGATGTCCCAGCTATCATGAACTTCTTTGATGGTCAGTTGCGCGACCTCATTCAACTCGAGGGAGGAGTTGATGGTGCGCGTGACGCGTAAAAGACTGTTATACGCGGCCGTCCGCTGCGCCAGCGCCTTGCCGGCCGATTGGTAGGCGCGGGCGTTGCCGAGGGCGATGGCGATATAGTCGGCGAGCGCAGAGAGGAGCAGCTCGTCGCGCGCGCTGAAGGCGCGAGGAGCTTCGTGGTTACTGACGCCGAGCACGCCGACGATCTTGCCGCGAAGCGAGAGAGGGACGTAGAGCACGGCGCGGGCGAGATAGTCGGTGTCGATCTTGACGCCACTGCCGGAAAAGACGGCGTCACGGAGGATAGTGCCGGTGCGGTAGATCTCGCCCACCTGTGAGGAGTGGATGGGTAAATCGGGAATGCTGCCGTCCTGCTCCCACGTACTTCTGGTGTAGGCGTGTAGCACCTCGTCGTTGGGCCCTGGCAGCCAGATAGTCGCTCGTTCGGCGCTCGTTAGCTTCAGTACGCTCTGCAAAGCCTGGTTCAATACCTGTTCGCGATTGAGGAGCGGCGCCAGCTCTTTGCCCATGGCGAAGAGGGTGCGCATCTCTTGCACCTGGCGCCGCATCTCGCCCTCTGTGCGTCCCAGCCGTTCGGTCAGCTGCTCCTTGTCCTGGCGCATGCGCAGCTCCAGCATCGCCCGCTCTACCGTGTCGCTCACTTCGTCGAGGGTGAACGGCTTGACGAGATAGTCCTTGATGCCAAGACGAAAGGCCTCGATCGCGCTCTTCTCTGACCCATAGCCGGTCATCAGAATGACGGGCGTATCGATGCCCTCTTTGGCCATCGCCTGCAACACGTCTAGGCCCGTCATTTCGGGCAGGTTGAGGTCAAGCATGACGAGATCGGGCGTACGGTCGCGGAGTTTCTTCAGTCCCTGGCGGCCTGTGAAAGCGGTAATCGCCTCGTATCCCATGTTTGGCAGTAGGTACTCTGCGAGATGCTTTGCAATTTCCCGACTGTCGTCGATGATAAGAACAAGTTCGCCGCTCATAGTGTCCGATTATAGCATATGTTGACAGGCACATCCCCTATCATATAATGCGAATGCAGTTCGCGCTTCCCGTCTGGCGCCGTTACCAGCGCTACAATACGCATGGGATATCCACTGAAAACAGGCACTGGGAGTCAGATCAAGATGAGCCGAGTCGTTCGCGCCCCACGTGGCACTACCCTTCACTGTAAAGGCTGGCTGCAAGAAGCAGCCTACCGCATGATCCAGAACAACCTGGACCCGGAAGTTGCCGGGGAGCCGGAGAAGCTGATCGTCTACGGCGGCCGGGGGCGGGCAGCGCGTAGCTGGGAGGCTTTCGACGCCATCCTGGACTCGCTGCGCGAGCTAGAAGACGACGAGACGCTGCTCGTCCAGAGCGGCAAGCCCGTCGCCGTTTTCCGCACTCACCGCGATGCGCCGCGCGTACTGATCGCCAACTCGAACATCGTTCCGCACTGGGCAACGCAGGAAAATTTTGACCGCTGGGAGGCGGAGGGGCTGATCATGTACGGGCAGATGACTGCCGGAAGCTGGATCTACATCGGGACGCAGGGTATTCTGCAAGGCACCTACGAGACGTTCGCCGAAGCAGCGCGCCAGGCTGGCTGGCCTTCACTAAAGGGGCGCTTCGTGCTCACTGCGGGGCTGGGGGAGATGGGTGGTGCGCAGCCGCTGGCGGTGACGATGAACGGCGGCGTCGCGCTGATTGCGGAGGTGGACGAGTGGCGGGCGCGGCGGCGGCTGGAGCATGGTTACGTGGACGAAGTAGCGGAGGGTCTGGACGACGCGTTGAAGCGGGTACAGCATTATATCGAGGCGGGGGAGCCGCGCTCCATCGGCCTCATCGGCAATGCAGCGCACGTACTGCCGGAGATCCTCGAGCGGGGAATCGTGCCGGACATGGTGACCGACCAGACCTCGGCCCACGATCCGCTCGCCTACTTTCCCCACCACCTGTCGTTCGAGGCGGCGCGCGCGCTGCGCGAAGAGGATCCGGACGAATTTGTGCGCCTGGCGATGGAGTCGATGGCCCGCCACTGCGCGACGATGGTCGAATTTCAGCAGCGGGGCGCGATCGTCTTCGACTATGGTAACAACCTGCGCCAGCGGGCTTACGACGCGGGCGTCGAAGAGGCATTCAGCTATCCCGGCTTCATTCCTGCCTATATCCGCCCCCTCTTTTGTGAAGGCAAAGGGCCTTTCCGCTGGGTGGCCCTCAGTGGCGACCCGGAGGATATTTACGCGACCGATCGCGCCATTCTGGAGCTCTTTCCTGAAGATGAACATCTTGCCCGCTGGATCAGGCTCGCCCAGGAGCAGGTCCAGTTCCAGGGTCTTCCTGCCCGCATCTGCTGGCTCGGTTATGGCGAACGGGCGCGCGCTGGGCTGAAGTTCAACGAGATGGTCGCCAGCGGCGAGTTGAAGGCGCCGATTGTGATCGGCCGTGACCATTTGGACGCCGGCTCGGTCGCCAGCCCGAACCGCGAAACGGAAGGGATGAAAGACGGCTCCGATGCGATTGGCGACTGGCCAATCCTGAACGCGCTGATTAACGCTGTCGGCGGCGCCACCTGGGTCAGCTTCCACCACGGCGGCGGGGTGGGCATCGGCTATAGTCTGCATGCCGGGCAGGTCATCGTCGCCGATGGCACAGCGGAAGCGGCTGCCCGGCTGGAGCGCGTGCTGACGACAGACCCGGGTATGGGAGTCGCGCGGCACGTGGACGCTGGCTATGAGCGGGCCGTCGAGGTCGCGCGGCAGCATGACATCCAGATTCCGATGCTGGACGACAGTTGAAATCCAGCTCTGAAAGCTGTCCACTTTCGCTTTTGTGAAGCCAATGCGCGGGGAAGCTGCCGGTCACGATTTGAGCAGTATGGAGTGGTTCTGCCTCCTCTACCCACCCCTCATTACGTAAAGCTGAGCTTTACGTAAAGCTCACCATGTGTTATATTATTTTTCAGAATCAGAGGGTCGCGTAGAACAGAATAAATTCCAACTGTATCATCGTCGAATGATCTGGATGAGGAGGGCTTTGATCGTGTTACAGCAAAGGTTGCATCAACAGTTGCCAAGGGTTCTCACCCTTCTTCTTATTCTCTCCCTCTTCCTCGTTGCCTGTGAGCGACCATTGCAGGATGCGGCCGACGTCCCCGATCTGGATACGTTCGTCGAGGATGAAGAGGAAGTCGTCGAAGAGGAAGAAGAAATAGTCGAGGATGATCTGGACGTCGTAGATGAAGACGAAGAGGTCGCCGAAGATGACATAGACTTCCCCGAAGAAGACGATGTTCTCGAAGAGGATGAAGATGTCGTCGAGGAAGAAGACGAAGATGTCGTCGAGGAGGATGAGGACGTCGTCGAAGAGGACGAGGAAGTCGTCGAAGAAGACGAGGAAGTCGTCGAAGAGGACGAAGATATCGTCGAAGAAGACGAGGACGTCGTCGAAGAAGACGAGGGAGTCGTTGAAGAGCCGGGCGAGGAAGATGAAGAGGTTGCCGAGGATGATGCGGATACGGAGATTGGCGACGACGAAGAGCCGATCGATGATGAGGTAGTCGCCGACGAACCGACGGAGGAAGAAGAGGACGCTTTGGTGGA
>JAWVYW010000051.1:0-23192 GCA_033722535.1 Promineifilaceae bacterium (SeqCode)
CCCCCCCCCCCCCCCCCCCCCCCCCCCCCCCCCCCCAGCCCGCTTTCTTTCACAGTTGCATAGCTCCACAGATAGGGCGACTGCCGCCGTCTATCGGCGGGGGCGTCGCAGCGGTCGAGCTTAACAGCGCTCGACCTTTTAGTCAATTGGACAGGGCGCCGGCAATTTGCTATTTTTGAGGCATGAAAAAGATCCTGTTCCTTGCCGCTATACTGCTCCTGCTGTCGCTGACCCTTCCGCCTCCGGTCCTCGCCGCCGAGGGGGAGAGCGTTTTCCTGCCTGGTTGGTTTGCCTGGCTGATGGTCATCATTTCCGTGGGCATTCCGGTTGTGCTGGGGATCTATCTGCGGCGTAACGGACGGTTGTAGGTCGGTTCTTCGGCCCAGCCTGCCACTTCTGTCACTTTCCCTCAACCTCGCTTTCTGTGGGGCGGAGATGAATAGTGGTGCAACGTCGCTTGACGTTCCCTCAGGGCCATGCTACCATCTGAACTGCACAACTGAAAAGACGAAAGACGACGAATCGGAGTAGTACCCTGCAAAGCGGGTCCCAGAGAGTCGGCGCGAGAGCTGGAATGCCGGCGTCAGCGCAGCAGGAGAATGGGCCGAGGAGTTGTGCGGGCGAACGGCGTACGCTCACTAGCCCGCACCGGCGATGCCACCGTTATCCGGGCATAGGTCTCGTTTTTGCTCACATAAAGAACCGGACCGAAAGAGTGAGGCTGGCTATCACGTTCTCGGACGCGCTTTCATGGCGCGTTTTTTTGTTTTTGACGGAGCTGTGGTGGTGGCCTAACCAGGGTGGTACCGCGGGAGAAATACAGCGCTCTCGTCCCTCAGAGGGATGAGAGCGCTGTTTTTTGTCCATTTTTGCAGAGGAGGACGGTCATGAGCGAACAACTGAAGTATCAACTAGACGAAAGCAAGCTGCCGAAGGCGTGGTACAACCTCAACGCCGATATGCCGGTGGCGCCGGAGCCGGTGCTCGACCCCGGCACGCACGAGCCGGTGACGCCGGAGTTTCTGAGCGTGCTCTTTCCGATGAGCCTCATCCAGCAGGAGGTGAGCACGGAGCGCTATATCGAAATTCCAGAGCCGGTGCGCGATGTTTATAAACTGTGGCGGCCGACTCCCTTTTACCGTGCGCGGCGGCTTGAGAAGGTGCTCGATACGCCGGCCCACATCTATTACAAGTACGAGGGAGTTAGCCCCGTTGGCTCGCACAAACCCAACACCGCCGTCGCCCAGGCTTTCTATAACAAGGAAGCGGGCACAGAGGCGTTGACCACGGAGACCGGTGCCGGGCAGTGGGGATCGGCGCTGGCGATGGCCTGCAACTTCTTTGACCTCGATCTGGAAGTGTACATGGTCCGCATTTCATACGATCAGAAGCCGTACCGCCGGATCCTCATGGAAACGTACGGCGCTCAAGTCTTCCCGAGCCCGACAGAGCACACGCAATATGGACGCGCCGTCCTGGAGCAGGATCCGGACACGCTCGGCTCGCTGGGGATCGCCATTTCTGAGGCGGTCGAGGCGGCGGCAACCTCCGGTGGGCGCAAGAAGTACGGCCTGGGGTCGGTGTTGAACCACGTGCTCATGCACCAGACCGTGATCGGAGAAGAGACGCTGCTGCAGATGGAGATGGCGGGCGAATATCCAGACGTCGTCATCGGCTGCACCGGCGGCGGTTCGAACTTCGGCGGCTTCGCCTTCCCCTTCCTGCGCGAAAAACTGCTCAACGGACAGGAGACCCGGATCGTCGCCGCCGAGCCGACGGCTTCGCCGACGCTCACCCGCGGACGGTACACATTTGACTATGGTGATACGGCCCGCATGGCGCCGATCGTTAAAATGCACACCTTAGGCCACACCTTTGTGCCCCCGGCGATCCATGCCGGCGGCCTGCGCTACCACGGCATGGCGCCGCAGATCAGCGCGCTGGTAGAGCACGGATACGTAGAAGCAAAGGCCGTGCACCAGCGGTCTACCTTTGAAGGGGCCGTCCTCTTTGCCCAGGCAGAGGGCATCATCGCCGCGCCCGAGTCCGCCCATGCCGTCCGCGTGGCGCTGGATGAAGCGCTGGCCTGTAAAGAGAGCGGCGAAGCGCGTGTGATCGTCTTTAACCTTTCTGGCCACGGCCACTTCGATATGGCGGCCTATGACGCCTATCTGAAGGGTGAGCTGGAGGATTACGAATATCCACAAGAGGCGATTGAGGCGGCGATGCAGAGCGTGCCGGAGATGGCGGCTGATTAGTAAAAGTGTTGTTGCGAGGCGCTCCCGCAGAGCGCATTCCGGCGTTACGAAGGAGTCAACATGATGGCAGATGGAAGTATGAAGGACAAAAAGCGGGTTTTCAGTGGGATCCAACCGACAGGCGATACCCACCTCGGCAACTACCTGGGCGCCATCCGCAACTGGGTGGCGCAACAGGATGAGAAGATCAACTACTTCTGCATCGTCGACCTGCACAGCCTGACGGTGATTCCCGATCCGGAGGCGGTGCGACACGAGACGCGCTCGCTGGCAGCCACGTTGCTTGCCGCCGGGCTGGATCCGGAACGGAGCACGATCTTCGTCCAGAGCCACGTCACGGCGCACGCCGAAGGGTGCTGGCTGCTCAACTGCGTCACGCCGCTCGGCTGGCTGCAGCGGATGACGCAGTTCAAGGAAAAGTCGGCGCAGCAGGAAAGCGTCGGTACCGGCCTGCTCGACTATCCTGTGCTGCAGGCGGCGGACATTCTGCTCTACGATGCCGACGAGGTCCCGATAGGCGAGGACCAGAAGCAGCATGTGGAGCTGACCCGCGACATCGCCGGGCGCTTCAACAGCCTCTACGAGACGGAGTTCTTTGTCATTCCGGAGCCGGTCATTCCGGAGACGGGGGCGCGCATCATGGGCCTTGACGACCCGACGGCGAAGATGTCGAAGAGCCTGGCCCACATCCGCGGTCACGCAGTGCGCGTGCTCGACGAGCCAAAGGAGATCATGCGCTCCTTCAAGAAGGCGGTCACTGACTCGGGCAATGAGATTATCTTTTCGGAGGATCCGGAGAAGGCAGGTATTACCAATCTACTCGGTATCTACAAGGCGTTTACCGGCAAAAGGCGTGCCGAGGTGGAGGCCGATTTTGCCAGCGCCCGCGGCTATGGCGATCTCAAGGTGGGCGTTGCCGAGGTGGTTATCGACGCGCTGGCACCGATCCGCGAGCGGTACAACGAGCTGATGGGCGATCCGGCCGAGCTGGACCGTCTACTGGCAAAGGGCGCGGAAGAGGCGCGCGCTTTCTCCGAGCCGAAGGTAAAGGAGATGAAGGAGATCATGGGATTGGTGCTGCCGTAGGCGGCTGAGAGAGGTGTTATGTCGCTAAAATTTGCAATCAGCGAAGTAATAAATGGCCGCGATCTGAGCCTGGAAGAGGCGGAAGCGGCGATGAATGTCATTATGCGGGGCGAGGCGACGCCGGCGCAGATTGGCAGCTATCTGACGGCGCTGCGGATGAAGGGAGAGACGGTGGCCGAGATCGCCGGCAGCGCGCGCTCCATGCGCGCCCATGTCGTCGGCGTCGAACCGGCTGTCTCGAACGGCGAGATCCTGGCCGATACGTGCGGCACCGGCGGCGACGGCAAACATACCTTTAATATCTCGACGACGGCGGCCTTCATCGTCGCCGGCGCCGGGGTGAAGGTCGCCAAGCACGGCAACCGCGCCGCCAGCAGCAAGAGCGGGTCGGCGGACGTGCTCCTTGCGCTGGGCGGCAATCTCGACCTGGGGCCGAAGCAGGTGGCGGAGTGCGTGGAAGAGATCAACATCGGCTTCCTCTACGCCGTCAACCACCATCCGGCGATGCGCTTCGCCATCGGCCCGCGGCGCGAGATCGGCCAGCGGACCATCTTTAACGTGCTCGGCCCGCTGACCAACCCAGCTGGGGCCACCCACCAGCTGATCGGCGTCTACGACCCAGCATTGACGGAGGTGCTGGCCCGCGTTTTGGGCGAGCTGGGGACTCGGGCAGCCTATGTCGTCTACGGCGCCGATGGCCTGGACGAGCTCTCTGTGACCGGCGTCAACCGCGTCAGCGCGCTGCGCAACGGCGAGGTAGAGACCTATGCGCTGGACCCGGAAGAGGTGGGCATTCCGCGGGGGAGCCTGGAGCGGCTGACCGGCGGGACGCCGGAGGAGAATGCCCGCATCATGCGCGACATCCTCCGTGGCCATGACCACGGTCCGCGCCGCAGCATCGTTCTGCTTAACGCAGCCGGCGTGCTCAGCCTGGAAAGCGGCGATTGGAAGCGGGGGATGGCAGCCGCCAGGGAGTCGCTGGACAGCGGTGCAGCGCTGGAGACGCTGGAGCGATGGATCGACAAGACGCGCAGCTACGCACGATGAGGCTGTCAGCGCCTGAACTCAGGACGCGATGGCAGATGCGTAGAGCTTTCGCCGTACGTATGTTACAATTGAGACCATAGTTCCCGTTTGTGAGCTGTGGCATGAAGAGCGCCCACTCTGCTTGTCGGAATGGGCTGCGGAGGTGAACGAAAGCGCTCGATGAGTGTGTCCAAGCTAGCCAGGCGGCGGGGAAAGATCCTCGACGAAATTATGAGCTACCACCGGGAGCAGCTGCCACGCATAAAGCGCGAGGTGCCGCTCGAAGATCTGCGCGCGCTGACACGCGTTGCCCCCGCGCCGGTCGACTTTCGTGCCGCGCTCGCCCACCCGGGGGTCTCCTTGATTGCTGAGTGCAAAAAAGCGTCGCCCAGCCGCGGGCTACTGGTGCCCGACTACGATCCGGTGCGCCTGGCGCAGAGCTACGTCCGCGCCGGCGCCAGCGCGATCTCTGTCCTCACCGATGCCCGCCACTTTCAGGGCACGCTTGCCGATCTGCGCGACGTTAAGGAAGCACTGGATGCGGCGCGCTCGCCGGTGACGAAGCTGCCGGTGCCGGTCCTGCGCAAAGATTTTATCTTCGATCCCTATCAGCTCTACGAAGCGCGGGCGGCGGGCGCGGATGCCGTGTTACTGATTGCTGCCGTGCTGAGCGGCGGTGACTTGGAGAGCCTGTTGGCGCTGACGCAGGAACTGGGCATGCAGGCGCTGGTGGAGGTACATGACGAAACGGAGCTGGAACGGGTGTTGCCTTTGCAGCCACCCGTAATCGGTATTAACAATCGTAATCTGCAGACATTTGAGGTAGACCTGGAGAACACGCGTCGCCTGCGGCGCAGCATCCCCCAGGAGCAGATCGTCGTCGCCGAGAGCGGCATTAAAACCACTGATGACGTCGCCCGCCTGAAGGAGATGGGCGTCGACGCCATACTTGTCGGCGAGACGCTGGTGCGCAGTAAAGATGTCTACAAGACGGCACAGGCGCTGGTTCAGGCCGGGCGCGCCGAAAAAGGAGAGTCGACGTGACGGAGGAAAAGATACGCGTATTGGTCGCCAAGCCGGGGCTTGATGGCCATGATCGGGGGGCGAAGGTAATTGCCCGCATGCTGCGCGATGCGGGTATGGAGGTGATCTACACCGGCCTGCGACAGACGCCGGAGATGGTGGTCGAAGCAGCGCTGCAGGAAGATGTAGACGTCATCGGCCTCAGTATTCTCTCCGGGGCCCACACCGCTCTGGTGCCCCGCATTATGGCCCTGTTGCGGGAGCGGGAGATGGAAGACGTGCCAGTCTTTTTAGGCGGTATCATTCCGACTGACGATGTGCCGACGATGGAAGCGGAAGGGGTGGCGGGCGTTTTTGGCCCCGGCACCAGCTCGGACGTCATCATCAGTGCAATCCGCACAGCCGCTCTGAACCAGGAGACGGGGACGGATGCCGGTGGATGAACTGCTGGCGCAGGCGAAAGCGGGGAGCCGGCGGGCGGTAGCGCGGTTGCTGACGCGGGTGGAGCGGAATGAGGAGACGGCGCGCGAAGTAGTGGAGGCGCTTTACGCCGACACCGGTCGCGCACACGTCGTCGGCGTTACCGGCGCACCGGGAAGCGGGAAGAGCAGTCTGGTGAATGAACTGGCTCAAGCGTTCCGGCGGCGCGACATGCAGGTGGGGATCGTGGCGGTCGACCCCAGCAGCCCTTTCACCGGCGGTGCGCTGCTAGGCGACCGCATCCGTATGCGGGACCTGGCCGGCGACACTGGGATTTTCATCCGCAGTACGGCGAGCCGGGGCAGCCTCGGCGGCCTGAGTCGAGCGACGGCGGCAATGGTCAAGGTGCTTGATGCCGCCGGCTTCGACGTCATCCTGGTCGAGACAGTGGGCGCCGGGCAGGCGGAAGTCGACATTGCCCGCATGGCGCATACCACCGTTGTCGTCGAGGCGCCCGGCATGGGCGATGAGGTCCAGTCGATTAAGGCTGGTATTTTGGAAATCGCCGATCTGCTGGTGCTCAACAAGGCCGACCGGCCCGGCGCCGCCAGCGCCGTGAAGGCGTTGCGGCTGATGTTGCACATGGGCCAGGGCGCCAGCCTGCGTCACCATGGGCGTCGGCTGTCGTCCGCAGGGGGCGATGAGCGCGCGCGCGCCTCTGACAACGACGGCGCCGACGGAGAAGGCGGCTGGGAAATTCGCCTCTACGAGACGGTGGCGACCGAAGGGAAAGGGGTAGAGGAGGTCGTGGACGTCATTCTGGCTCACCGCGACTATCTGAAAGCAAGTGGGGAGTGGCAGGAACGGGAAAAGGATCGGAGCCGGCAGGAGATGGCCCAGCTGCTCCAGGCGCGGCTGATGGAGCAGCTCGAGCAGCAGGTTGCTCCTGCAGAGCGTGAACGGCTCATCGAAGCAGTAGCATCGCGCGAAGTTGACCCCTATACTGCTGTCAGTCGGCTCTTTGATCGAATCACCCTTCAAGGATAAGGTAACACCATCCCGAGCCGGGTAAACCGGCTTCACAAACCATCCAGCACCTTTTACGGAGGACATGTATGCCTCTGACGACCTTCGGCGGGATTAAGTTGTTTGCTGGTTCAGGCTGTCCGGAACTGGCGAAGCGGATTTCCGATTACATTGGTATTCCTCTCAGCGGCTGGGACATCATCGACTTTCCCAATGAAAATATCTGGACCAAGCTTCACGGGAGCGTGCGCGGACAGGATGTTTTTCTAATCCAGAGCCACGCGCGCCCTGTCCACCGCAACATCATGGAGATGCTGATCGCAATTGACATGCTCAAGCGCGACTCGGCGGGGCGGATCACCGTCGTCGTCCCGTACCTCGCCTACTCCCAGAGCGACCAGAAAACGCAGCCGCGCACGCCGATTACGGCTCGCCTGCTGGCAGACATGATCGAGGTGGCGGGCGCCGATCGCTGGATTACCCTCGACCTGCACGCGGGTCAGATCCAGGGCTTTTACAAGATTCCGGGTGACGTACTGACGGCGCGCTACATCATCGTCGATTATTTCATCAAGAAGCGGCTGGAAGACGCCGTCGTCGTTACCCCAGATCTCGGATTTGCTAAGGGTGGGCGACGCTACGCCGACGAACTGGGTCTCTCGCTGGCATTTGTGGAAAAACGGCGCCTCGGCAACGATCTGCGGCGGGAAGCGATGACCCTGATCGGCGATGTCGCCGACAGGGACGTGCTGATCGTCGACGACCTCGTGGACACGGGCGGCTCGATGCGCCAGGCGGTCCAGGTGGTCCAGGAGAACGGCGCGCGCGATATCTACCTCGCCTTTACACACCCCGTGCTCTCCGATCCGGCGACGGAGCGCCTGGAAGCGTTGCCGATCAAGGAGATCATCACCACCGACACCATTCCCATACCGCGCGAAAAGCTCCTCGACAACATCACGATTCTCTCAGTTTCTCAGCTGCTGGGCGAAGTGATTCTACGCTCCCACGAAGGGCGTAGCGTGGGTGAGCTCTTTAATGAGTAACTGCTTACCTGGCACGGCGCAGGGAGCCTTTTAACTCGCTTCTTATTGCGATTAGAGCACGAATCACGTAAGCTGATATGTTGTGAAAGAGGTACAGGAATTGGTCAACAACTACTGTCGGGGACTGCTATGTTAAAGAAACTATTCCACTTTGTTGTCGGCGATCCGCACGAAAAGATGCTCGACAGCCTCAAGCTCGTTGTGGAAGAGGTGGGCGAGCTGGAAAGCCACTACGAAGACTTCAGCGATGAGGAATTGCGCGAAGAGACGACGCGCCTGCGGGAACGGCTCCAGGGAGGGGAGAGTCTGGGCGATCTGCTGGTAGAGGCGTACGCGCTGGTGCGCGAGGCGTCGAAGCGGACGACCGGGCTGCGCCACTACGACGTGCAGATCATGGGTGGTATTTTGCTCCACCGGGGCGAAGTTATCGAAATGCGCACCGGCGAGGGCAAGACGCTGGTCGCCACGCTACCCCTCTTTCTAAACGCGCTCACCGGCGAGGGCGCCCACCTGGTAACGGTCAACGAGTACCTGGCCCGCCGCGACGGCGGCTGGATGGGCAAAATCTTCCACTTCCTCGGTCTCTCCGTCGCCTGCATTGGTCCGCAGAAGTTCTCTGCCCTCTATGACCCCGACTACGTCAATCCTGGCGCTGAGCTTGAGGACGAGCGCCTGGTGCACTGGCGCCCCTGCACGCGGGGCGAGGCCTATCTGGCAGACATTACCTACGGCACCAGCAGCGAGTTTGGCTTTGACTATCTGCGCGACAATATGGTCTCTGACCCTGCTGACCTCGTCCAGCGCGACCCCCACTATGCCGTCATCGACGAGGTGGACAACGTGCTCATCGACGAGGCGCGCACGCCGCTGATTATCTCTGGTCCTGTCAACCGTTCAGGGCGCGAATATCAACGCTTTGCCAAGTACGTGCGCAATCTCAAGCCGAACACGGCGGAGGACGAAGAGCCGCCGAACGGCCATTATGATATCGACGAGAAGAGCCGCAGCATCACGCTGACCGAGTTGGGTATCGCCGAAATTGAGAACCGCATCGACGAGATTGACGTCGAAGCCGGAGACAGCCTCTACGATCCCCGCTATTACCACCTGACGTACTATCTCGACAATGCGCTGCGGGCGGAGTACATGTTCCACCGCGACAAGCAGTATGTCGTTCAGGACGGCCAGGTGGTGATCGTCGACGACTTCACCGGGCGTCTGATGGCGGGCCGCCGCTATTCCGACGGGCTGCACGAGGCCATTGAAGCCAAGGAAGGCGTCACCATCAAGCGGGAGACAGTCACCGTTGCGACCATCACGCTCCAGAACTACTTCCGGCTCTACGACAAGCTGGCGGGCATGACCGGAACCGCCGTTACCGATGCCGAAGAGTTTGGCGAAATTTATAATCTGGATGTGAGCCCGCTACCGACGAACGTCGAATATATCGTCGAGAATGGCGAGATGGGCTTGGTCGAGCACCGGCAGAAGGAGGATGGCACGGAGGCGATCTACTATGCGCCTGCCGAAGAACCGTCGCAGCCAGTCTTCTTTAAGCGTACCGACTATCCCGACCAGGTGTACCGGGACGAAGAGGCCAAGGACCTGGCGATTATCAGCGAAATCAAGAAGGTCCACACGGCGGGTCGGCCGATTCTGGTCGGCACGACGTCGGTCGAGCACTCTGAAATGATCCACAATCTTCTCAACAGGGAGAAGATCAAACATGAGGTCCTTAACGCCAAGCATCATGGGCGCGAGGCGCTGATCGTCGCCCAGGCAGGGCGGCGTAGCGCGGTGACGATCTCCACCAATATGGCCGGTCGTGGTACCGACATTTTGCTCGGCGGTAACCCGGAGGGGATGGCGGCGGAAGCGCTTGAAGAGGAGATGTTCGACCACAACGATCTGATCGCCCTTGCCCAAAAGCTGCTGGAAGAGGGCGAAGAGGCGGCGCGTGAGTTGGCGTCCCGCCACGGTAAGCTGACGGAGGATCTGGTCGAGAGCCTTGTGGAAACGCGCGCCGAATACGATGAGGCGCTGGAGGAGATCGGCGAGGTGCAGATTATCGGCTACCTGGCGCGCAGCCTCCAGGAGCCGTACGACATTGACTACAACCAGCTTCTAAAGGTGTTGCCGCTGGTGCGCCTGAACCGTTTGCAGGAGGCGCGCGACTACCTGGAGTCGATAGATATGGACGTCGCCGTCGCCGACGAGGCGGCGCGCCTGATGCTGCTCTATAGTCGCTACGAGCGCGCACAGACTGACACGCGGCGGCAGGCGGAATTTCTGGCTGAACTGGTCTTTGAGCACAACTATAATGGGCGGGCGGCGCTGATCCGCTCTGTGCTGGCCGACGATCTTGACGAGGCCCAGGAGCTAGTAGAGACTGTTCCAGGTCTAGAACGGAAGTGGCTGGAGCGGATTCTCGAAGTGCGGGAGCAGGCGCGACGGGAGCGACAGGAGGTTTGGGAGTTGGGTGGCCTGCATGTCGTCGGCTCCGAACGCCACGAGTCGCGCCGCATCGATAACCAGCTACGAGGGCGCGCCGCGCGCCAGGGCGATCCCGGCTCTTCCCGCTTCTTCCTTTCGCTCGAGGATGATTTGATGCGCCGCTTCGGCGGCGAGCGGCTGCGGCGCTTCATGTCCGGTAACGTCCTGCCGGACGACGTTCCGCTGGAGATGGGCATCCTCGACCGGATCATCGAGAGCGCTCAGGAGCGGATCGAGGGCTACAATTTCGACATCCGTAAAAACGTGGTCGAGTATGACGACGTGATGAACAAGCAGCGGCAGGCGATCTACGATGAGCGCCGGGGGATTCTGATGGGCGAGGAGGTCGACCTCGACGAGCGGGTGCGCGATGCCTTCGAAACCCACATCCGCGAAATTGTGCACAACTACCTCGTCGACTATCCGGGCTTTATCCGTGGCGAAGTAGAGCGGGCGATCACCGACCACAGTACCGACGCCACCGATACGCTCAATGTGAATGGCGTGCTGAATCGGATGCGTGGTTTCCTGCCCGGCCTTCTTACCGCCGATCGTTCTGAGCTGCTAGAGCTTTCGGATCGACAGTTGACGGAGCGCCTGATGCGCCTGGCCCACGAGAACGTCTCTGAGGGACGGAATCTCTACCAGTTGCTGCAGGCGATGAACCGCTTCGTGCCGCTTCTGCCCCCGGTGCCCAACCTGGGCGCCCGGCTCGGCGCGATGCGTGCCAACCAGCTTCAGCAGCGTGAGAGCCTGCGCCGCGACTACGTCCAGCAGGTGGAGTCGCTCTTCAACAGCTTCCTCGCCAGCCAGATCGAGCCTGAAGAGCGGGAGGAGATCTGGCAGCGTGCGGTGGAGGGGATTGACGAGGCCTTCTCCGACTTCGCCGTCGAAGGGCTCTCCCTGCAGGCGATGAAGAACCAACAGGCGCGCTTCAAGCGCGAGATGGAGGACGTGCTGCAGACGCTGCTAATCGACAGCCTATCCGCGTTGGAGGCGGAGCAACTGGTCGAGGCGCTGCAGGGCCACGTTGAAGAACAGCAGCGTCGCTGGCGTCAGCGTATCGGCGAAGAGGAGTACCGCAACTTCCAGCGCCTGCTGCTGCTGGGCGCCATCGACCGCGAGTGGCGCGACTATCTGACGGCGATGGACGATTTGCGCCGGGAGATTGGGTTGGAAGCGGTCGGGCAGCGCGACCCCAAGGTTGAGTACAAGCGCCGCTCGTACCAGATGTTTGCCGACATGCGCACCAACATCAGCGAGAATGTGGTCGACCGCTTCTTCCGCGAGCTGGCGCGCCACCAGGAGTTCATCCGCCGCCAGGAGGAGCAGGCACAACAACAGCAGCAGTTGAGTCAGGCCGGCTACCAGGTCGTGCAGCGCGAGAGCGGCAAAGGTGTGGAGTTGCGGCGCGATATGCCGGAGGTGGGGCGCAACGACCCCTGCCCCTGTGGCAGCGGTCGCAAATACAAGAAGTGTCACGGCGACCCGAAAAGACAGCGGGCGGCAGCCGGAAACGGGCGCGGCAAGCGGGTACGCGCGCGACGCTGAGCGACGACTGCTCGTATCAGTAGAGCCCGCGCCAGATTGAGGGACTTTCTACCTTCACACGCTCGTGTGAGGTGCAGTCAACGCTGACAGACCGCGCAGAAGTGTGTGCTGCGCCCGCCGACGACGATGCGCCGGATGGGCGTGCCACATTCGATGCACGGTAAGTCAGTCCGCTTGTAGACGGCGACGGCGTTTTGCATCTGTCCCCGCGTGCCATTCGGTCGCACGAAGCGGTCGATGCTGGCTCCCTCCCGCTCAATCCCCATGAGCAAAACCTTCTGGATCGCGCCGTGGAGGGCGACAGTCTCCTCGGCGTCGAGCGTGTCCGCCGTGCGCTCCGGGTGGAGGCCGGCGTAAAAGAGCGCCTCGTCGGCGTAGATGTTGCCGACGCCGGCGATAAAGGTCTGGTCGAGGAGCAGGGATTTGAGGATTTTGCGCCGCCCTTCCAACCGCTCGCGCAGCACGTCGACGGTGAACGCTGGCTCCAGCGGCTCTGGCCCCAGCTCGCCCAATACCTGCTCCGGATCGCCTACTAAATAAACGCGGCCGAATTTGCGCGGGTTGCGAAAGCGGAACTCCTTACCACTGGCGAGGGTGAAGACGGTGTGGGTGTGTTCGTCAGGCAGCGTATCGGGCTCGACGACGGAGAGGTGGCCCGTCATGCGCAGGTGGATAATCAGCGTGTCGCCCTCGCTAAGGGCAAAGAGCAGGTATTTGCCCCGCCGGTTGATCCCTTCCACAATTTGGCCGGCGATCTGGTCGTTCAGCATCTCCGGCGTGGGGATGGCGACGTGGCGGGGCCAGCTGACGCGAGCGCCGGTGATTGTTTCGCCGACGAGAAGCGGTCGCAGATCGCGAACCGTCGTCTCGACTTCGGGTAATTCAGGCATCGGTAATCTGCTCCTGCGCCTTATTCGCCGTCCAATATAGAGAAGCGCCCGCTGTCGTAGAAGAGTTCCCCGTCGACCCAGATCTCACCGCCGTCGCGCATGTCACAAATCATGTCCCAGTGGACGGCGGATTCGTTTTGGCTCCCCGTTTCCGGATAGCCGGCGCCGACCGCCATATGAATGGTGCCGCCGATCTTTTCGTCGAAGAGAATCGACTTCGTAAAGCGGTCGATGCCCTCGTTGGTCCCGACGGCGAACTCGCCCAGATAGCGGGCGCCAGGGTCGGTGTCCAGCACGTCGAGCAGGAACGCCTCGTTCTTTTTGGCCGACGCCTCCACCACCTTGCCCTCCTCAAAGCGCAGCCGGATGCCCTCGACCTCCCGCCCCGCGTAAATAGCGGGGTAGGTGAATTCCACCCAGCCGTTAACCGACTCCTCCACAGGGCCGGTAAAGATCTCGCCGCTGGGCATATTGCGGCGACCGTCGGAGTTGATGAAGGTGCGACCGGCGATGGAGAGGGTCAGGTCGGCGTGCGGTCCGGTGACGCGGACCTCGTCTTTGCTGCGCAGCCATTCGACCAGCTTTTGCTGTTTTTTGGAGAGCTGTCGCCACTCGGCGATCGGGTCCGGCTTGTCAACATGGCAGGCGCCGTAGACGAAAGCTTCGTATTCGCGCAGCGACATATCGGCTTCCTGCGCCTGGGCGTGGGTGGGAAAGATTGTTGTGACCCACCGCATCTCACCCGCGGCACTGCGCTGCATCACCGTCTGGAGCAACTCGCGTCTCGCTTCCCGTCGTATCCGCTGTCTCTGGGGCTCTACGTTACTCAGAGAGCGTGTGTTGCGCGCACCGGCGATGTTGATGCGGGCCTCATAAGTCTCGTAGATGTGGCGTACCGGCTCGTGGATGTAACGTAGCTGCTCCTCGTCCCCCTCCTCGAAGAGGATCTCGGTGAACGCTTCTTCGTTCCAGTCGAGCAGCGGGTGCCCGCCGGCGCACATGACTTCGCGGTAGGTTGCGGTAACCAGTGGCAGGCCCGCGCTGCTGCCGATGATCAGCACGCGCTCTCCCGGATGTACGTCGATGCAGTAACGGACCAGTAGATTGGCAAGTTTTTCGATGCGTGGGTCGGTCATACTACCTCCGATTGGAAATGATGGCTGCCATTATATCGTAAATGGCGGAGAGGCGTTATCGAGCGATAAGGGCAGCTTTGGCGCCACTGGTGTAGCTGGAATTGGCGACACGCTGTGTATCTGCCACACGCAAGAGAGGTTTCGGCTATAATGACAGAGAGAGCAAGCAGCTCTGAGAATCAAGAGAAACTTATTTACTGATGTACCCTGAAGACCGCGTCCTCGTCGCCTACGTCCCGTCCCCGGATGACTTTGCCGTGGCGCGTGACGAAGGCTGGTACCGGATTCCCCAGAAGTTTGCGCCCAAAGGGCTTTACGCCGAATATTTCGCCTTTTACTTTGGGCAGCGCTTCGGCCCGCAGAAATGGGCAGTTCACTACTACGCCGAACGGCAGGGGCACGAGCTGGCGACGCGATTAGCGCTCGTGCCCGACGAGCCGGATCATCCGCGCGCAGACGAGTTATACTACAAGGTGCAACTGGGGCCGATGCAGAAGCTAGAGCGGCCGATCATCAGCCTCCGCTGGCGGCGGGTAACCTTCCTTCACACTACCTGGGATCGCTTCCACGACGCGGTGGAGATCAACGATCTCTTTCTGGAGGGGGATGCCTACGTGGATCGCTTATATGCGACGTTGAAGGAGCGCGGTCTGCACCCGGAGCGCAACTATGCCATCCGCGAACGAGGGACGGCGTACCTGGCGCCGCTGGCGATTCCCTGCCGTGAAGGCGTGGTAGAGCTCACGGCGGCGGAAAGGCCGCGCAGCGAGGCCGAGGTGCTAAATGTGGCGGAGGAGTTAATGCGCGCGGTGGCGGCGCGCGGCGGAGAGAGTGGGCGGCAGTCGCGGGGTCCCGCCTCTGAGTGATCGTCGGCAACTGTGGCAAAATTGCCGCTCCCCGCGCAGCGCGCCAAATCGCCAGCTGGGTTGCCGAGACGGCGCCTCAGGCCACAAAGGGGCGTCCCGCAGGAAAGTGTGGCGCGATTCGCTGAATCGCAAGCCGCCGGTGTGCGTGCCGGGGACTTATGGCCCTCGGCTGTGTGGCAGCAGTGTGCTACCTGGGAGCAGGCGCGTAGGGATAGGTCAGGAAGAGGTGTTCTAGCACCAGCCGCGTGTTTCCGTTGTGAGCCAGTTGCCAGATGGCCTCCTGCGTCTGGCGCAGAGAGCTCAAAATCTGCTCCCGCTCCCACTGGCGGGCGAGGCGGCGCAGGGTGTCGGTCTGGTCCACGTTGGTCACCGAAGCGCCTGCCCCTTCCTGCCAAGCCAGCAGGGCCAGATCGCGCCACCACGTTGTCCAGGTCTGTAGAAGATCGGGCAGCGTCTCGGCACGCTTCGCCAACCTGTCGGCGAGGGCAAAACGCTCCACACGGTTTCCGGCAAGCGCCGCTTCAAGGTGAGCGATCTTTTCAGAGCGTGCTTCCACCAGAGCCGGCTCCTGCAGCGCCTGCACCGCCCACCCCATGCGACCATCGGCGAGGTGCGACAGACGGCGCGCCTCCGCCGCGTCCAGACCCCACTGTGATTCCAGAGCGGAGGCGATACGCGCCGCCGGCAGGGGGCGCAGCGCGAAGAGGCGGCAGCGGGAGGCGATCGTTGGCAGCAGAGCATCCGCCTCGGAGGCGGTGAGGAGCAGGACGACACGCGCGGGTGGTTCCTCTAACGTCTTTAAAAAGGCGTTAGCCGCGCCCGGGGTGGCGGCGTCGAAGTCGACCAGAAGCACCACCCGGTAGCGCGCCTCGTAGGCGGCAAGGCTGAGGTCCCGCTGTAATTCGCGCACTGTCTCGATCTTCAGCGTCTGCTTGCCCCGGCTCGACACCTCTGGCGTTACGAGGCGCACGTCGGGGTGCCGGTCGACGGCGATCAACCGGCAGGGGCGACAGTTGCCGCACGGTCGGTCCCCCGGCGCGGGCGCCTCACAGTTGAGCGCCTGGGCGAAGAGGCGGCTCAACGTCGTCTTTCCGATGTGGGCGGGCCCGGTGATCAGGTAGGCATGGCCGATGCGGTCGTAGTGCAGGGAGCGGCTTAGCAGGTCGACGGCCCACTCGTGGCCGACGAGATCGTTCCAGGTGGTGGGTGTGTGGCTCATACGGCGGATTGTAATCTTTTTTCGGGAAAAGGTAAAACGCCCTGATTAGGGTTTTCCGGTACAGCTACCTATAATATGGCGCATGGAGAAAGAGCCGCTGCTTATCACGGGAAACGATCTGCGCGTTGACGATGTGGTCGCCGTTGCCGAGGGGCGGCCGGTTGCTCTTGATCCCGCTGCCCTACCGGCGATGGAACGGTCGCGGCGGGGTGTAGAACGGCTGCTCGCCGAGAGCGTCGTCGCCTATGGCATTACCACCGGCTTCGGGCACTTCAAAGATAAAATCATCTCTCCCGACCAGACTGCCGAGCTACAGCTGAACCTTGTGCGCAGCCATGCGGTGGGGGTGGGGCCGCCGCTGCCGCCTGCCGTCGTACGCGCCATGCTCGTCGTGCGGGCCAATACGCTCGCCAAGGGCTACTCGGGTGTGCGCCCTGTGGTGGTGCAACGGTTGCTGGAGATGCTCAACCGCGGCGTTTACCCGCACATCCCCTCCCAGGGATCCCTGGGCGCCAGCGGGGATCTGGCCCCGCTCGCCCACCTGGCGCTGGTGCTGATCGGCGAGGGAGAGGCTACTTTCGAAGGAGAGCGCCTGCCTGGGGCGCAGGCCATGGAAGCTGCCGGGCTGGCGCCCGTCGTTCTCCAGGCAAAGGAGGGGCTGGCGCTGGTCAACGGCACGACGCAGATGGTGGGTCAGGGCGCTTTGCTGGTGCGGCGGGCGATCAACCTAGTGCTGACGGCGGATGTCGCCGGCTGCCTCAGCCTGGAAGCGCTCAATGGGACGGCGCGCGCATATGATGCGCGCGTGCACGCGTTGCGCCCCCATCCGCGCCAGATCGACGATGCGGCCTTTCTGCGCGCCTGTCTGGAGGGTAGCGACTTCTTGCGCGGACCGCATTCCCTGAACGTGCAGGATCCCTACACGCTGCGCTGTATCCCCCAGGTGCACGGTGCTGTGCGCGATGCCATCGCCTACGCTCAGTGGGTGATCGACATCGAGCTCAATTCGGTTAACGACAATCCGATTATCTTCGTCGACGAGGAGAGCGAGGCGGTCGACGTCATCTCGGCGGGCAACTTCCACGGCGAGCCGGTTGCCATCGCCGCCGATTATGCCGCCCTGGCGCTGACCGATCTGGGCAATATGAGTGAGCGGCGGGTAGCGCGGCTGGTCGACGCGGACAGCAACGGCGGCGTGCTGCCGATGTTTCTCACGGAGCGTGGCGGGTTGGAGAGTGGATTTATGATGGCCCAGTACACGGCGGCGGCGCTCGCCTCTGAAAACAAGGTGCTGGCCCACCCGGCAGCGGCGGATACGATCCCCAGTAGTGCCAACACGGAGGACCATGTGAGCATGGGCGCCACAGCTGTGCGTCAGATGAGCCAGATCATCGAGCACGTGGAGACGATAGTCGCCATCGAGCTGCTTTGCGCGGCGCAGGGGATCGACTTTCGGCGCCGGCTGGCGGAGCAAGCAGGGGCGCGCCAGGGCGCGGGCACGGCGGTCGCGTATGAGCTGGTTCGGGATCTTGTACCCTTCCTCGCAGCCGATACGGTACTCGCCCCCTACATCGAGGAAGTGCGCGGGCTGGTGGCAGCCGGTACAATTAAGGAGGCCGTGGAGGCCCGGCTGAGCCTGTAATTGGCTCTGCTCTTACCTGTAGGCGATGGACGAGTTTAACTGAGTGCACCACCGAATAGCCAGAATTCTATCGCCAAACGTAAAGGGGAACCGGTGTGGGAAGCAGATCCCGGAGTGCTGGAGCGCTGATCTAGAAGAAGAGCGAGTGGTCATCCTTCAGCTTCAGGGAAATGTTTAGCATGAGCATGGCGTCTTTTCTCGAGACGATACAGCAAGTTCACGCCTGTTATCCGGCTTCGACGTGGATGTGGCGGCGCTATTGCAGCGGCGGACGAAGCCAACCAGTAGCAGGAAGCAATTAAGCGATTAAAGGAGAAAGTTGAATGCGAGACGTAGTTATTGTTAGTGCGGTACGCACGCCGATTGGCCGGCTTGCCGGCGCCTTATCACAGGTGCGCCCCGATGATATGGCGGCGCTGGTGATCAAGGAGGCGGTGGCGCGCGCAGGGATCGATCCTGCTGAAGTGGAGGAGGTCTATCTTGGTTGTGCCAACCAGGCAGGAGAAGACAACCGCAACGTGGCGCGGATGGCAACGCTGCTGGCCGGGCTGCCATATGAGGTAGCGGCAGTCACCTTTAACCGGCTGTGCGCCAGCGGGCTGAACGCCGTCAATCAGGCGGCGCGGGCCATTGCCCTGGGCGAAGGCGATGCCTTCGTCGCCGGCGGCGTGGAGAGCATGACCCGCGCTCCCTACTCTTTCCCCAAAAATTCGCGTCCCTTTGGCCCGCCCGGCAACATCACCGGGTATGACACCACCCTCGGCTGGCGGTACCCCAACCCGAAGATGGAGGCGATGTTCCCGCTCGAGGCGATGGGCGAGACGGCGGAAAATATCTATGAAATGAGCTGCGCCGGCAATCTGGAAGGGGGCGAGATTAGCCGTGAAGAGCAGGATACCTTTGCCTTTGAGAGCCAGCGCCGTGCCTGGAAGGCGATCAGCGAAGGGCGCTTTGAGGACGAGATTGTGCCGGTGGAGATCCCCCAGCGCAAGGGGGAGCCAATAGTCGTCGACACCGATGAGCATCCGCGCATTCAGCAGACGGCAGATGGGGGGTATGAACTGGCGACGAGCATGGAAGTGATGGCTAAGCTACGCCCGGCGTTCCGCGAAGGAGGCACCGTCACCGCCGGCAACGCCAGCGGCCTGAACGACGGCGCTGCCGCTCTGGTGCTGATGGCAGCCGAACGGGCGGAGGCGCTGGGCGTCGAGCCGATGGCGCGCTGGATGGCCTCGGCTGCCGCCGGCGTCGACCCGCGCACGATGGGGCTTGGCCCCGTCGGCGCCACGCGCAAGGCGCTCGCTCGCGCCGGGCTTGCGATGGACGATATCGACCTCATCGAGCTCAACGAGGCCTTTGCCGTGCAGGCGCTGGCCGTGATGCGCGAGCTGAGCATGGACCATGCGATCACGAACGTCAACGGCGGCGCGATTGCCCTCGGCCATCCGCTCGGCTGTTCCGGTGCCCGCATTCTAACGACGCTCCTCTACGAGATGCGGCGGCGCAAGGAAGAGGGGCAGGAGATGCGCTACGGTCTGGCAACGCTCTGCGTCGGCGTCGGCCAGGGCGAAGCAACCGTCGTCGGGCTCATGTAGGGTGTGCGTCCCCACATGCCGGTGCACAAACGAGACGTGTCTGCCACAAGCGCCGTGTAGTGATCGATGAAAGCATTCGTAACAGGCGGAACCGGCTTTATCGGCGCCAACCTCGTCGCTGGTCTGAACCGGCGCGGCATCGGCGTGCGCGTCCTCCATCGGGAGAACTCCTCGTTGGAGGCGCTTACCAGTCTCGAATTCGAAGGCGTGGTCGGCGACATTCTGGATGAGTCGGCTGCGCTGGCAGAGGCGATGGCCGGCTGTGACTGGCTATTTCACGTCGCCGCCGTTGCCGATTACTGGCGCCAGGGGACGGAGCGTCTCTACCGGGTGAACGTCGAGGGGACGCGCCGGCTGTTGGCGGCGGCCGAGAAGGCGAAGATCTCCCGCTTTGTCTTTACCAGCTCATTGGCGGCGATGGGGCTGCCTGAAAAAGGCTCAGAAGGGCCCCCGTCCGGGCCACAACTGTTGGATGAGCAGAGCTCCTTTAATCTGGCCCCGGAGGCGTTCCCCTATGGACACAGCAAGGCGCTGGCGGAAGCGGCGGTGCAGGAGGCGGTTGCCGTAGGGCTGGAGGCGATTATCGTTAATCCGACGGTGGTGCTGGGGCCTCGAGACGTGAATCTGATTTCCGGCTCCCTAATTGTGGAAGCGGCGCGCGGTCGCCTGCGCTTCGCCCCTCCCGGCGGTGTCAACTTTGTGGCGGTGGAGGACGTGGTAGCGGGCCATATCGCCGCTGCCGAGCGAGGCCGCGTCGGAGAGCGCTACATTCTTGGCGCACACAACCTGCCGTACGCCGAGGCCATTACCACGATCTGCGAGGTTGTCGGACAGCCTCCGCCACAGCTCCAAATTCCCCGCTGGGCGTTGGGCCCGGCTGCCGCCGCCGTCGCCGCGGCACGCGCCGTTCTAGGGAATCGTGTACCGGTCGATTCTCGCCAAGTACGGATGATGGGCGCCTTTATCTATGCCGACACAGAGAAAGCTGTGCGCGAGCTAAATTTACCGCAGACGCCGTTTAAAAATGCTGTACAACAAAGCTACAGTTGGTACAATGAACACGGTTATCTCTAGCCCATAGTTGCCAGGGGCGTCGCGCAGCAACGTTCCATCGTCGCCAGTGTGATTCAGAGCTGTTTTTACCGAGGGAGAACTATGTCTGTTTCTGCTGTTCCTACAACCGGTCGTTTTTCTGGTTTGACGGAGGGCGCCTGGATCTATAACCGGCGTTGGGATCTTGTTTTCATCAGTCTCAGCGTTGTGCTGGTGCCGGTCCCCTATCTGATCTGGCTGTTGATGAAGGATGTTTTTCTCGTAGAGTCAGACATGGGGCGGCAGGCGGTGAATCTCCTCATTGCCGGGCTGATCGGCGGGCCGCACATGTACGCGACATTCACCCGCACCGCCCTCGATCACGATTTTCGAACCCATTACTCCGGCTTCATACGCAGCTCCATTATTATCCCGCTGATCGTCATTACCCTGGCGCTGACTAACCTGACGCTGCTGCTGACGGTCTTCTTCTTCTGGGCGTCGATTCACGTTTTGCACCAGATCGTCTTCGTGGTCGAAGCGTACAACAAAAAGGCGGATGTCGTGCTCAAGACGACCCTGGCGCCAGCGTCACGCCTGATCGACTACGCCGTGGTGCTGACGAGTCTTTATCCAATTGCTGCCTACCGCATCGCCATCACGCAAGACTTCTCGATCGGCCCGAACCACCTCAACGACATCATTCCCGCCTTCTTCGAGATGCCCTGGGTCGTCTACGCGGCGTCTGCGGCGTTCGGCATCAGCCTGGTGCTCTTCATTGCCAAGAGCTTCGTCGAATTACGAGCAGGCACAGCGCACATCCCGAAAATCATCTTTATCAGCTTCACCGTCATCGCCTCCTTCATCGTGCCCGCACTCGGTAACCTGGATACCGCCTTTCAGGGGATGAACGTGTGGCACTCTTTCCAGTACCTGGCGCTGACGTGGTACATTAACCGGCTGCGCGCCAACCGCGGCGACCTGAAGCGGACGCCCCTGATCGAGCGTATCTCGGCGGATGGCAAGGCGAAAGTTTACTACGGCTTCAACCTGGCGCTGACCTTCGGTGCAGTGCTGATCATCGGCGTCGTCTTTGCGGTGCTCCACTTTGGCATCGGCGGCAAATGGGCTGAGGCGAGTTATGCGGTGGAGACGGCCTACTACATCGGCGTGCTCAGCTTCCTCTGGATCCACTACTACCACGACCACTTCCTCTTCACGCAGGCGGAATCGGTGGTAGAGTAGCGCTGCGTCGGTGCCTCGAAACAGAAAAGCTCCGGGCATTTACGTCCGGAGCTTTTATTTCTCACAGGGGAGTAGAAGAGGGGTCACTCCATGGGGAGCGTGAAGGCGTCTCGCAGATCTTCTGTGTGCTGTGCTTCATGGTCGGCGATGACGTGGAGGATCTCCTCGACGCTGAGCACGCGCAGGCTCCCGTGCCGCCCCTCTTTATCCCACTCGTGCGGCTCCAGGTCGTCGATCAGCGCCAGCAGCTGCTCTCTGTTCTCGCGCATCGTCGCCAGCAGTTCCGCCGGCATTTGATCCTTCAGTTTGCGTACGCCGCTGGCGTTATAGCGGTCGAGATTGAAATCTTCTGGCACCCCCGCCAGTTCGTCGTCTTCCTCCGCTTCACGAATAGCGTTAATCAGGCGGATCATGCCGCTCTCGGCCCAGCAGAGGTGGCGCAACAGATCGCCAGCCGACCACTCACCTCCCCCCTCGGCGGAAGGCTCTTCGCCGTGGGCGTATACTGGATGTGTCCACGTGTCCCAGCCCAGCCTCTCCGTCACATCTAATAGTTCGTGGCGGGCATCAGTGAGTTTCTGAATAATTTTCTTTTTGCGACTCTCGGTCATACTGATCTTGTTTCCTCTTTCATGGCAAATGTGAGTCCCTCTTCCCCGGTTCCGACCTCGACGGTCATCGCCCCATCACCTGCCTGCCGCAGCAGGAAGTCGGCCAGCGGTTCGCGGAGGTGACGGGCGATGAGCCGGCGGAGCGGGCGGGCGCCGAACTGTGGCTGATCGTTCTGAGCCAGCAGCCACGCTTTCGCAGGCTCTGTGACGGTAAGGTCGATCTGTCGCCTTGCAGCCAGGCGGCGCTCCTTGGCAAGCATCAGATCGAGAATCTGCGCCAGTTGAGGCGGCGCTAGCTGGTGGAAGAAGACGATCTCGTCCAGGCGGTTGAGAAATTCGGGGCGGAAGAATTCATGCACCGCTTCCATCACCAGCGCCCGCTCACGCGCGCCGACGAGGGGCGTCAGCAGGTGGCGGGCGCCGAGATTGCTGGTCATGATGATCACCGTCTCTGCAAAGCTAACCGTTCGCCCCTGGCTGTCGGTCAGCCGCCCGGCGTCGAGGACCTGGAGCAGGAGGTCGAAGACCCGTTCATGCGCCTTTTCCACTTCGTCGAAGAGGATAACGCTGTGTGGCTTCTGACGCACGTAGTCGGTAAGCTGCCCGCCGCCCTCAAAGCCGACGTAGCCGGGAGGCGCGCCGATGAGGCGGTTGGTGCTCCCCTCGTTCTGGTACTCGCTCATGTCCAGGATGAGCATCGCCTCTTGCGAGCCGAACATGAATTCGGCCAGCGCCCGGGCAAGCTCGGTCTTGCCGACGCCGCTCGGCCCGATAAAGAGAAAGCTGCCGATGGGGCGCTCCGGCTCGCGGAGGCCCGCACGGGCGATCTTGACGGCGCGGCTCACCGCCTGTACCGCCTCTTCCTGCCCGATAATGCGCCGGTGCAGGTGCTCGACCATGTTGGCGTAGCGGCTCTGTTCGTCTGCGCTCAATTTTGAGACGGGGATGCCGGTCATCTGATGCGCCGCGGCAAGGACGTCCTCGGCATCAAGGCTGCCGTCGGCGGCGATACGCGGCAGGAAGTCAG
>JAWVYW010000052.1:0-22699 GCA_033722535.1 Promineifilaceae bacterium (SeqCode)
CCCACTGCCAGGGGGCCGCGCTCCTCGACCAGCGCCTGTTCCCCACTGTCAGGTTACAAAGCGGACGGAGACCGGGTGCAGCAAGCAGCCCCTTGGAAGTTCAGCGATATATATATGGTAAATTGACTGCGTCGACGCGTACGTGATGCTTACTGTAAATAGTACGCTGCACAGGGTGCCGAGTCAATAGTCTTCTTGAGTTAAGCCCAGAGAAGTTATCTATCCGCGCTCGTCCACGGGTGGCGGGATGGGACGCGAGGGCACACGCACCGGCTCAAGCGCCTGCCTCTCCCAGACGAAGGGCTACAGCGACGCGATCAACCTGACGGAGCGCGTGCGCCAGCAGCTCGAGGCGAGCCGGCTTGCGCGCCGGTAGCGTCACCCATTTTGCCGATGCTGGTTCCACGGCGGCCATAGCGAGCAGGGAGTTCGAGCCGAACCTGGACGACGAGCCGCTGCGGCGCCGCGGCCCGAGGGGCAGAATGCCCCCTCTGAGCTGACGCCGCAGAACTCGCCGGCGGTGCGTGTCGCGCAATCAGCCGGTCGGTTCCCCCTTCTCCCGCGCCCGCTTCACCCGCTTGAGGCGGAAGTGCACCGCCCGTTCCCGCTCTTCGAGGACCATCTGGATGTAGTCGCGCTCCCGGCGCAGGCGAGGCAGGACGACGTGCTCCAGGGCGTTGGCCCGGCGCGTGGTCTGCTGTATCTCGCGTGCGAGCCGCCGGAGGCGCAGTTCGCTCTGCGCCAGGCGGATGAGGAAGTCGACTTCGCTCTCGAAGGCGTCCGCGGCTTCGTCGATGGTTGGCGAGACGCCGAGCGGCGCGTAGCCCCGGCCGGCGACGGAGCGTGCCGCCCGCTTCTGTTCGATCACCGGCACCCGTACCCCCATTACCGTCGCCGTCTGAACGTCCAGGGGCAGCTCACCGCGCGCCGCGAGCGCCGCGGAGCGCACCGCAGCTGTGCCCGCCTGGCTTTCGGCCCGGGCGAGCGCGCGGCGGGCGCTGGCGGCCCTCTCTTCCAGCGCCTCTCGTTCGGCAAGCACGTCGTCGGCGGTGCGCATCAGTTCCTGCAGGAGCGCCGTCCGTTTCTGTTGCAATAGCTCCAGCCCCTGGCCGGCGATCTCCAGCTGCGCCTCCCGCTCCAGTAGCTCCATCCGGGTGACGTTGACGTTATGCATCGCCGGAGCGCTCCTCCCCATTGTGCCGCGCCCGCGCGGGATGATAGCGCTCCACCAGCTCCTGGGGAATGCGCTTGAGAGCGTCGGCCGGCATCGTCCCCAGGAGTTCCCACGCCAAGCCGAGGGTTTCCTCGACGGAGCGATCCAGCATCCCCTGGCCCACAAACTCCTTCTCGAAGCGCTCGGCAAAGGCCAGCGTCGGTTTGTCTTCCTCGGAGAGGGCGGCGCGACCGATAATCGCAACTAGACGCCGCAGATCGCGCCCTTCGGCGTAGATGGCGTAGATCTGATCGGCGACCGCGCGGTGATCGTCTCGCGTCTTCCCCGCGCCGATGCCGGCATTCATCAGGCGCGAGAGCGACGGCAGCACGTCGATGGGCGGGTAGATGCTGCGCCGGTGGAGGTCGCGGTCGAGGACGATCTGCCCTTCGGTGATATAGCCGGTGAGGTCGGGGACGGGGTGCGTGATGTCGTCGTCGGGCATCGTGAGCAAGATGAGCTGCGTGACCGAGCCGCGGTGGTCGCGCAGGCGACCGGCGCGCTCGTAGAGGCTGGCGAGGTCGGAGTACATGTAGCCGGGATAGCCGCGGCGACCGGGCACCTCTTCTCGCGCCGCCGCCACCTCGCGTAGCGCCTCACAATAGTTGATCATGTCGGTCAGCAAGACGAGGACGTGCCGGTCGTGCGTGAAGGCCAGGTACTCCGCCGCCGTCAGCGCCGCCCGCGGGGTGAAGAGGCGCTCGATGGCGGGGTCGTCTGCCTGGTTGACAAAGAGCACGGTGCGTTCCATGGCGCCGGTGGTGCGGAACTGCTCCATGAAGAAGGCGGCTTCGCGGTTGGTGATCCCGATCGCCGCAAAGACGATGGCGAAGGGCTCCGCTTCCCCCCGCTCGTCGCGGGAGCGCACGCGCGCCTGCGCGGCAATCTGCGCCGCGAGCTCATTCGCGGGGAGGCCGGCACCCGAAAAGACCGGCAGCTTTTGCCCCCGGGTCAGCGTGTTGAGGCCGTCGATGGCCGAGAGACCGGTCTGGATGAACTCGTTAGGGCGCGCGCGGGCAGCTGGGTTGAGCGGCAGCCCGTTGATGTTGCGCCTCTCCTCGGCGATCAGGGGCGGCCCGCCGTCGACCGGCTGCCCCAGGCTGTTGAGGGCGCGCCCAAGCATGGAAAGCGATACGTCGATTTTCGCCACTTCGCCGGTGAAGTGCATCTGCGTCTCCGCCAGATCCAGTCCGTGCGTGCCGGTAAAGACCTGGATGATGCCCAGCTGCTTGTCCACCTCAAGCACCTGCCCATAGCGTTTCTCGCCGCCGGGATCGATGATTTCTACGATTTCCCCGTAGGCCACCCCTTCAAGGCGGTCGACGAAGAGGAGCGGCCCGGCAATGCGCTTCAGAGTCCGGTACTGTTTCGTAACGAGGTCAGAGATGATCATGGGCGCTTCTCCCTGCCGGCGGGGGGCGCTTCTGCGCCCGGAGCTTCCTCCAAAAGGGCAGCGAAGCTATTGTCAATCTCGTCGCGGAGGGCGTCGAGGCGCGCCGGCGCCTCCTCGATCGGCCACTCCTTCATGCGGGCGATGGTGCGGGTGATCGGTTGCGCCAGCACCGCCTCCAGCGCAAACCCGGCGGCGAGCGCCGCTTGCGTCTTCTCATAGAAGAGGAGGATCGCCCGGAGCATAGGATGCGCCTTCTCCAGTGGACAGAAGCGGTCGACAGGGTGGTAAGCGTTCTGCTGCAGAAAATCTTCGCGCACCATCCGCGCCACGGCGAGAACCGCTTTTTGCTCGTCGCCGAGCGTGTCGGGCCCGACCAGTTGCACGATCTCCAGCAACTCCTCTTCCTCCTGGAGAAGGGCCATCGCCCGCTCTACCATCTGCGGCCACTCCGGCGCGACGTGCTCCCGGTACCATGGTTGCAGCTTGTAGAGCGTGTAACTCTGGAGCCAGTTGATTGCCGGAAAGTGGCGGCGGCGGGAGAGATCGTAGTCCAGCGCCCAGAAAGTGCCGGCGACGCGCATCGAGTTCTGAGTTACCGGCTCGGAAAAGTCGGCGCCGGGGGGAGAGACGGCGCCGACGATGGTCACGGAACCGGTACGCGCGTCGTCCCCCGCACCGCCGAGCGGGACGACGCGGCCGGCGCGTTCGTAGAATTCGGAGAGGCGCGACGCCAGGTAGGCGGGATAGCCTTCTTCGCCGGGCATCTCCTCCAGCCGGCCCGATATCTCCCGCAGCGCCTCGCCCCAGCGGGAGGTGCTGTCGGCGAGGAGCAGGACGTCGTGGCCCATGTCGCGATAAAATTCGGCGATGGTGATGCCGGTGTAGACGCTGGCCTCGCGCGCGGCGACCGGCATATTGGAGGTATTGGCGATGAGCATGGTGCGTTCCATCAGCGGCCGGCCGTAGCGCGGATCCTCGAGGTGGGGGAACTCGGCCAGGACGTCGGCCATCTCATTGCCCCGCTCGCCGCACCCGATATAGACGACGACGTCGGCGTTGGCCCAGCGGGCAAGCGACTGCTGAATGACAGTTTTTCCGGTGCCAAAGCCGCCGGGAATGATCGCCGCGCCGCCCCGGGCCACCGGGAAAAAGGTGTCGATGGTACGCTGGCCGGTGAGCAGCGGCTGCGTCGGCGGCGCTTTCTCGGCCACCGGGCGCGGCTGGCGCACCGGCCACTCGCGCCGCAGGGTAACCTTGTGAAGCGCGCCGTCGGCTCCTTCTATCTCCGCCACCACCTCGTCCACCGTCACCTCCGCGGCGGCGATCGCGGCGACGCGGCCGGAGACGCCGGGCGGCACAAGTACCTGGTGGGCAAGCGTCTCGCTCTCAGGCACGTAGCCCAGAACGGCGCCGGCGCGCACCTCGTCGCCGGTGCTGACCGCGGGCGTGAACGGCCAACGGCGCTCTCTGTCGATCGCCGGCGAGTGCCCGCCGCGCTGGAGGAAGGCGCCGCTCTGTTGGGCGAGCAGGTTGAGGGGCCGCTGCAGGCCGTCATAGACGCGCCCCAGCAGGCCGGGAGCGAGCTCGACGACCAGCGGCGCTTCTTCACTTACCACCGGCTCGCCCACCTGCAGACCGGTCGTCTCTTCATAGACCTGGATCGTGGTTACCGCATGAGAGAGGCGGATGATCTCGCCGACGAGGCCTGCCTCGCCCACGCGCACCACATCGTACAGGCGCGATCCCGCCAGCCCCACCGCGGCGACCACAGGGCCGGCGACGCGCACGATGCGCCCGCGGCTGCCGGGGCGACCGCCGTCTTTGCGGCGATCGACGGCGGGCCTTGCCTTCTGCAACGTGTCGATCATCGTTCCTCTCCTTCGAAGGTAATGTGGAAGCCGACGACCTGGCGAACCAGCTCCGCAATCCGCTGCTGGGCGCTCGTCTCTACCGGGGACGGCTCGCCGGTGGGGAGCGCGAGGTAGGGCAGGCGCTCCGCCGCGTCGAGCCGGCTCCGAAAGGAGGGGGCGAAATGTTCGAGAAATGCCTCGTCGATCGCCAGCAACCCGCTCTCACCCTGGTCGAACCAGGAGGTAATCAACTTCTGTGCGGCGGCAGCGTCCTCCGCGGCGAAGGCATCGACCCCGGCAAGGTGAAAGCCGGAGACGAGAGACGGGCGCACGACAACCAGCAGGCGGCTCACAGCACGTAGCTCCTCATACCAGCACCATTTCCTTTTGAATCTCCTCCGGTCTCTCTTCCAGGTAAAGCCAGTGGCCGATAGTGCGCAGGTTGGTCACTTCGTTCGTCTTTAGCGCCAGGTAGCCGATGACGACGCCGATGCCCAGCGGGTCGCGCATGAAGAGGGCGCTCGCGCGGCGCAGGTGCTCGCGCCGGAACGCCCTTTCGAAGGCGCTGATGCGATCACTGCGCTCATAGACCTCCAGACCCTCTGCGAGCAGCGCCTCGTATGGCGCGACCGCCAGCGAGGTGACGGCGGCGGCGACGGTGGAGGCGCCGCTGGCCTCCAGCAGCCGCGAAGTGGAGAGCCGGCCTCCTTCCAGGAATAGATGCTCGTGCGCCTCTCCGCTCGCCGCCAGCTGCTCGCGGAGGAGTGCGAGCGCCTGCGGCCGCCCGGCCAGGCGGAGCGCCGTGAGCACGTTAGCGGCATCTACTGCAAAGGACGTCGCTTCTTGCCAGCTTCGGTTATCTGGCGCCGCCTCCCGCCGGCGCGCCACGTACCATCGCTCCAGCGCCAGTTCGAGGGCGGGAACGGAAGATGTAGCCGCGCGCTGCGCCAGCAGCGGGCGCGCCAGGGGGAGCTGCCAGGTAGCGAGCAGATCCACCGCCTCCAGCGGATTTGAGAGCCGGGCGAGCGCCTGGAGGTCGGAAGGGCGCAAGTCGCCGATCGGGATCGTGCTGTCGCGGATCTCGGCCGGTGGGCGCTGTGCCGCCAGCCCGCGCAGCACCGCCCTCACGTTGTCCACGTCGTAGCGGGTAAAGAGGAGGTCGACCAGCCGCCCGGGCTCCCCACGGTAGAAGGAGCGGATTTCGGCGCTGCGCGCCACGAGGTGCTGTTCCAGTGCGTGGCGCAGACAGGGGAGGCCGCTGGCCTGGAGGAGCGCGCTTTCCACCGCCTCCCGGTAGACGGTGTCGGCGAGGGCGCGGCAGAGGCCGCTGAGGTCGCCACTCTGGAGCAGAGCCAGTAACGCGTCCCGATCGAGCAGGCGCCCTTTGCGGGCCCGCAGCCGGGCGTTGCCATAGTTGTACCCGCGAGCCATCTGCTTGCTACGGCGGCGCCGGGATGCGCTCGACGGCTGCCGGCCCGGGAGCTTCCTCCGGTGCGCTCAACGCGGCGATGATCCGCCGCCGCAGCGCGGGCCGCGCGTGCGCCAGGCGCGCCTCCAGCGTGTTGTCGACCACGACGCGCCCGTCGTGGCTGGTGACGGTGACGCCGCCCCACGTTCGGAGGGTCGCCGCCACGTCCGGTTGCCGTTCCAGCTCTACGACTGCCTCCAGTGCCAGCGCCTCATCGCGAAGATCCATTGCCAGTAGCAGGGGTCCGTTCGTCGCTTCTTGTCCCAGGGCCGCCAGCGCTTCCTGGAGAAGGCGGCGCCAGACCTGCGGGTACTGCGGCGTGCCCCGCAGCGCGGCGAGTCGCTGGGCGACGCCGTCGAGCACGGCGTCCACCGCTTCTTCGCGCGCCTGCCCGACGATTTGCAGCGCCTGTAGCCGCGCCTGGTGGAGCTGTGCCGGTCGTTCGGCGGCAAGGGGCGCCAGGGCAGCCGCTCGTGCTTCGGCGCGCGCGGCTGCCGCTCGCTGCGCTGCCTCTGCCTCTATCTCGGCAATACGGGCGGCCGTTGCGCGCCGCAGCGCATCGCTGCGCTCGCGCCCGCGCTCCGCTATTGCCGCCAGAACTGCTTCGCCAGTCATGAAGTGGGCTTACCCGCTGCGCTTCATCAACTGAGAAGAACGATCATCGCCGCCACGGCAAAGCCGAGGATGACCATCGTTTCCGGGATGGCGACGAGCAGAATAATTGTGCCGGCTGCCTCCGGCCTTTCGGCGACGACGCCGGCGCCGGCGGCGCCGATGTGCGCCTGCGCGAAGCCGGTCGCCAGCGCGGCGAGACCGACGGCGAGCGCCGCACCGATGTGAACCAGGTTGATACCGTCCATTGAAACATCTCCTCTCTAGCGGGGCGACCGGCCCGTGCGGGGCTCGATCCGGAAAGGCTCGAACGGCCGCCCGCCCCCCTCGTAAAATTTGCGGAAGAACTCGACGTAGTGCAGGCGCAGGCTGTGAATGGATGGGCTGAAGGCGCCAAGCGCCAGATTGAGGGCATGGATGAGAACGGCGACGATGACGCCGATGATTAGATTGCCCAGGCTGCCCGCGAGCTGGTTCGCCACGACCGCCACGTAGACGGAGGCCAGGCCGACGGCGGCGATGCGCAGGTAGGAGAGGACGTTGCCCAGGAGACCGAGGAACTCAATCGGGCCGAGCAGGAGGCCCAGCCAGCCGTGGGAGGCGCTCAGGAGGACGACGCCGACCACGAGCACCGCCACGGCAGGCGTCATCACACCCGCCGGGAGCCGCTCTGCGAGCACGGCGACCACGACAAAGAGGGCGACGAGCCCCAGAAGCATCCCTGCCCGCTCCATCAGGTGGGAGCGGCTGCGCTGGCGCAGTGCGTCCCAGACGCCGAGCAGCAGGCCGAGCACGATGTGGGCAGCGCCGACGCCGATGGTAAAGAGCAGGAGGGCGCGCACAGCCTCCGGGCTGGCTCGTTCCAGCCAGAGGGCGTGGAGGCCAAACACCTCCTCCCCGACGGTGCCCAGAGCCTCGCCGTAGAGAAAGCCGAAGACGATGCTCCAGAGCGAGCCAAGCAAGAGCACGTGGATCAGGTCACGAGCGACGCCCGGTTCGCGGAAGCGGCGGCGGGCGAGCAGCGTGATGAGGAGCAGGAGCAGACCGTAGACAACATCGCCGAGGATCATGCCGAAAAATAAGGGGAGGAAGAGCGCGATGAGCGGCGAAGGATCGACGTCGTTGTAGTGCGGCAGCGAGAAGATGCGGATCAGGCTTTCGAAGGGCCGGACCGGCGTCGGATTCACCAGTTCGACCGGCGCCTGCGCCTCCATCTCCGGCGTCAGCGGCAGCCGCTCCACGGCGACAAGATCCCCGACCTCCCGTTGCAGCGCATCCCGCAGCGCCGTTTCGTCGTCCGCTGGCAGCCATCCTTCGAGGACGAAGGTGTACTCTGTCTCGCCGAAGCGCTCCAGGATCTCCAGCTCTTGCACCTCTTCGCGCAGCCGCGCCCGCCACAGGCGCAGGCGCGCTCCCCAGGAGGTGCCGATTTCGTGCAGGCGGCGATCGACGGCGGCGAGTTGCTCGGGAATGGCTGCGAGTCTTTGCCGGAGCGAGGTGACGGCGACGTCGGGCGGTTGCCCGGCGAAGCTATCCGGCAGGCGCAGACGGGAGATGCTTTCGCGCCCGAGCGCCTTCTCCAGTTCGGGCGCCAGATCGCGCGGCATGACGATCAACATCGCGCGCATCTCATTGCCCACGTTCTCCTCGACCATCTCTGCGCGAGCACCGGCAACCTCCTCCACCCGCGCGGCGACGGCATCCAGCGCCCACTGGTGGCTGCGGTTGACGAGCGCGACGGTGGAAATGGCGCCTTCGGCGTGCGCAGACGGCGGAACGATGGGCATCAGCCGGCGCAGCGTCTGTTCGTAGCGCGGGAGGGACGCCTCTTCTTCCAGCAGCGCCTCGCGCTCCTCTACGAGCCTGCGCACACGCTCGCCCACGTCGGCGAGCGCCTCACGCATCTGCTCCAGGGGGATCTCCTCTCGCATTCGCTTCTCAACCTCCGCCTCCGGCGGGGCGGGCAGGCGAGGCGCGCCTTGCAGGGTGGAGAGGAGACTATCGAGCCGGGTCAGGAGGTGGGAAATCTCCTCCTGTCTTTGTACGGTGTCTGGCGTCATCTGCAGCGGGCGCACGGCAGCCGCACCCGACGTGGCGAGATCTTCGATCTGCACACAGCCCAGGCGGTGTAGTAGCCGCACCGTCCGCCCCAGAACAGGCTTAAAGCCAATCAGGCGGATGCGGATCATCTTGCGCTTCATGCTGGCTCCTGTAGAAGCGCCGCCAGCGCTTCTTCGACCAGCGCCCGCTGCTGGCGCCGTGCCTCCTCGTGTAGTGCGTCGGCAGTGGTACGGGCCTCCGCGACGAGTTTCTCCGCCTGGTGGGCGATCTGCGTGCGGATGCGGGCGGCTTCCCGCTTTCCCTCTCCCGCTCCCGCGGCGCGCGCAGCCGCAACCGACTCCCGCGCCGACTCCTTTGCCGCTTCGAGGCGGCGGGCGCACGCCTCTTCCTCTTCGGCTATCCGCCGTTTAACCTCTGCTTCCCGGCGCCGGACTGCATCTAATAGATCTGGAGCCTGCCTCTCTTGTGCCACAATTCTCACTCCCTCGGGCCACCATGACAGACGCTATAGAGCTACACGGACTCCTGCCTGCAGTGTAGGCGAGGAGCGGTGAGGAGATAAGTGATTTTCCTCAGTCGTTGATGTGAAACATATCACAATCGCCGGCGCAGAAGGGGCGGCCTACGCCGTGCCCGCCTGCTTTCGGTCGCTGCCAGGAAGGTGGCTGGCACTGTTCGCGCCGTAACTCCCGATCCCCTATGATAGGCACATGCGCTATCGGGTTCGCGCCCGCCTGAGGGTGGGACGGGCTGAGGCACTCTTGGAGGCAATCGAGGACGGCACGCTCGGGCAGGGCTCGATTGCCGGCGGCGAGTATCTGCGCAACATGGCAGACGCCGTCCAGTGCGCCGACGACACGGTGCGCTGGGTGGAGGTCTGCTACTGTCCTTCTCCACTGCTGGAGGAGCGTCCTTACTGGGAGGCGTACTTCGAGCTGACGAAGGTCGTCGACGCCCACGACCGGCGCCGCTGCCGGGACTGGAGCGGCGAGGAGCCGTGGGCGTGCAGTAGCTGCGACTGCAGCGAGCGGCTGGAGGCGGCGATGACGGGGTGGGGCGAACGCTTTCTGGAGCGCCTGGTCGAGCGGGTAGAGGCGGACCGTCCGCCAGAGAAACGCTCCTGAACCTCCACCGGCGGCTGAGGGCAGACCAATTTGCGCCCAATGCGCACGAATGTGTCGATCGAGGCCCCTCTCATTCGTCTATATAGTAGATGGCGGCTTGTTAGCAATCGACAGCAATGGAGGTGTACGATGCGTTACGTCTTATTAATCTATGGGGATGAGGCAGGAGCTGCAGACGTCAGCCCGGAGCGCTGGCAGGAGGTGATTGAGGGACATCGAGCATGGGGCGCCGAGGCGCGCAGCCGCGGTATCCTGGAAGGGGGCGAGGCATTGCAACCGACGGCGACGGCGACCACGCTGCGCATGCGCAACGGGCAGCCGGTGACCACCGACGGCCCATTTGCCGAGACGAAGGAGCAGCTGGGTGGCTTCTACATTCTCGACTGCCGCGACCTGGATGAAGCGCTAGAGATGGCTGCGAAGCTACCGCTCGTAGAAAGTGACACGGTCGAAATCCGACCGATCATGACCTTCGACTGAGCCGCTGGGGCCGGGTCACTGCCGCCATTACCCGGCCCGCCGCGAGGTGCGCTTGACCCTGACGCACGCCACCATCGAAGCAACCTTTCGCCAACAATCCGGGCGGGTGATGGCGAATTTGATCAACTATCTCGGCGATTTCGACCTCGCTGAGGACGCGCTGCAGGACGCCCTGGTCGTCGCTCTGCAGCGCTGGCCGCTCGACGGCGTTCCCGACCAACCGGCGGCGTGGATCACAACCACCGCCCGCCGGAGAGCGATCGACCACCTCCGCCGCGAGCAAACGTGGCAGCGCAGACGGAAGATATTGGAGACGGAGGCGGAGCTCGGTCGCAGCCAGGAGCCGGAGATGGCAGTGGAGACGATTCCTGACGAACGGTTGAAGCTGATCTTCATGTGTTGCCACCCGGCGCTGGCAGCGGAGGCGCAGGTGGCGCTCACGCTACGCTCGCTGGGCGGACTCTCCACGCGCGAGATCGCGTCCGCCTTCCTGGTGCCGGCGCCGACGATGGCCCAGCGGCTGGTGCGCGCGAAGCGGAAGGTGCGCGACGCGGGGATTCCTTTTCGTGTCCCTCCGCCTCACCTGTTCCCAGAGCGACTGGAGGCGGTGTTGGCCGTCCTCTACCTGATCTTTAATGAGGGCTATGCGGCGAGCAGCGCTGATTCACTGGTCCGGCAGGAGCTGTGTACAGAGGCGATCCGCCTGGCGCGGGTCCTGGTTGCGCTGCTGGCAGAGCAGGCGTCGACTGCGCCAGAGCCGGAGGCGCTGGGTTTGCTCGCTCTGATGATCCTGCACGACGCGCGCCGACCTGCGCGGACCACCGCCGAAGGCGAGCTGGTCTTACTCCCGGAGCAGGATCGTACGCTCTGGGAGCGGGACAAGATAGTGGAGGGTGTGGCCCTCCTCGTGCGGGCATTGCGCCGCCGCCAGCCCGGCCCCTACCAGATCCAGGCGGCGATCGCCGCCCTCCACGCCGAGGCGGAGGAGGCGGAAGAGACAGACTGGGCGCAAATTGCCGTCCTTTACGACGAGCTACAGCGCCGGCAGCCGACGGCCGTCGTGGCCCTCAACCGGGCGGTCGCGGTGGCCATGGCCCATGGGCCCCTGCGGGGGCTGGCCCTGCTGGACGAACTGGGGGAGCAGGGCGAGCTGGACCGCTACCATCTCTTTCACGCCGCGCGGGCCGACCTGCTGCGCCGGGTGGGGCGGCTGGAGGAGGCGCACGGCGCCTACAGGCAGGCGCTGGCCCTGAGCAAGAACCGGGCGGAGCGTGCCTTTCTCGAAGCGCGCCTGGCGGAGGTGGCAGGCGCCCTCCGTTGACGGCACCTTAGGCGCACACCCGGTCGCCGGCGAGCACAGGTAGCACTGGCGCCGGCTCCTGGCGCGGCAGCCGCCATTCTCTCGCGGCAGACTCCACCCAGCATCGTCACCAGCACTGAGTCATTGCGCGTCGGCGAGCACCGGCTGTCGCGTCGCCGCCAGCTTCTCCAGCAGCGTCACCGCGACGCCGCTCTCCCACCGCTCACGCAGCTCGCGCCCTGTTTCGGCGGCGCGGTGGCGGTAGGCAGCGTCTTCAAGCACGGCGCGCAGCGCGGCGTCGACTTCGTCCACGCCGATCGTCTCCAGGTCGGCCCACCGGCCCTGGAGGGGACGCACGGTCGGCTCCTCGCCCAGCACCTGGCGCGCCACGCCGGCCCGCTCCGCCAGCTCCGCAGTCCAGCCCTGGTTGGCGCCCATGGGAATGAGCACCAGGGGCAGCCCGTAGCGCAACGCGCCCAGGGTGGTGCCGGTGCCGGCGTGGCAGATGACGGCGGCGCAGCGCGGCAGGATCTGCTCCTGGGGGATGAAGCGCGCCACTGCGACGCCGGGCGGCGCCGTGAAGGCGTCGGGTTGGCCCTCCCGGCCCAGGGTCACGGTGCCTTTGAGATCCAGCACGCCGAGCGTATCGAGGATCGTCTGGATGAGGCGCGGCTGCTGGCCAAAGACGGTGCCCAGCGTCACGTAAATGTAAGGCGCGCCGTCAGCGCCAGGCTGCCGCTTTGGCGTCTCCGCGTCGAGCGTCGCCGCGCCAATCGGATGGTACACGCCGGCTGGCCGCCGCTCGGGCGGCACCCAGCCGGCCGGGTACTGGTCCAGGTAGAGGTAGCGGTGAATTGTCTCCAGCGTCGGGTCTGACGGCGCGCCAAGCTCCGCGCGTAACTGCGCCAGGCCGTCGGCGTTGCCGCGGACGAACTCGCCCGCCGGTTCGTTTACCCCCAGCCCCAGGGTGGCAACGGGGATACCCAGCGCGTCGGCGACAATCCAGCCCGCGAGCTCCATCTCCTCGCGCAGAATAACGTCCGGCTGCCAGTCGCGGGCGATCTGATACAGGTCGCGCACGAACCGTGGCGGCGCCTCCTTGACCATCATTACCCACGGGTGGATCTCGCCGTCCATGGCGATGTTCCAGTCCGGCCCTGCTTCGAGGAATTGGAGGCCGGCGTCGGTCACCCACTGCTGGTAGCCCCGTGCGGTCGCCACCGCGACCTGATGCCCCCGCCGCCGGGCAACCGCGCCGACGGCGACGGCGGGATAGACGTGGCCGAGGCCGGGGTGGGAGGTGATCAGTAGGCGCATCGGGTGGTTCTCCTGGTGGTGCTGACGAGCTTGGGTGACAGGGTATCTTACTTGCGACGGAAGCTTGCGCAACACCGTTCTGTACCGCCGGCACTCGCTGGATGATTTAGCGCCTCTGCGCCTCTCCAACATAGGACTGGTCGGCAACCGGCTGCAGGCCGCACGTTGCCGCGGCGCACGAGCGCGCTTCTGCCGCACCTCGCGCACCGCCCCAGACGCCGCACTGCCCCGGGCGGACCAGTCTCTTCCGTAGGAATCGTGTCGCGGGTTATAACTCCCGCCGCGCCTCCACCAGCGGCTGCAGCATTCGCTCCAGCGCCGCCGGGTCGTCCAGTGCAGCGTCAAGCGCGGCGCACTGGCGCTGAAAACGTATCCACTTTTCGCGTAGCGCGTGACGATTCGTGTGTAACAGCCCGGCAACCATCGCCGCGTCGGAGCGGGCAAGGCGGGTGGCGCCGGCAAAGCCGCCGGCGGCGAGAGTCCATAGCGCTTCATCCTCCTCCGCCGCTGCCAGCGCCTGGGCCATGAGGGCGAAGGCGAGCAGGTGGGGCAGGTGGCTGGTGAGGGCGGTGAGGCGGTCGTGGCGGGCGGCATCGATCCACAGCGGGTGCGCCCCGGCGGCGGTGACCAGCCCTTCGGCAAGGGCGCGGGCGCGGGGGGTGGTGCGCGTAGTGGGGCAGAGGACGAAAGGCGCGCCGAGATAGAGATCCGGAAGGGCGTTGGCCAGCCCGCCCTCCGCGCGCCCGCAGATCGGGTGTCCGCCGACGGCGAGCACACCTGCCGGCAACGCCTCCATCGCTCTGCATATTATCTCCTTTGTGCTGCCCAGGTCCAGCAGCAGCGTCCCCGGCTGGAGGGAGAGGCGCGGGATGAGGTGAAGGATCGCCTGCGCCGGCACGGCAAGAACGACAATGTCGGGGCGGAGTGGCTGTTCAGCCCGCGCCGGCGTCAATCCCACAGCCTCGATCCCCAGTCGAGACAGCCCAGCGTTCTCCTCCATCGCCGCCCGACCCTCTATCACCCCCGCCTCCAACGCCGCCTGCACAACGCCGGGGTCGTGGTCGGCGCCGACGATCGCGCCTACCTTGCCCTGCAGGGCGAGTGCGAGGGAGCCTCCCATGAGGCCGAGGCCGACGATGCAGATGGTGGCGTCTGAGAGAGGGACGGGACCCGAGGTGGCGCGAGCGGTGTGTTGGGAAGGACCGTCTTCTGGTGGTGTAGTTTCGTGTAGCATCCTGTTCGTCATCCTGCTGAAGTAACGCCAACGTGACGGCGTTCTCAAAGTCACGGGGTGAGAAAGCAACCCAACACTGCTCTCATGCTGAGCTTATCGACGCATTCCGCCGGTGGCCCGCCAGTCGAGGCCGCTGGGACTTGCTTCGGCAGGCTCAGCACAAGCCTCTCGGCTGCGCTGCGCTTGGAGTGACAACTGCCGTTAGCTGTTCATAGGGTACAGCTTCAAGCTACCGTTACAGCGTGCGTCCGACCGCCTCGGCGATGGCGCGGAGGCGGGGGACGAGGTCGGCGAAGCGCTCCGGCTTCAGCGATTGAAGGCCGTCCGATTCGGCCTGGGCGGGGTCGGGGTGCACCTCGATGATCAGCCCGTCCGCGCCGGCGGCGACGGCGGCGCGGGCTGCCGGGCCGACCAGCTCCCAGTGACCGGTTGCGTGGCTGGGGTCGGCGATGACGGGAAGGTGGGTGCGCTGCTTGAGGCTGGGAATGGCGTTGACGTCGAAGGTGTTGCGCGTGTAGGGCTCGAAGGTGCGGATGCCGCGCTCGCAGAGCATCACCTGGCTGTTGCCGTGGGAGAGGATGTACTCAGCACTCATCAGCAGCTCCTCCATCGTGTTCATCATGCCCCGCTTGAGCAGGACCGGCGTGCGGCTCTGACCGACCGCGTTGAGCAGGTTGTAGTTCTGCATATTGCGGGCGCCGATCTGCAGCACATCGGCGTACTGGGAGACGAGCGAGACCTGTTCGGGAGCCATAACCTCGGTGACCACCGGCAGCCCCGTCGCCTCTCGCGCCTCCGCCAGCAGTTCCAGCCCGGCGAGGCCCAGCCCCTGGAAGCTGTAGGGGCTGGTGCGTGGCTTGAAGGCGCCGCCGCGGAGGGCGGTGGCCCCCGCCTCACGCACGGCGTGCGCCGCCTCCAGAATCTGGCTCCGGCTCTCGACGGAGCAGGGGCCGGCGATGAGGGCCACCCGTTCCGCGCCGACCTCGAGGCCATTGAGTGGCACGTGTGTTGGCGCCGGCTGCAGCTCAAGACTTGCAAGCCGGTAGGGCGCCAGGATCGGCACGCACTTTTCCACGCCCGGCAGCCGCTCGACCTGCTCGCGGTCCAGCGGGCGCTCGTCGCCGATCACGCCGACGATGGTCCGCTCCTCGCCGCGGGAGAGGTGGGCGGCGTAGCCGTGCTCGGCGATCCACTTCAGCACGCTCTGCAGCTCCAGTTCGGTGGCCTGGGGTGAAATGACGATAATCATGAGGAGCTTTCTCCTTTGTGGGTGGCGCCGGGCGTGGCGACCGCCATACTTTCGGGGGTACCAGCGTTCGTGTCGATCGGCAGCGGCGCCAGGTCGGGGCGCAGCACCTCGGCGCCGTTGATGTAGATGTGGCGCATCTCCGCCTGGCTGCGCGTCGTGTTGCAGTGCAGCAGGACGCGGATGGTGCGCGGAAGGCTGCCGGCGAAGTCGATCTCCTGCGCGCCGAGCAACGGCACCAGCGTCCAGCCGAGCTGGCGCGCTGCCAGCGGCGGGCAGGCGGCGTCGAGATCGGGTGTGGCGGTAAAGAAAATACTGGCGATATCCTCCGGCTCAATGACATTTGCGGCGACGATTTCCCGCAACAGTGTGCGCGTGGCGCTCAGAATCGCCTCCCGTTCGTTGCCCGCCGCCTGCGTTGCGCCGCGTATGCCGCGACAGACGGTGCTCGCGCCGGCGCTGCCGGTCGTCGGCCCGTTTTTCTTTTCACTCATGCCTCGTTCCTCCATCGGGTGAAACAACAAAAAAGGGCTGCCCTCTGCGGGCAGCCCTGTGAACGGCTGGTGGTGGTCCGGCGTCGCGTTGCTATCGCACCGGCTGCCCGCGCGTTTTCAGAGCCCGAAAATAGTAGTAGGCGTTCGCGTAGCTGCTCTGGGCGGGGGCGATCCGGTTAAAGCGCATCATGCGGCAAGTAGACTCAGTTGTCCTCTGGAAAGCAGTATAAGTAGTCACGCTTCAGTGTACGGGGACGCCGGAGTGCTGTCCACTGGACAAAGGTGCTGAAATGGGAGGGCTATTTTTGTGCACTCTTTATAACAGATATCGCGCGGCCCTGCGCTCCTGATAGGCTCTGCGGGCGACAAGGTGCGCCCCGCTCCTCGCCGGGCATTGTGCGGGGCGACACCCGCTACACCGAGTAGCTGGCAAGCCCGGTCAAGGTAGAGAAGCGGGCATCACACAGCCTGCCCCTATCGTTCGGCCTACCCACGAACGGTTCGGTCGCTCACGCTGGTTGCCGCTCCTCGACGCCGACCAGCGCCGTACTCACTTCCCACAGCCGCCGGCGCTGCTCCAGATCGAGCACGGAGGCGGCGGGTACGATCTCATTGCGCTGCGGCTTGAAGAGCCGCCCGTTGATGCTTTCCCCGCTCGTTGCCAGCCACAGGGGCAGTTCCGCTCCCTCCGCCGCCGTCATCACCATGCGCCCGAAGAGCAACCCCATGATCCTGTTGAGCCAGCCGGGGAACTGGCGGCGGATGTTGGTGTCGACGGCGCCGGGGTGGATGGCGGCTACCTCCACCGCGCTGCCTTCTAGCCGTGCCGCCAGCTCCATGGTGTAGATGTCGTTCGCCAGCTGCGACTGGCCGAGCGCGCGCATGCCGCCGCGGGTGGGGCGCTCTATCTGCTCAAAGTTCAGCTTGCCTTTGCCCCGCGCCGCGGCGATGATGAGCACGCGCGCCGGTGCGCTCGCCTGCAGGCGCTCGAGCAGCAAATGGGTAAGCAGGAAGCGGCTGAGATAGTTGGTGGCGAAGTTCGTCTCTAGCCCCTCCTCCGTCAGCTCGAAGCCGGTGTGGATGACACCAGCGCTGTGCACGAGGAGGTCGAGGCGGCCCTGCCGGCGGAGGACCGTTTCCGCCAGATGCCGGACGTTGCCCATCAGGGAGAGGTCGGCGGGGACGAACGCCACCGCCTGCCGTCCGGCGTCCCGATTCAGCTCGGCGGCGGCAGCGCGCCCCTTCTCCTTATTACGCCCCGCGATGATGACTTCACCCCCCTGCCGCGCCAGTCCGCGCGCCACTTCCTTGCCGATGCCGTCGGTGCCGCCGGTGATCAGCGCTCTCTTACCGTCTACTGTTTCTGTCTGCTTCATCTTTATCTTTCTCCTTTGCGCTGCCTCGAGCGCCTTTGGGCAGCTCTGCCTTTAGCGGGGCGGATGCTGCTTTATCAATTCAGACAGAATGCCGCTCTCTATACTGGTCGGTTAGTATAAAAGGGACAAAAAAAGAGCGCGCCAGATAGCGCGGTCCCTCTACCGGCGCGCGCACTCCAGCAGATGGCGGATCTCGGCGGCGACGTGACGCACTGGCTCCGCCGACTGTTGGGCGCGCCCGAGGATAATTGCCCCCTCCAGCGCGGCGGTGATCATCAGCGAGAGCGACGCTGCTCGCTCGGGTGTGAAGCCGCCGTCGCGGAGCTTCTCTTCAAAGGGGGCGCGCAGACGCTCATAGGCCTTCTGACACGCCTCGCGCACCCGCTCGCCGGTCGCCGGCGACTCGAGAGTGACGGTGGCAAACGGCGCGCCGACGTCGCAGTCGTTCTTTTCCAGGTACTCAACCAGCCCGAGCGCAAATTTGACGATTGCCTCGACCGGATCGTCATGTGCGCGCAGACGACGGCTGATGCTCTCGTTCATCAACCGCGAGCGCCGCACCACCGCTTCCGCGGCCAGCTCCTCCTTGCCCTCGGGGAAGTAGTAGTAGAGGCTGCCGCGCGGCGTGCCACTTTCCTGCACGATCTGGTTCAGGGCAGTGCCATGATAGCCCTGCCGCTCGAGCAGATCGGCTGCTTTCTCCAAAATGATGTCGCGTGTTGATCCAACCATTGCGCGTGATTATACCAATTGGTTAGTATAGGAGGCAGTGTACACGATTCCATTGTGCCTGTCAAGCCACCGTCGCGGGTAGATACCGTCGCAAGTTGCGCCGGGAGGCTCATCTGGTCTACACACGACTGCCGGATCCTGCGCCTTCGCCGCCGCCGCTCGCGCGGCATTCGGCGGCGGAACGGCTTGAGCAGGCGCCCCCAAAGCGATCGCCGGAGCGTTTAAGCAGTTGGAAATGAACTTCTCAGTGCCCGCCCGCGTTCGCCTCTGCCTCGCTCGCTTCCGCCTCCTCAGGTGGGAAAAAGATCGAAACTGCCTCCACCGTCATCCCCTCCAGATCCTCGATGCACAGGGTGACGTCGTCGAAGGCTATCTGATCGTTGCGGTGGAGGGGCAGGTTGAGATTGGCGAGCATCAGACCGCCGACAGTAGTCACGTCCTCGGCGTAGGGAGTCAGGTCGACGTAGGGCTTCACCTCGTCGAGGCGGGCGCTCCCCTGGGCCAGCAGATGACCGGGGCCGAGGACGGTGACGGGGTCGTGGGGGTCGATGTCGAACTCATCCCAGACCTCGCCTACGACCTCTTCCAGCAGATCCTCCAACGTGACGATGCCCGTCGTGCCGCCGTACTCGCCGAGGACGACGGCGAGGTGCACGCGGTGCGTCTCGAACGCCGACAGCAACTCGTAGGCGGAGGCGGAGCGCGGCAGGAAGAGTGGCTCGTGCATCAGCTGCTGCATGTCGAAGGGACGGCCTTCGAGCTGTTGGTTGACAAAATCTTTGATGTGCACGACGCCGACGATGTTGTCTATGCTGCCTTCGTAGACAGGAAAGCGGGAGAAGGGGGAGCTGCCGAATTTGCGCGCCAGCGTCTCCTCGTCCACGCTGAGGGACACGGCGTCGACCTTAACCCGCGGCGTCATCATCTCGTCCACGTCCAGGTCGTCGAGGTCGAAGATATTTTCGAAAAGGGCGAACTGGTGCGCCTCGATGACGCCGCCGACGACGCCCTCGGAGATAATCATCTCCAGCTCGTCCGGCGTGTGCAGGCGGCTCTTCTCCTTTGGCGGCGGCACGCCCAGGGCCTTGAGCACGGCCATGCCGATCCCGTTGAGTACCGTGATCGCCGGGCCGAAGATCGTCTGCATCAGGGCCATTGGCCGCGCCAGCAGGAGCACCGTTCGTTCGGCGAACTGCAGGGCCAGCGATTTCGGGACCATCTCACCGACGACGACGTGCAAGTAAGTGATCAGCCCGAGGGCGATGAGAAAGGCGACCGTGTGCACCGCGGCGCCTTCGAGGCCGAAGTAGTCGTGCAGCGGCTCTTCGATGAAGTGGGCAATTGCCGGCTCACCGTACATGCCCAGCCCCAGGCTGGCGATGGTGATGCCCAGCTGGGCGGAGGCGATGTAGCGGTCGACCTGCGCCCGGTCCTCCAGTGTACGCAGCAGCCGCTGTGCGGTCTTATTGCCCTCCCGCGCCAGCTGGGCGACGCGCGTTTCGCGCACGCCGAGGATCGCGAACTCGGCGGCGACGTACATGCCGTTCAGCAGGACGAGGATGAGGATAATGATCAGGGGGATCAGGAGTGCCATTTAATGTCCCTCCTCCGCAGTGGCGGTAATGGAGGCCCGCTCGATGAGGCGCAGCCGAAGCATCTCCGGCGCGCGCTTTCCCAGCTTTTCGACGGTGAACTCCGCCCCCTCCAAGGTAACGCTGTCGCCCACCTCTGGCAGGCGCTGCAGTCGGCTCATGACGAGGCCGCCGGCGGAGTGAATGCGCCGCGTGGGCAGGTTCAGGCCATAGCGGCTGTTGAGGTAGCTGACCGGGGTTTCGGCTTTGATGCGGTACGCGTTCTCGCCGATGGGGTGAATCAGCGGCTCCTCTGCCTCGTCGAACTCGTCGCGTAGCTCTCCGAACAGCTCCTCCAGCAGGTCCTCCCAGGTGACCATCCCGGCGGTGCCGCCAAACTCGTCGGTGACGATCGCCAGATAGCGCCCGTCCCGCCGCAACCTGTTCCACACCTCCTTCACCGGCGTCGTCTCCGGCACGAACGCTGCTTTGCGCACCACGCTGCCGATGGCGGCGTCGCCGCCGCGGGCGTTGTAGATGCGGAAGAGGTCCTTGACGTGTACGAAGCCGCGGATGTGGTCGACGTCGCCCTCGTAAACGGGCGTGCGTGTGTGGCCCGACTTATCGGCGTAGCGTAACGCCTCTTCCACCGTCGTCTCGACCGGGATAGCGCCGATGCGCTGCCGGGGGATGTCGATTTCGCCCACCGTCACGTCGGCGATGCGGAAGGCGTTGTTCAGCAGCTCCTGCCCGCGCGCGTCGAGCAGGCCGCCTTCAAAACTTTGCTGTATGAGCAGCTGAACCTCCTCCGGCGAATGGACGTGCTTGTGCCCGCCCCCGTGGCCCAGCCCCATCAGCCGCAGCAGCAGCACGCCGCTGCCGTTGAGAAAGATGATCAGGGGGCGCAGGATGATATCCGCCGACAAGCGCATCGGATAGACCGTCGCCTTTGCCACGCGCTCCGGATACTGGATGGCCAGCGACTTGGGAATGAGCTCGCCGAAGATAACCTGCAGCGAGGTGAAGAGGATCAGGATGAGGATGGCCGCCGTGCCCGCCGCGGCCGCTTCCTGGTCCACGAAGGGCAGCCGCAGCAGCAGGGGCTCGATGAGCGGCGCGACGGCGTTCTGACCGTAGATGCCGAGCGTGAGGCTGGAGAGGGTGATTCCCACCTGACTGGCGGCGATGTAGTTGTCCAGCCGCTGCGTGTCTTTGAGCACGGGAAGCAGCTGTTTTGCCGGGCGGCTCCCCGCGCGGGCGTCGCGGACGATGCGGGATTTGCGCGCCTTCACCGCCGCAAACTCGCCCGCGACGTAAAGAGCGTTGAAGAAGATCATCAGCGAGACAACGCCGATGATCACCAGGAGTGTCAGAATCATGCGCTTTCTCCTAGAACTATCTACGAAAGAGCTACCTGAGTGCTAGCGTGCCCCATTGTAGCGGAGGCTGCGTTGTGGAGCATGGGCAATCTGCTCTCCGCCCCTCTCCCTGCGGATCCTAGATTTGCGCCGCTTCGCCAAGCAGGCTACTCTTGGCCTGGCGTACAACAGTGCACCAGAAACAGGCGCGCCAGAAGGATCAGCGGCCAACCGCTTGCGCGCTCGGCGTCTTTTCTTAGCGGCGCCGATGGTGCAGGAGCGTCGAGACCGGCGCCCGCATACAAAAGAGAGGACAATTATGGCACAGACAGAGACTGGCACAATTAAGTGGTTTGATCCCGTCAAGGGCTACGGCTTCATCGAGCGGGAGGATGGGAGCGATGTCTTCGTCCACGCGAATGAGATGAGCGATCCGGCGGCCCAGGTACCCCAGGAAGGCGAGCAGGTGCTCTTTGAGGTGGAGCAGGGGCAGAAGGGGCCTTCGGCGGTGAATGTTCGTCGCCCCACCTGAGGCCAACCCCGTCTCCGTTCCGACAAGCTAAGGAGCTGAAGGAACAGCCGCTTCCTGCAGGCGCAGCCGTCTGAGGGTAGCCGCCCTCCGCCGGTGGCTGACAATGCCGCCGCCGAAAGCGCCGGCTCCCCTTCAACGCGAGCGGCTCGATCTCCGGCACCGCTTCTGGGTCACCGATGCGATCGCCATCGGCGCTTTCGGCTGCTCGCTGAGCGAGGAAAAGCATCATATGCACCGCCGGATGCGGGCGCCGTGCTCTTGCTCTACCATCCGTGAGCGACACACGGCCCTCGCGGCGTAAATGTCCTTAGCCGCGTCCGCGTACAGCGAGGCGACGACAGCTTCGCCACAGGAGGAACGTCCTCCCGCCACAGGCGCCTAGGCTAGCGGGAGTAACCGTCCGTCAAGGTCTTCAGGAAGGCGACTATCGCCGCTTCCGCTTCGGCGTCGAGCTCGAGGTTGCCCAGAGGGACCCCTTCCAGGAGCTCGCTATTCACGTTTCTATCGACTTCTGGAGCCGGCCACATCTCCTCGGGCACGTCGCGCGTGTTGTAGAAGTGGACGACCTCCTCGAGGCTCTTGAAGACGCCATTGTGCATGTAGGCTTTGGGGAACCCGTTGCCCACGCGCGCGTCCACGTTGCGCACCGTCGGCACCTTAAACTTGCCGTCATTCTCGTAGGCCAGATGCTTCCACTCTTCACGCGTTCTCAGGAAGTCGCCCAGCCCGTAATCGACGAAGTGCTCGCCCTCGGGATTAATAGGCGAGCCGTCCTCAAGGTAGACCTCGTCCATCTCATAGAACGGGTTTTCGGGGTTGGGCGGCACGCCGATGTTCTCGTACCTGAAGTTGGTGAAGAGGGGGGGCACGCCACCCGGCCCAGCTACGTGGCTGGTGTGGCACTCTGAGCAGTACTCGCCGAACTCGATAAGGCCGTCGAACTCCTGGGCGGTCAGGATGCCGCCCGGATCGAGCACGGCCTGTTCACCCAGGGCACGCCCGCACGCCTCTTCGCTGTTACCCGCCTCCAGGCACGCGGCCCAGTAAGCGTCGAACCTGGAGCTAAACGGATTGACCTCGGGCGACCCTTCGTAGGCCGCGATGGATAGCCCGATCTGGTCGTACGTTTCTGCGATGCCGGCATCGCTGCAGTCGAGCGAGCCCGCGCCCCAGACCTTCTCAAAGAGGTCCGCGTATTTTGAGGCCGCCACGTGTTCACAGACCGCCTGCGCGTTCGGCATGTTTTGCTCAACCGGATTGAGGAAGGGGCCCAGTGCCTGGTCCGCGGCCGGGTCACCCAGCTGTTCGCCTGTCGCCCGGCCGTCCCAGAACGTGCCG
>JAWVYW010000053.1:0-22626 GCA_033722535.1 Promineifilaceae bacterium (SeqCode)
ACCAGGGAAACACAGAGGAGAAGCAACCGGACGAGCAGCCAGCCGGTGGCGGCTACGACTACGGCGAACAGCATGGCGGCCAGTGGCAGGGCTTTGAGCCGGAGCGGCGCGACTACGGGCCCGGCTATCGCAGTCGCTACACCTACCGCCGCAGTCGCCACGCCTATCCGGAAGGGTATGACTACTCACGCGAACACGGTGGCCAATGGCAAGGTTTCGAACCAGAAAGACGGGACTACGGCTACAGGCATGGGGAGGAACACGATATCGCCGCCGCAGAACAGGGGGCGGAAGGCCCTCCCTGGCGGCAGCGCGGCCCCCACAGCGGCAAAGGGCCTAAGGGCTACCGGCGCGCCGACGAAAGCATCTTTGAAGAGGCCTGTCACCGCCTGACGCAGCACGGCGAGGTGGATGCAGGCGAAATTGAGGTCTCCGTCGAGCAGGGAGAGATCACGCTCAGCGGGACGGCCGCCGACCGGCGGCAGAAACGGGCGGCTGAAGACGCGCTCGAGACAATTCGCGGCGTGCGCGACGTCCACAATCGGCTGACCATTCCGCGCCGCGAATGAGCGGTGGTTGTTCCCTTTTTACGGGTAGAGCTGCCCGAGCCTGACCGAAGACGGTTAAGAAGAGTGATGGAGGACAACGGTGGAAGCGATTGGGCGTAAACGGTGGGCAATTGCCGAGGGTTATATTCCGGCGTGGAGCAACGGACCCGAGCCAGAGATGACCAGCCATGAGGTGGCCTGTCTCTTCAATGCTTCCGATCAGGATGCGCACATAGAGATCACCATCTTTTACACCGATCGCGAGCCCGTTGGCCCTTATGAGATCACGGTGCCTGCCCGGCGTACGAAGCATCTCCGCTTTAACAACCTGACTGATCCTGAACCGATCGCCCCGGGCACCCCCTTCTCGAGCGTTATCGAATCGGACGTACGGATCATTGTCCAGCACACGCGCCTCGATTCGCGCCAATCTGAAAATGCCCTTTTGACCACGATGGCCTACGGCGAGTAAAGGAGACGACGATGAGAGTAGAAAGCGGGATCATGGTACCGCTCGGCTATGGCAAATATTTCCGCGCCGACCGGATCATAGGGCTGGAGCCAATTGAGGAAGAGGGCGGCCGCGGGCCGGGAAAGCGCACGCGCGTTTACGTCGAAGGGGCGCGGGAGCCGGTTGTTGCCTCTCGCTCGGAGGGGACGATCTTGCGCGACATGGTGGAGACGCCGCGCGAGGTCACGCGGGCGACGGAGCAGTATGAATTGTTGATCGATATCCTGGAAACCGTGCGGGAGATCGACCCAATGCTGCGCACGATTATCCAGCAGCAGGGTAACTGGGATCTCGACAAGCTAGAGCGGCGAATTGCCGAGACACTGGCGGAGGATTAGGGCAGGCGCGGGGCAACATCTCTGCCAGCCGGCGAGCGCGCGCTAAACACCTGACGTTCGCGTAACACCCCTCACTGGCCTTCTCTGTAGATGGTGATAAGATAATCTCCGTACCGTACGCCGGATGTTTCCGGTTGTCTGCTCCCAGTTATAAAACTTTCGGGATACGAGCGCGATGAGTGAAGAGAAACCGGTTGTCTTCGGGGTCGCCGGAGGAACCGCCTCCGGGAAAACGACCGTCGCGCACACAATTCTCGACGCCGTCGGGGCCTCGCGCGTGGCCTACCTGGCGCATGATCGCTACTACAAGGACTTTGACCATCTACCCCTGGAGGAGCGCGCACGGCTGAATTACGATCACCCCAACTCTCTGGACACGGAGTTGATGGTCAGCCACATCCAACAGTTACTGAGCGGAGAGGCGGCGGAGGTGCCGCGCTACGACTTTACCCGCCACCGGCGCACCGAGGAGACAACCCTCGTGCAGCCAAGTCCAATTATTCTGGTGGAGGGTATCCTCATCTTTGCTGACAAGCTGTTGCGCGATCTGATGGACATCAAGGTATACGTCGACACCGATGCGGATGTCCGCTTTATCCGGCGTATGATTCGTGACATGGAAGAGCGCGACCGCTCCCTCGGCTCGATCGTCAAGCAATATCTGGGCACTGTGCGCCCCATGCACCTTGAATTTGTGGAGCCGAGCAAACGATACGCAGACGTCATCATTCCCGAAGGCGGCCTTAACAAGGTCGCGCTGGATATGGTGGTCTCACGGCTGATGGAACTCCTGCGCGAGCGAACAGCGGTGGCATAGCCCCTCGCCCGACTCCCCGGCGCAAGCGCCTATAACGCGATAGAACGATGAACGACACCATCCACATTTATGAGGTGGGACCGCGAGACGGCCTGCAAAATGAGGCCGTTCCTGTGAGCACGTCGCAGAAGTTGCAGTTAATCGACGCCCTGGTCAAGGCGGGGCTGCCTACGGTTGAGGTGACCAGCTTTGTGCATCCAAAGGCGGTGCCTCAGATGGCCGACGCCGACGAAGTGATGGCGGCGGCGCTCGACGAGCACGCCGAGCAACCGGTCGACCTGGTGGGGCTGGTCCTGAACGAGGTAGGGTATGATCGCGCTTATGAAGCAGGCTGCCGACGCATGGCGCTGGGCGTGGCCGTCAGCGAAACGTTCAGCCAGCGCAACACGCGCATGTCTACCGCACAAGCATTCCAAATTCTGGCGCGCCTCACGGCGCGCGCCCGGCAGGATGGCGTCTGGACGCGCATTTACCTCATGACCGCGTGGGTCTGTCCCTTTGAAGGCCCGATAGCGCCGCAGCACGCTGTGGCCTATGCTCAGCGGGCGTGGGAGATGGGCACAGACGAACTGGCAATCGCCGATACCATCGGCTACGCTAATCCGGTTGACGTCGGGCGACTGTTGGAGGCAATCGGCCGGCGCACTGATATGCGCCGTCTGGCCGTTCACCTGCACGACACGCAGGCGCTGGGGCTGGCGAATGCCACGGCGGCGATCTCTGCCGGCGTGCGCACGCTGGATAGCAGCGTCGGCGGCCTGGGCGGGTGCCCATTTGCTCCTGGGGCGGCCGGTAATCTGGCGACCGAAGATCTGGTCTTTCTGGCCTACAAGATGGGACTGGGCACCGGAGTCGACTTTGCGCGGCTATGGGAGGCGGTCGCGCTGGCCGATTCCTTTATCGGCCGTCCTGTCGGCGGCCGCATCCGCGCCTGGTGGGAGAGCCAGGTCGAGGACGAGCCAACGCTGAGCATGATGTAAGCCAGAGAGTGAAAGTTATACGAGGATGAAATGACAGAGATCGTTGAGAGAGAGCAAAGATATTATCTGTGGGACCAGTACGGAGTCGCCTTCGCGCTGGTTGTGGCTCTGATAGCTACGCTCGGTAGCCTGTACTATAGCGAGATACGCGATTTTATTCCCTGCGTCCTGTGCTGGTACCAGCGGATCTTGATGTACCCGCTGACGCTGATCATCCTCGTAGGCCTAATTCTCCGGGATGAGCTGCTGCCCTGGTACGTGCTGCCCCTCTCCCTCACCGGCATCTTTGTCTCTACGTACCACTACCTTACGCAACTGGGGATCATCTCGACGACGGATGTCTGTCGCGCCGGCGTTCCCTGCGCCGTCCGGTACGTCAATCACTTTGGTTTCGTCACCATCCCTTTCATGGCGCTAATTGCTTTTACCCTGATCTCGGCGACGATGCTTCTCTTGTGGTGGAGCCGGCGCACGATCAGCGCGGAAGCGATGGAGGTATAACCCTCACCTCCAGAGAGCTCCCTACCCTGCGGAGCGCTCCCAGGAACATATTTCTCGCGAATTAGATGAGCGCTTTGAACGCAGCTTCAAAACGCCGCAGTTCATCGCTCGTGTTGTAGGCGTGAAATGAGAGGCGGATGTAGGGATTGTGGTTCGGGTCGTGGCGCAACGAAACGGTAATCTGCTCTTCCTGAAGCCGGTTAACCAGCGCTTGGGCGTCCGCTTCTGACATCTCCGGATCGAAGGTGACAATGGGGCCCTGCCCGGGCTCCGTCAAGCAGTTGCACCCCAACCGCTCCAGCATGGCAATCGCCTCTGCCGCCAGCGCTGTCGTGTGACGGTCGATGTTGGCGACACCCAGCTCGCGCAGCAGGCTCACGCTTTCCTTCATGGCGTACAGTCCCACAACGTCGGGCGTCCCCATGGCAAAGCGATCAGCGCCCGGCAGCGGCGTTAGATCGTAGTCCAGCCACTGATGGTAATTCTGCGTAGCATTGGGGCCCAGGCCACGTGGTTGTAGCTGCTCGGCTAGATCTTGCCGCACGTAGAGGAAGCCAGTCCCAGGAGCGGCCAGGAGCGACTTCTGCCCCCCGCTGGCCAAAACGTCAATATTCATCGCCTGGACGTCGATCACCATATGACCGATGGCCTGGATGGCATCGACGACGAAGAGGATACCCCGCTCGCGGCAAAAGGCGCCAACGGCGTGCAAATTGGTGCGGTGGCCGGTGAAAAATTGGATCGCGCTGGCGGCGACGAGGCGAGTCCGCTCGTCGACCAGGGGGACGAGCGCGGAGAGCTCTAGCCCACCATTTACTGCCGGAACCTGCCGCACCTCTACCCCCTTCCGCTCCAGGAGCATCCAGGGAAAGGCGTTGGACGGAAACTCCACCTCGCAGAAGAGTACGTTATCCCCTGCCTTCCACTCAATCGCCTGAGCGACGGCGTTGAGCGCTGCCGACGTCGTAGAGACGGCCTGAATTTCGACAGGATCGGCGGCATTGATCAATGCTGCCAGATCACCATCCAGCGTGTCCATCATCGGCATCACATGCTCGACGAAGGTAGCAGTCGGGTCGTGCGCCAGCCGTTCCGTGATCCACTGCATGCGCCGCACAGTGCGCGCGGGCAGCGGGGAAATGGCCGCGTGGTTAAAGTAAATTGCGTGTTCGCTGATCGGGAACTCCGAAGCGCGAAGATGATCGAGGTCGTACACGGGGTCCTCCTGAAATATGCTGCAGTCGTGAACCACGGTACCGCGCGAGAGCGTGGTTCGGCGCTGATGGGACTCGAGCCTGCGCCCCTAGTGTAGGGCAGAATTACTGTTCCGGACAGTAGACGGCGACATCACGATACAGCAGGAACCAGTCGGAAAGGGTTTCGTAACGTTCTCGGGGATGGTCGATGCGCCCGATCTCCAACTGCTTGATGCTCTCGCCCACTGCATAAGTATAGACGTGCTGGTAGAGGGTGAGAGCCGGCAGCTCACGGCTGAAGATACGCAGGAAGGCGTCGTAGTAGATACGCCGCTCGTCCAGATCCCAGAGCTGGCGCCCCATCTCCAGCGCCTCGCTAGCGCGGCGGTCGTTCCACCCCGCGTAATTCTGCCCCTTTACGATCGCCTCCTGACTCCAGAAATCGTAGAGGTCCGGGTCGCCGGTCGCGGCGATGTCGATCAGCGCTACGTCAAAGGCCCGCTCAGCCAGCGCATTACGCAGGGCAGCCGCCTCGACTGCAATCAGATCCACGCCGATGCCGACCGACGCCCATTGCGCCGCGAGCGCTGCCGCCAGGCGCTCCTGCCGGGGCGTGTCCAGGAAGAGGAGGCGCAGCGAAAACGGCTCCTCCTCCCGTGCCCGCAATGCCGCCCCTTCCGCCAGCGTCCAACCTGCTTCGTCAAGCAGGACGGTAGCAGAAAATGGATTATGCGCGTAAATGGAGAGCGCGGCGGGATTGTACGCCCATGACTGAGTCGGATACGGCCCGTATAACGGGAGCCCCTGCCCGTTCAGTGCGCCGCCGATCAGCATCTCCCGGTCGAGTGCATGGGCCAGCCCGTGCCGCACCTGGCGATCCCCGAGGGCAGGATGACCCTCTTCAGTCAGGTTGAAGAGCAGCTGCGTGTACCGGGGCAGCGGCGCCGTGTAAAGGCGGACATCGGCCAGAGCGGCAACCTCGGGGATCATGACCGGCGGCACGTTGTTTATCGCCTGGACAGCGCCGGCGCGATATGCCTCCAGCAGGAGATCGCGGTCGGGGTAGAAGCGGAATTCGACGCCGTCCACCTGAAAAGCCTGCCACGCCTGCGGGTTAGGCGCCAGCCGCAGGCGACCGGCGCGTTGCCAGTTCTCGCCAGCGGGAACCAGGAAAGGTCCTGTGCCGACCGGTCGGATGTTGAAGTCGTGCTCCGGAATTTCTGCCGGCGCGACGTCACTCAGCAGGTGCGCAGGAAGGATGCCGCGCGTGGTCGCCTCTAAAAAGGGAGAATAAGGCTCGGGCAGCGTAAAAGTGACGCTGAGCCGGCCGGTCCTCGTGATCGCCACGCTTTGCCAGAGCTGGCGCGCGGCAGCGGGCGCTGGAAAGCCTTCATCCTTCAATAGCGAATAGGTAAAGACGACATCGTCAGCCGTAAGCGGCTCTCCGTCGTGCCACACAACGTCATCGCGCAGTGAAAAGTGTACCGTCCGCCCGTCCTCCTCAACTGTCCAGCCACGCGCCAGGGCGGGCACGAGGCGTCCCTCGGCGTCCATACGGGTCAGTCCGTCGAAGATAAGACTCGTCAGCTCGCGATCGACCGGATTCGGATCGCTGAGTAGAGGGTTAAGGTGTCGCGGCGCGCCAACGACCCCTTCCACGAGACGACCCCCGGCAGCGGGAACGCGCGTGGTACAGAGGCTGGCTGACTGCGCCTGATAGGAGAGAAGCGCCAGCACCAACCCGAGGCAGAGTACAGCCAACAGGAGCTGCCAGCGGATATTCGGTTTGGAGATCATGAAACGGCCCGCCTTCCGTCAGGAGGCAAGAATCAGGGCGTGGCTACGCAGCCTGGCCCCACGCAATGAACGTCAGCAGGGTAACCACGAAGAAGGCGATGCAGAAGTAAATCGTCACCCGATGGAGCGTTGCCTCGACACCACGCTTGGTGCGATAGCCGCCCTCAAAGCCGCCGCCGCCCAGGAAACCCCCGAGGTCAGCGCCCTTGGCCTGGAATAGCACCAGCGCTGTTACGACGACGGCGAGAATGATTTCGATAATGCTCAGATAGGGTGCGAGTGGTTGCAGATCCATGTACACTCCTCAATTCAACTACCATTAAACTGGCGACGCCACCAGTGCGGTTACAATGGGCGTCTCTCTCGGTTAGAATTAGAACGGTGCATTATAGCAAGCACAAGTTGCCTCGTCTACTCGTGCCCTCCTTGCCTTATCGGCAATTTATCTCACCCCTGCACAGTGCGACACCGCGCTCTGACAGGAGAAGGGGTCGATTGCTCTCTGCTCTCGCTGTGGTACACTCACCGGCGCCTGTTTGCAGGGCTGCGGTAACCCGACCGGGGGGCCGGGCTTTAATTAGTGTGTACGAAAGAACGTGATTACACTGCAAAACGTCACCAAGCGTTACTACTCCCTCGTCGCCGTCGACGACGTCTCCTTCACCGTTCCCCGTGGGGAGGTGGTGGGCCTGCTTGGGCCGAATGGAGCCGGTAAGACGACGCTCTTCAAGCTGATCGGCGGCTTCCTTAATCCCGACAGCGGCGTGATCCGGGCCAACGGCGACGGCTGGCCCCGCATTGGCTTCAAGCCAGAGCGCTTGCTTTTTCCCAATCAGATGCGCGTTCGTGACTATTTACGGATGACAGCCGCCCTCAGCGCGCTTCCCGGACGGCAGCTGAAGGCGGCAGTGGACCAGACGCTGGCCCAGGTCGGTATGACGGGCGCCGCCGGGAAGCGGATCAGCGACTGCTCGCGGGGCATGCGCCAGCGCCTGATGCTGGCCCAGAGTTTGCTGGGTCGCCCGCCCCTGCTGCTCCTCGATGAACCGACTGACGGGCTCGATCCTGAGGGCCAGGCGGACATCGCGCAGATCATCGGCGAGTTGCACGCGACGGGACACACTATCTTGCTCAGCTCGCACCAGCTACAGGAAGTGACGCGAATCTGTACCTATCTCGTCATCCTGAAACAGGGGCAGATTCATTATCAGGGTACGATGCGCGAGGCGCTGGCCCTCCGCCCCCAGGTTACGATCACCGCGGCAGACGATCTGGCGCCGGTCCTCTCCATGCTCAAAACGCTCCATCCACACATCGAGGTAACCGAAAACATCGTTGTCCTGCAAGAGGATGCAGTTCGACTGCGCCGTTACGTGTTGAGTCTGCTCGTGGGGACCGGATTTGACGTCGTGCGTGTAGAGCAGAAACGGACGACGCTAGAAGAGCTTTATGCGGAGGCAGTGCAGTGGCACGACGGATCTTCACACTGACGCATTATCTCTTCCGCACCCTCGCCTTTTCGTTGGCAGGCCTACTCTACACGCTGCTGACACTTGCCGTCTGGCGTCTGTTCTTCGATCCCGGGCAACAAACGCCCGACGCTGCGTACTATACTCTAGTCATCGGGCTTTTTGGGGCGGGGCTCTCTTTCCTGGTGACCCTATCGATTGCTGCCCGCGCGAACAGCGCTGTAAACTACCCGCTTCTCGTGCGTCTCTCCAGCCGGGTCGAGCACCTGACCAGCGTGCTGATTAGCACCCTCCTCTTCAGCGGCCTCCTCCAGCTTCTGCTTGCCATTCTCGCCGCCTATCGTGGGCCGTCGCTGACATTCGCGCAGATTTTGGAGATTCCGCCCATCTGGGTGGCAGGCAACATCCTGGCTGTTACGTTGGCGCTGCACGCCTCAGATCTCGTCACCGCCGGCTGGTCGCGCGTGTACATCTACGGTCTGCTGGCACTTTTCCTTTTCGGGCAGGAGCTGGAAGGCACAGGCGCCGGCTGGCTAGGCGAACGACTGGGCAGGATTGGGGGATGGTTTTATCAGCGCGGCTGGGTGCTTCCCGGGAACCTCTTTAACCGCTTCTCGCTCTGGTTCGACGAGAGCGGCGCGAGCTTCATTGGCGAGCTGTTTGAGCTGGTTTTCTGGCCATTCCAGGCCCTCTCCGCTGCCGTACAGGCCGGAGGGTTCCGCCCCATTCAGGCGCTGGCGCCGGCGATCCTGCTCCTTTACGCGACCGTTCTCTTCCTTCTCGCCGCAGAGTTCTTTAGCAGTAAAGATCTTTACCTGCTGGAATAAGGATTAACGCTCCCCGGCAGGTGGAGAGGCACCGCCAAAGAAGCGGCGGTTTAGCAACCCAATCAGACGGCGTGCGTCGGTCTCCGGCAGGGCATGGCCAAAATATCCCCCCCGGGAACCATAACTGAAGGCGACTGCTTCTTGTTTGTCGCTGTAGTAGAAGGGGCTGACGTGCTCCATGTCGTAGCCGTCCGTCACGCCGAAGATTGACAATGGGCGGCGGACCACCAGGAGGTCGTCGTAGACGTAAAGGATCTCGCGGCTGGCAGCGTAATACTGCCACCAGCGCCAGACGTGACGTCCTAACCGGTACCAGACGTAGCCCCAGATCAACAGGATCACGACCCAGGCGACGGCGAATCCCAGGGGGAGGGTGCGAAGCGGAGTGTCGATGAGCTGCAAGAGCATCCAGAAGGTAACGCCAAGCCATACCAGAAGGAGAACAGTATACATGGCGAGGAACGCGTGGTGACGCTCGACGGGCATCACAACGCGCACCCGCTCCGCGCTATCTTCGTACTCCACGTCGTCTATCGGAGGAGTCAACATGGTAAGGCAATTAGCTGCTCTCGCCTGCGCAGTGAAGTAAGTGCCGGATTTAAGCAGTAGAGGCCGATGCGTCGACCTCCACGATCTCAAAGGTGTGGGTGATCGGCGTGGCCTGCACGAGCATGGCCTGGGCGGGACAATACTTCGTTTCCGACAGCTCGATCGAGCGCCGGACCGCCTCGGGGTCGACGTCCGTTCCGTGGACGATGTAGGTTACCTTAATATCAGTGAAGACTTTGGGATGCTCATCCGCCTGTTCGGCGTGCACCTTGACCTGAAAGTCGGTCACCTTCTGTCGTTTTTTGCGCAGAATGGAGATCACGTCCATTGCCGTGCATCCGGCGAGGCTCAGCAACATCAACTCCATCGGCCGAAAGCCGCTGTCATCGCCGCCCACGGCCGGATCGGCATCGAGCGTGACCGAGAACCCACTATCTGCCTTGGCGGTAAAGGTCATTCGCCGGTCCAGCGTTACGGTTGCGTCCATTCAAAAGCCTCCCTAAAGTAAGAGTCGGCCTGCCACCAGGCAAGGCACAAAAAACAGTATGATAGCGAGTGATCTAGTCGCCTTCAAGCATCAGCAAAAAGGCAACCAGATCCTGAATCTGCTCGTCCGTCAGATCTTCATCGTAGTTCTGATACATCACGCCGGGGGCGAAGCCCTCCACAACGTGCGCATCCGGGGCGACGATAGACTGGAGAAGATACGCTTCGGCCGACATTCCTTCCACGTAGTCGTCGGCCCGATTGGCCAGACCATAGTGGTTCGGCCCCACGGGAGAGAATTCGAGCGGATTGTCAGTAGGCTCGATACTATGGCAGGCAGTACAGCCGGGGGCAGCCGCATCGCCGATTACTGTCGCGAAGTAAAGCGCCTCGCCCGCCTCCGGATCACCGGTAAGCGTGACTTCTTCCCCTACTTCCTCGACCGCTGCATCCGCAAGAACCTCGCTTTCCTCGACGCTCACGTCGGCATCGTCTCCCCCACACGCCACGAGCAACAAGAGCGAGAGGAGGAGCAGGACGGCAAGCATCATCTTTGGATTCTCGCGCATCAAACAAACTCCAATCAAACTTCAGATTGTACGAAATTGCACAAGCCGCCTTCTTAATAGTACATCCTTTCTTTCTTTCAGACCAAGAGTGCCCAGCGGTGCAGAGCCGCTTAGGCGCGCCCTTTGCGCCAGCGCAAAGAGCGAAAGGTGACAATATCGTAAACTAAACATGATCATCTGCAGGGGAGCGCTGGGCGCAGATCTGGTACTGTCGCCGACAACGGTTGCCGGTCGAGGTCAGCGGCACAGTGTGCACATATTCGCAGCGAGAGATCAGAGAGAGAGAAAGGATGATAGCTACAGAAAAGACCGAGCTAGAGACAACAGAAAAAAAGCAACTAGCGATCGGCCCTGGCGCGCGCTTCATCTATGACCGCGCGCCGATGCTCGTCTACTGGGAAGCAACACGCGCCTGCGCTCTGGCCTGTCTTCATTGCCGCGCCGAGGCGGTTGCACAGCGTCACCCGCTGGAGATGAGGACGGAGGAGGTCAGGGCGCTTTTCCGGCAGATCGTCGGCTTTGGCGGGCGCCGCCTGCCTCATCTGGTGATCACCGGGGGTGATCCCCTGGAGCGCCCCGATCTGTTTGAGCTGATAGTTTATGGACGGAGCCTGAATATTCCCATCTCAATCACGCCGGCTGGCACATCCCGCCTTACGCCAGAGGTAGTTGAGCAGTTTGCAAGCGCGGGTGTTCTCGGGCTGGGCTTGAGCCTCGACGGCTCGAACAGCGAGCGCCATGATTCTTTCCGCGGCGAGCCAGGCTCCTTTGGCTGGACTGTGGAGGCAGCGAAGCGAACGCGCGCCGCGGGGATGCCGCTTCAGGTAAACACGATGGTCACGGCGCAGACCCTGGACGACATTCCAGCTATCTATGAGGTCGTGCGCGAGATTGGGGCGACGCGCTGGGCGCTCTTTTTCCTGATCGCCACCGGCCGCGGCGAGGAATTGGCCTCAATCACTCCGGAAGAAAGCGAGCGCTTCCTGAACTGGCTCATGCAAGTAAACCGGCAGGCGCCGTTCCCGATTAAGACGACAGAGGCCCACCACTACCGGCGCATTGCCTACCTGAAGATGCAAAGCCAGGGGATGGGTATGGAGGAGATTCTGCAGAGCCCCGTCGGCCGCGCCTTCGGCATCCGCGATGGGAACGGCGTCGTCTTTGTCTCTCACGTCGGGCAAGTCTATCCGAGTGGCTTCCTGCCCTACCCGGCGGGAAACGTGCGCCGGCAAAATCTGGTCGACATCTATCGGGAGAATCGTGTTTTTCGCGATATACGCAATCCCGAAAAACTAGGCGGCAAGTGCGGGCGCTGTGAATTCCGCGCCCTCTGCGGCGGTTCCCGTGCGCGAGCCTATGCTGATAGCGGTGATTACCTCGGCGAAGACCCCCTTTGCCCGTATCAGCCGCGCGCACGAGCGCAGGTCTAAAGAGCGCCAACCGAATCCGCCATCGAGGATACACCTGTCACGTTGTTCCTTCATGCTATGAATCATTACCGCAAACAAAGCACCGAAGGTGAATTGCAACCGATCTGGATCGCCGCCCTCGCCTGTTTCATCCTCGCGGGCGCAACCGGGGCCTTGTTGCGCGCCGGCATGTTGACCGGCTACCCGGCCGGTCTGCAGATGGGGAACATTCGGCATGCGCACTCCCACCTCATGTACTTCGGCTGGGTCACGCCGGCGCTGATGGCGCTGATCGCCGCACGCTTGCCGGAGATGACGGGCAGAGCGCAGTCACGCGCAATAAAGTGGGCACTCGGTGGCCTCATCGGCCTTGCTCTGCTGGCCTTCGTCCCCTTTCTCCTCTACGGCTACCGCCCCGCGCCCGTCGGCAGAGCGGTTATTCCACTTTCCATGGTCGCCGCCTCTCTGAACATCGTCGGCTGGTACCTCTTCATCGCGCTCTATGTGCGGGCTACGCGTGGAGTGCCAAGATACCACCCGCTGCGGCTATGGGATGCTGCGCTGGGCTTCCTTGTGCTGGCCTCGCTGGGTGCGTGGGCGCTGGCAGGACTTTCGCTCTCAGGCGTGCAGGCACCGATCGTGTCGCTGGGATTAACGCACCTTTTCCTCGACCTCTTCGCCGATGGCTGGTTCGTGCTGGCCCTGCTTGGGCTGGCTTACGCAGCCTGTCCGGCAGCCGCACACTGCCGGGCGGCACGTTGGGGCGAGACGCTGCTCGTGGGCGGACTCCCCCTAATCTTTCTGCTGAGTCTGCCCAGCGGCTCGTTGCCGCAGTCTGTGCGGTGGCTCGTCGGCGGCGCGGCTCTGCTAGTGGCGGGCGGCCTGCTGGCGAACGTCATCGCGCTGATTCGCTCAGCACGCTCCCGCGCCTGGTTGATCCCACTGGCCTTCCTGACGCTGAAGGCATCGGCGCTAGTGATAATCGCCTTTCCCGCCGGCTCCGAGTGGGCATCGCGGATGGTGCTGCGCGTCTCCTACCTGCACTGGCTTCTCCTCGGCTTTGTGACGCTGGGCCTTCTGGCGGCAGCCGGAGATCGCTGGGGCGCAAAGGCTGTGCCGGCGCGACGCTGGTTTACCATCACGACGCTCATACTGCTACTGAGCCTGATTCCGTTGACGCGCCTCTGGCCTGCTGCCTGGGCAGGTCGCTGGACGCTGCAGGCCGCCGCCTGGGCCACCGTTGGCCCCGTCGCCGCCGCCAGCGCAATGCTCATCCGCCAGCTGCTTCCACGGCGGCAGTTGGCCTCGCCAAACGCTGAGGAAAGGCTACCGCTCTCACAGGTGCAACAGCGTTGATACACCGTAGGGCAGAACACAGCACACCGGCGACCACACCGAGGAAGCGGCGCTCGCTTCGCCAGCAATTCCTCCGTAGATCGCTCATCATTCCGGTCGAACACGGCAGCTGGTGCTGGCTACTGGTACCTCTTCTCGTCGGCGTAGGAGTCGGCGTCAGTAGAGGCGCGCAGCCGGGCGCACGCCTCTCCGTCCTGCTGCTCTTTATCGGCGGGCTGAGCGTCTTTCTCCTGCGCCAACCAGCAACGACGTGGCTGCGGATACGGCGCGGAAGGGGTCGTCGCAGCGATCGTGCGCCTGCCGCAGTCTGGACGACGGTTCTGGCACTGCTTTCCTTTCTCGCTCTCAGCGCTCTGCTCCTGTTGGGCCGACAGGCTCTGCTCTGGCTGTTTTTGCCGGTGCTCGTTCTGCTGTTGCTCTACGTGGGTATCGCACGCAGCCATCGCGCCGGGGTGCGCGCTCTGTGGATGGAGCTTGCCGGCGCCGGTGGGCTGGCGCTGATGGCGCCAGCCGGATATGGCGCCGTCACGGGAGCTCTCGACCGCGCGGCTCTGCTACTTGGCCTGCTGATGGCATTGCAAAATACGCTCAGCGTCCTCTACGTGCGTCTGCGCCTGGCCGACCGCTATGGTCGGAAAGGGAAGCCACGCACTGTCGTCGGTGCCCATCTGCTGGGTTTTATCATCGTCGCGCTTGCCGCAGTCCAGCCGCACGTGCCGTGGGCGGCAGCCCTTCCGTTCGCTACCTTTCTCGCCCGCGCCTGGTGGGCGGCGAGCAAGCGGCGTCCGCTTGCCAATATCAAACGCTTTGGCTTTACAGAAGTGGCGGTTCATCTCAGTAGCGGGCTGTGGATCATGGTCACTTTCTCAGCCGTCCAGTGAATTAATAGCATGCCCACCGTAACCCGCTGGTATCTCAAAAGCTCCTTTCTCTACCTGCTTGCCGCCGTTGGCGTCGGCGTCTGGCTCGCGCTGCGCGGGCTAGCACCGGTGCCGGCCTTCCTGGCTTTCGTACAACCGGTGTACGTCCATCTGTTTCTCGTCGGCTGGGTGACGCAGCTGATCTTTGGCGTCGTCTACTGGCTCTTTCCCCCTCCCCGCGAAGGTGATCGGCACGATGCCGTCTGGTGGGCGACTTTTATCCTGCTCAATATTGGCCTTCTGTTGCGCGTGGTGGCCGAACCGGCGGCGACACCGCGTCCGGGCAGCGTATGGGGCTGGTTGCTCGTGCTCTCGGCGCTATTACAGTGGGCGGCGGCGCTCGGCTTCGCCTACACCACCTGGCCTCGCGCCCGCCGCCGGGGCCGATACAGCCATGAACGGCGCCAACAAGCAGAAGAGAGCTGAATAGTTATGCCTCCTCTTAGTATCTGGTACACGCGCGTGGCAACAGTTCATCTTCTCACCGGTTTTACGATCGGGGCATTAATGCTGGCCAATAAAGGCGTCGCTTTCGCTCCCTGGCTCTGGCGTCTGCGCCCGGCGCACATGGAGCTCCTGCTGCTCGGCTGGCTGGTCCAGTTCGCGATGGGCGTCGCCTTCTGGATCGTGCCCCGGCGGTGGGAGCAGCCGCGGAGAGGGAACGTCATCGGGGCTCGCATTGCGCTGGTGTTGCTCAACGCAGGGGTCGTGCTGGTCGTCCTCGGCAGCCTCGTGCAAGATCTACCCGCGCTAACGGCGGTTGGTCGGCTGCTGGAACTACTTGCCGCCCTGGCTTTCGTCTCGCACATCTGGCCCCGGGTTGTGGGGCGGGAGGGATGAAATGCCGCCGCTGACCCGCTGGTATGTACGCACCGCCCTCCTCTATCTCTTCGCCGCGCTTGTGCTGGGTGTGCTGCGCGCGGCGCGAGTCATCTGGCAGATCCCCGGGGCCGGGGTGGACGCCCTCTACCTCCATCTCTTCATGGTGGGCTGGATTACGCAGTTCATCTTTGGCTTCGCCTACTGGATGTTTCCCGTCTTCAGCCGGGAGGCGCCCCGGCGAAGTCCACGGTTAGGGCGCGTGGTCTATGTACTCCTGAATGGTGCGATTCTGCTACGGGCGCTGGCCCTGCCCGTTCGTTCCCTCTCAGAGGGAGTGGACTGGCAGTGGGTGGAGCTACTTTCGACTGCGCTGCTGTTGGTGGCCTGCCTCCTCTTCGTCGTCAACACCTGGGGCCGGGTGAGAGGTAGGTAAAGGGCTCGCTCGTCAGCAATCGTGCGGTTGCGGCGCCTCGGTCCGCGCGCGATTCCGATTTTCCGCGCCGCTTTCACTGACATTTGTCACTACTTAAGAGCGCCCCTTTCTGAAATACTGGGACTGTGAGATCTATGGAGCGAGCCGCTTTTCCCACGTTTACAATCTGGAGGTAACTTTAGATGGCGAAAGGTCGAGTTGTCATCGACGTCGAGCGCTGTAAGGGGTGTGAGCTATGCCGGGAAGCCTGTCCGCCAGATATCCTTGCCCTTGCCGAGCAGCTAAATAGCAAAGGGTACCGCCCTGTTATCCTGATGGACCCGTCCCACGACTGCACGGGCTGCGCGTTGTGCGCCACCGTCTGCCCCGACAGTTGTATTACCGTCTTCCGCTTTCGTACCGAAAATAGAGGTGCCGCCCATGCCACAGGCGTTGCTTAAAGGAAACGTTGCTTTTGCCGAAGCGGCCATTCGTGCCGGCTGCCAGGCCTACTTCGGCTATCCGATCACGCCCCAGACCGAACTACTGGAGCATATGTCGTCGCGCATGCTCGAGCTGGGCCGTACCTTTCTCCAGGCGGAGAGCGAGGTCGCGGCAATTAACATGGTCTACGGGGCGGCGGCGGCCGGCGTCCGCGTAATGACCTCGTCCAGCAGCCCCGGCATTAGCCTCATGCAGGAGGGTTTTAGCTATATTGCCGGCTCAGAAGTGCCGGCGGTCATTATCGACGTCATGCGCGGCGGCCCCGGACTGGGCAATATTCAGCCAAGTCAGGCCGATTACAATCAGGTGACGAAGTCCGCCGGCCACGGTGACTTTCACCCTATCGTGCTTGCTCCAGCGACGGTCCAGGAAGCGATCGACATGACGGTCCTTGCCTTTGACCTGGCGGAGAAGTACCGGACGCTGGTTTTTGTGGTCGCCGACGGCGCGATCGGACAGATGATGGAGCCGGCGACCCTCCCGCCAATGCGTTCCCTGCCATCCGAGCGCCCGGCGTGGGCGCTCACGGGTGCGGAGGGACGTGAGCGGAACGTCGTAAACTCCCTCTACCTGGGCGCCGACAGCCTAGAACTGCTCAACCGGCGCCTGCAGAGCAAGCTGGCGGAAATTGAGACCAACGAAGTGCGCTCTGATGCGCTGCATACAGACGATGCAGATCTGGTCTTTGTCGCCTTCGGCACCGCCGCCCGGGTCGCGCGCACGGCCATGCAGACGCTTCGGCGCGATGGGCTGCGTGTCGGCCTTTTCCGCCCCATTACGCTATGGCCGTTCCCAGCTGAGCAGCTGGCCCGCATTGCCGGCAGGACACGCGCCTTTCTGGTGGTGGAGATGAACGCCGGGCAGATGGTGCACGACGTCCGCGCCACCGTGGGCGCCACCTTCCCGGTGCGCTTCTACGGCCGCATGGGCGGGGCCATTCCCATGCCCGAAGAGATAGAGCGCGAAGCGCGTCTCTTGCACGACGAACTGATGACCCCTGAAGATGAACTCCGGAGCAAGTCACCCAATGGACACAGTGGAAGTTGAATACAACCCCGAGTGCGAACAACTTGTGTATGCGCGGCCGGCTGCCCTGACGCCGGTCCACACCCACTACTGCCCCGGCTGCACGCACGGCACCGCGCACCACCTCGTCGCTGAGGTCATCGACGAGCTAGGGATCCGGGACCGGAGTATCCTCGTCGCTTCCGTCGGCTGCTCTGTCTTTGCCTACAACTACTTCGACGTCGACGCCTGCGAGGCAGCGCATGGCCGCGCTCCGGCGATGGCGACCGGGATCAAGCGCGTGAATCCAGAAAACGTCGTCTTCACGTACCAGGGAGACGGTGATCTGGCGTCGATCGGCGCCGCCGAGATCCTTCATGCCGCGGCGCGCGGAGAGCAGATCACTGTGATCTTCATCAACAATGCGATCTACGGCATGACCGGCGGGCAGATGGCGCCGACCTCTCTCATCGGGCAGAAGACGACCTCCTCTCCATTTGGGCGCGATGCGGCGCTGGCGGGTCAGCCGATCCGGATGGCGGAGATACTTGCCGCCCTTCCGGGCACTGCTTACAGCGTCCGCCGCAGCCTCCACGATGCGCGGCACGTCATCCAGGCGAAGAAAGCGATCAAAACTGGCTTTGAGGCGCAGTTAAAGGGGCTGGGGTTTGCCGTCGTCGAGCTCCTCTCCTCCTGCCCGACGAACTGGGGCATGACGCCAAGCGAGTCGCTGACCTGGATTGAAGAAAAGATGATGCCTACTTACCCGCTCGGCGACTACCGAGTTGCCGAAGAGCTGAAAACGCGGCGCAGGCGCCGGGCGCGCTGATGTGTCGCTGCGGAGGCACCCACCATGACCACTTCCTGGAAGCAGCGTTACGCGCAACGCACACAGCGGATGGGCGGCTCGACCATCCGTGAGCTGCTCAAGCTAACTGAGCAACCTGAAGTTATCAGTTTTGCCGGCGGACTTCCGGCACCGGAGGTTTTTCCAGTAGACCGGTTCCGCGAGGCGGCACGTCGAGTTCTGGCGCGGGAGGGAAGCCGAGCACTACAGTACGGCACGACGGAAGGATATGGCCCTCTACGCGAAATGATCGTCCAGCGAATGAGCCGCTACGGCATCCCTGCGTCGGTCGACAATATCCTCATCACCAGCGGCTCGCAGCAGGCGCTGGATCTAATCGGCAAGCTCCTGATCAATCCGGGCGATCTCATCCTGACAGAGGCACCGACATATCTCGGCGCGCTCCAGGCCTGGCGCGCCTATCAGGCTGAGTTCGTGACCACGCCGATTGACGACGATGGGATCTGCTGCTTCGAGGAGCTGGAAGAGGCGCTGTGCGCGGGACCGAAGTTCATGTATATCCTGCCCAACTTCCAGAACCCGGCCGGCGTCACCCTCTCCGAAGCGCGCCGCCGCCATCTAATCGCCGTTGCCGACCACTACGGGATCCCCATCGTGGAAGACGATCCTTACGGGCAGCTCCGGTATGAGGGCGAGCACATCAAGCCGCTGCTGGTCTTCGACGCGGAGCACGTCCAGCGGCAGCGTCATGAGGTCCAGGCCAGTAGCCAGGGCGAGATCCACGGCGATGGCCGCAGTTACTTCCACACCGGCAACGTCATCTATCTCAGCACCTTCTCCAAGACGCTGGCGCCCGGCCTGCGCCTGGGGTGGCTCGCCGCACCGGCGGACGTCGTCCGCCAGTGCGTCATTGCCAAACAGGGCATGGATCTCCATACGAGCACCTTCGTGCAGATGGTGGCCTATGAGGTGGCCCGCGACGGCTTCCTGGACGAACACGTGCGGACGATCCGCGACGTCTATCGCCGGAGGCGCGATCTGATGTTGTCGATGCTTAAGCAGAGCTTCCCACCCGAAGCGCACTGGACCCGCCCCGCGGGCGGCCTTTTCCTGTGGGTGACGCTCCCGGAGGCGGTCGACGCTACTGACTTGCTCCAGAAGGCGCTCGCAGCCAACGTCGCCTTCGTGCCGGGAAGCGCCTTTTATCCGGACGGCAACCAGGGTAGCAGTAGCTTCCGCCTCAACTTCTCCAACGCGACGGAGGAGATGATTGAGGTGGGGATTCGGCGATTGGGCACGGTTGTGGCAGCGGCGTTAGAACGAGAAGAACGGGAGCCGGTATTCGCCTGAAGGAAGCGGCGCCACGTTGGCCGCGCCGACCGTTCATGATAGTAGAACAGGCAGCCGCGCCGGCTGCCGCACAGGAGAAGCGGATAGAAATGGAAAGTTCGATCATCATCGCCGGGTTCGGCGGACAGGGTGTTCTTTTTGCCGGCCAGTTGCTGGCGTACGCAGGCATGGACATCGGCCGTCACGTAACCTGGATTCCCTCTTACGGGCCAGAGATGCGCGGCGGCACGGCCAACTGCACCGTCATCATCAGCGACGAGCCAATCGGGGCGCCCATCGTCAGTCGGCCGTCGATCGCCGTGGCGCTCAACCAGCCGTCCTTTGAAAAGTACGAACCACTCGTGCAGGAGGGTGGGCTGCTGGTCGTCAACTCCTCTATCGTGTCGCTGACCAGCGAGCGCGACGATATCGAGGTGATTTGTATTCCCGCCACCACCATCGCCGAGCGGGCCGGCAGCACAAAGATGTTGAATATGGCGGCGGTAGGCGCGCTTTTGGCCCGCCGGCCTGTTTTACCTCTGAAAGCGATCGACGAGGCGCTGCAGGCTCATCTTCCAGAGTCCAAAGCGCATCTTCTCGAGAGTAACCTGACGGTTTTACGGCAGGGCTATGAGATGGCGGAGACGGCGACAGTAGCCTGAATATCGCCTAACTTCCGCATTAGGCCAACTTGCCCGCGCGGCGGCGCTTGTTACAATCCTCCCCCATGACTCGCGCCCGGCACCTGTTGGCTTCCACCCTCATCGTCATCGTTCTCTTCGGCCTGGACAAGGTCGTCGGGCTCCTGCGCACGCGTGTGGTCAGCGCGGCGTTCGGCACCGAGCCGGCGTTCGATGCCTTCACCGCCGCGAACCAGTTGCCCGAAGTTTTCGTGACGCTGATCGCCGGCGGGGCGCTGGCGGCGGCCTTTATTCCCGTTTACTCGGCGCGGCTGACTGGCCGGCGCGCCCAGGAGGCGGCGCGGCTGGCGAACAGCACGCTCACCCTCGTCCTCCTCATTCTCGGCGCCATCTCCGCGCTGGGCGCCCTGTTCGCGCCGTGGCTCACGCGTACACTACTCGTGCCCGACTTTTCTCCTGCGCTCCAACAGTTAACGGGCGAGCTGATGCGGATCATCCTCGTCCAGACGACGATCTTCGGGATCAGCGGCGTCCTCAGCAGCATTCTCAACGCGCACCAGCACTTTGCCCTCCCGGCGCTGGCGCCAATGGCCCTGCACATCGGCTACTTCATCGGCGTCTATCTCTTTGTGCCTGAGCTGGGCATTCATGGCCTCGCCTGGGGCACCGTCGTCGGCGGCCTCCTGCACATCCTGATCCAGGTGCCGGCCCTCCTGCGCTATCGCTTTCGCTACCGCCCGGCGCTGGGGTTGCACATGGAGGGGGTGCAGGAAATTATACGTCTCATGGGTCCGCGCATCATCACCCTGGGCGCCATTCAGGTCGCCGATCTCTTTATCATCCGCCTCACCTCGGGACTGCCACCGGGGTCAACCTCTGGGTACTTTTACGCGTACTACCTCCAGCAGCTCCCGGAGACGCTGCTCGGTACCGCTATCGGCATCGTCGTCTTCCCGACCCTGGCCGAACTGTTTAACGCCGGCCGTATCGAGCAGCTAAAGGAGACGGCGGTCAACGCGCTGAAGATCGTCTGGACGCTGACCGTGCCCGCCGGCGCCGCGTTGGTGCTCCTTGGCCGGCCGGCAATCACCTTTTTCCTGGAAGGGGGCGCCTTTGACGCCGCCTCCACTCGCCTCGTCTACTACGCGCTGGTTTTCTTCAGCGTGCGCGTCGTCAGCGAGGCCACGCTGGAAATCGTCGCCCGCCTCTTCTACGCTCAGCACAACACGCGCACGCCGATGTATGCTGCCCTCGTGTGGCTGGTCGTGACCGTCTCCCTCTCCTACGCCTTCGTCGGCTCCCTCGGCATCGGCGGGCTTGCCCTGGCCTCCACCGTCGGCTTTACGGTGCAGTCTGGCCTCCTCCTCTACCTGAACTGGCGCGCCTTGGGGGATCTGCAGGAACGGGAGCTTCTGGAAAGCTTTGGCCGCGCAGTGGTGGCCACCGCCGGCATGAGCGTGGTCATCTGGAGCGTCGGTCAGGTCGTGACGGGGACGGTGCTGCTGCTAGTGGCGGGAGTGGCAGCGGGTGGCATGACCTATCTGTTGCTGAACCTCCTGCTCGGCGGGCAGGAGATCCCTTCTCTGCTACGCCTGTTGCGGCCGAGTGCAGCATCGGTCTAGCCGGCTGCGCGCCTTCCTGTACCTCACCCTAAACCGCTTCGCCTCAACAATTGAACGCGGGTTCGGTTTTCGGAAATTGATGTTGACACGCCCGAACGTTTGTGCTAAACTTCTTTTGTCGAACAGAAATTCAGATTGTCCGGCTTAACAGGTACGAGGGGAGCCTCTTCTCATCCATCTTCGGCTGACGGCTGTTGCCTTGCCACCAGTCTGTCGGGCCGAACGTCGTTATCAGGAGGAAAGGCTTTGAAACTGGGAGAAGGTGTTCAGATCGTCGTCGGGTCGACAGAAGACCTGGACGGGCTTGCTTTTTTTTATGAAGAGCTGGGATACAAGAAAGTCGCCGAGGAGAGGGAGTGGGTGATCGTTACAGATGGGGTGAATCGCCTTTTGCTGACGAAAGCTGAGGACCCATATCGAAGCCTGACCTACTATGCGTCCGATATGAGCAAGCGCGCAGAGGAGCTGGATAAGCGCGGGATCTTGTTCATCGACCGACGCATTACCGACGACGTCTTTCGCGCAACCTTCTACAGTCCCAATCAGCTACCGGTGACGCTCATTGCGCATGATCCGGCCTCGCTGCCGGAAGTCGACAGCGGCTATACCTTCCCCATCGGCAAGTTCGGGGAACTGAGCATAGCGGTGTCCGATCTCGCAGCGGCGCTCTCCTTCTGGGAAGGGTTGGGTTTTGAGCGGCTGCACGAGAGCACTTCGCCCTACCCGTGGGCCATCCTGGGTGATGGGTTGATCGTACTGGGCCTGCACCAGTCGGAGACCTTTGAAGGTGAGGCGCTGACGTACTTCGATCCCGATATGCCTCAGCATATCGCGCAGATGAAGGCGCACGGCTTTACGTTCAAAGAAGAGATGAGCGACGAGGCCGGTGTTGTGCGCAACGCGGTGCTGGAGACGCCGGCCGGACAGCAGATTTTTCTGTTCGAAGGTGAACTTTAGAGATCGTAACTATTTCCTGTTTCGGGAAGAGGTTTAAAAAGGAGTAAACCTGATGGCAAGCAAGAATGGCCGCGAGGCCACCCTGGAGAGAACGTTGAGTGCGCTGACCAAGCGTTTTGGCGAAGGCGCCATTATGCGGCTGGGAGAGGCGCACCACATGAACATCGAAGCAATCCCCACCGGCAGCCTCTCGCTCGACATCGCCCTCGGCGTTGGCGGCGTCCCCCGCGGCCGCGTCATCGAGATCTACGGC
>JAWVYW010000054.1:0-22563 GCA_033722535.1 Promineifilaceae bacterium (SeqCode)
GATTCGTGAACAGGTGGGACAGCAGATCGGTCTCAGCGAAGAGTTTCGACAGCTGACGACCGAAGAGCGAAATGCACTCATTGCCGAACAGGTGGCGCTCGAAGAGCGGCGGTTGGGGCTGGATCGTCCCTTTATCTTCCGCAGTTTTACCTATCTCGGTGACGCGCTGACGCTGAACCTCGGCTTTTCGGACCAGATGGTCAGCGATACCGGCTCGCGTCAGGTCCGCAACATCATTATCGAGCGGCTGCCGGCGACGCTGGTCCTCTTTGGCACGGCAAATGTGCTGCTCTTCTTCATCGGCGTTTTCTTTGCCCTCTCGCTCTCGCGGCGCTATGGGAGCATCTGGGACAAGATCATTGTGGCGCTGGCGCCCACCTCGGCTGCGCCCGGCTGGTTCTACGGCATCTTTCTCATCCTGATTTTTGCTGCCGTGTTCAGCGTCTTACCCTTTGGCGGCATGGTCTCCGCGCCGCCGCCGCAAGACCCTGTAGCGTACGGCCTTAGCCTGGCGCGCCACCTGATTCTGCCGGTAGCGGCGACGCTGGTCGGGGGCGTCTTTCTGCAAATTTACAACTGGCGCACCTTCTTCCTCATCTACTCGAGCGAAGATTATGTGGAGATGGCGCGCGCCAAGGGGCTGCCCGACAAGATGATCGAGCGGCGCTACGTTTTGCGCCCCACGCTGCCCACCATCATTACCAACTTCTCGCTGCTGGCGATTACCCTCTGGTCGGGGGCGATCATTCTGGAGACGGTCTTTAACTGGCCCGGGCTCGGGCGGCTTTATTTCCAGGCCATCGGCCTCTACGATACGCCTGTGATCATCGCCAACGTCGTCATCTATGCTTATCTGCTGGCAGTGACCGTCTTTTTGTTGGATTTCATTTACGGCCTGGTCGATCCCCGGGTGCGTGTGGGAGATAGCGGAAACAAAGCATGATTCGATTGAAACAGTCTCTCAGGCAAATCGCCGGCTACCCTTCGGCCATCGCCGGAATCGCGATTATCGTATTTTTGATTATCGTCGCCATCTACGCGGTCGTCAGTATCCCGTACGACGAAGCGCTGCGCCTCTGGCGCGGCGGTGAGAACGTCTGGGCTGACAACCCCAAGACGGCGTGGCCCATCTGGTACAACTGGTTTACCGAGGAGGATCTGCCCCAGACGGCCGTCATCCGCAGTGTGGATGTCGGTGAAGATGAGCGGGTAGAGACGGTCGTTGAGCCTCTGTCGGAGGACATCGACGAGAAGATCACCATCTTCACGCTGGACTACCCTTACGATGCTTTTCCGCAGGATCTGATTCTTTTTGCCCGAGGACAGTTCCAGCAGAAGCAGCCCCATGTCGAGTTGACCTGGCTTACGCCGGATGGGCGCGAGATACGGGTGGGGGACTTTACGCCCACCGCTTCGAGCTCCTTCCGCTTTGCCCAGCAGGATCGTCTGAGCCGGCGCCTGAGTGGCCTGCCGCCCGTCGTGGGGATGTTTGCCGATCCGGCGACGGCTGAAAGCGGCGATCCCGAGCCACTGCAGGGACAGTACCAGCTGCGGGTGAGCTCCCTACTCTTCGAAGAGGAGTCGGACATCGACACCCGGCTGGTGATGTACGGGCAGGTCCATGGCCTGGCCGGCACCGATCACCAGCGGCGGGACCTGATGGTCGCCCTGCTGTGGGGCACGCCCATTGCCCTCGCCTTCGGGCTCCTGGCTGCCGTGGGTACGACTGTGACGACGATGTTTATTGCCGCCGTCGGCGTGTGGTATGGTGGCTGGGTCGACGCACTGATCCAGCGCATTACGGAAGTCAACCTCGTGCTGCCGGTGCTGCCGATCCTGATTATGGTCGGCACCTTCTACTCGCGAAGTATCTGGCTGATGCTGGGCGTGATTATCGTGCTCAGTATCTTTGGCGCGAGTATTAAGAGCTATCGCGCTATCTTCCTTCAGGTGAAGGAGTCGCCCTACATCGAGGCGGCGCGGGCCTACGGGGCGAGCAGTGTGCGCATCATTCTGAACTATCTGGTGCCGCGCATTCTGCCGCTGATTATTCCCAGCCTGGTCGTGCTGGTGCCCAGCTTCGTCTTCCTCGAGGCTTCCCTCGCCGTCCTCGGTCTGGGCGATCCCGTCCTGCCGACCTGGGGCAAGCTGATCAACGACGCGCGTACGCAGGGCGCTCTCTTCAACGGCTACTACTACTGGATTATCGAACCGGCTTTCCTTCTGATGCTTGCCGGGCTGGGCTTTGCCCTCGTCGGCTTTGCCCTTGACCGTGTCTTTAACCCACGACTTCGGGAGTTGTAGATGACCAGCAATGGCGACAGACTCTTACATGTAGAAGATCTCATACTGCACTTTCGCACCAAAAAGGGTGTGGTGCAGGCAGTAGACGGCGTCGACTTCGATCTCGACCGGAACGAAGCGACGGTGATCATTGGCGAGAGTGGTTGTGGCAAAAGCTCTCTGGCGAAGGCGATTCTGCGCCTGCTGCCGCGTAATGTCCACACTTACCACGGCGAAGTCTATCTCGGCGACGAAAATGTGATGAACCTCGAAGACGAGGAGTTCCGGCGCCAGATCCGTTGGAGCCGCATGTCGATGGTGCCCCAGGCGGCGATGAACTCCCTCAACCCGGTGCTCAAGGTCGGCGATCAGGTGGCAGAGCCGGCGATCGTCCATCTGGGGTTGAGCAAAGAAGACGCCATGGATCAGGCGCGCCAGATGTTTGAGCATGTCGGCGTGCCCGTCGACTTTCTGAATCGCTACGCCTTTGAGTTGAGCGGCGGTATGCGCCAGCGCGTCGCCATTGCGATGGCCCTGGTTACGCTGCCTGATCTGGTCATTCTCGACGAGCCGACGTCGGCGCTGGACGTGCTGACCCAGGCGAACATCTTCAATCTTCTCAAGCGCGTTAAGAAGGAGATGGAGACCAGCTTTATCCTGATCACACACGACATTGCCACCTCCAGCGAACTGGCGGATAGCGTCGCCGTGATGTACGCGGGCGAGATTGTCGAGCGGGGGGATGCCTTTTCCTTCTTTTCCGAGCCGCTCCATCCGTATGCGCGCATGCTGATGGCCAGCGTCCCTAAGCTAAAGGCTGACGAAGAGCCGGACTTTATCATCGGCCAGCCGCCGAGTCTGCTCAATCCGCCGACCGGCTGCCGCTTCAAAGCGCGCTGCCCTGAGCGGTTCGACAAGTGTGACGAGCATCCGCCGATGTTAAAAGAGGGAAACCGGCTCGTCAGATGCTGGTTGTACGAATAAAGGAAGAGAAGAGGAGAGAGTCTCCATGGCTGTTGTTGATCAAGCACCCCAGGAAGTTCCCGTTGTCGAGGAGGAGAAGGGCCCTGAACCCGCGCCCCTTCTCTCAGTCCACAACCTTCACGTCTGGTACGAGCTGCGCCGCTGGGGCTTTGCCCACGCCGGTTACGTGCGCGCCGTCGACGATGTGAGCTTTGATCTCGATCGGCGCGAGTCAATTGCCGTCGTCGGCGAAAGCGGTTGCGGCAAGTCGAGCCTGATGAAAACGATCCTGGGTCTGGTGCCGATCACCGACGGGGAGATCATCTTTGACGGGCGTTCACTGGGCGAGCTGAGCAACAACGATATGCGGCGCTGGTATCGCTCTCAGGTGGGTTTCATCCAGCAGGATCCTTTCGGTGCACTCCCCCCCTTTATGAGCGTCCAGCGCATCCTCGAAGAGCCGCTGGTGATCAACGGCGTGAAAGACAAGAAAGAGCGCGAGGAGCGCGTCCGGCAGGCGCTGACAGAAGTCAAGCTGACCCCGGTGGAAGAGGTAATCAACAAATTTCCCCACATGCTCAGCGGCGGCCAGCAGCAGCGTGTGGTCATTGCCCGCGCTATGATTTTGGGGCCGAAGCTGCTCGTGGCCGACGAACCGGTCTCGATGTTGGACGCGTCGGTGCGCGTGGAAATTTTGACGCTTTTGCGCAGTCTGCAGGAGACCCACAATCTCGCCGTCATCTACATTACCCATGATCTATCGACGGTGCGCTACTTCTCCGAGTACATTTTTGTGATGTACGCTGGCGAGTTGGTGGAGATGGCGCGTGTAAACGATCTGTTGCGCAAACCGCAGCACCCCTACACGCAGGCCCTGCTCGAGGCCACGTCCGATCCCGATCCGCGTAACGCACTCGTGATGCGCGAGCTGCCCCCTGGCGAACCACCCAGCCTCGTCAATCCCCCGGCAGCCTGCCGTTTCCATCCCCGCTGTCCGGAGTTCATCGAGGGCGTCTGTGATGTAAAGGACCCGCCGTACTTCGTCACCGAAGAGCGGCACCGGGTGAAGTGCTGGCTCTACGAATAGAGCCGCACACGCCACAGTCATTCTCGATGCTTGCTCGTCCCGGTTGGTTGATCGCGATCGGCACCTTCCTGGTCTTGATCGGCTTTGTTCTGCCGTGGCTGATGGTGCTCAGGATTGTCGATTCCACGCTGTTGCTCAACTTCTTCGCTTACATCTGTATGATTGGCGGCGCCGTGGTCGGTACCGTGGGCGCAGTCCTCTATCGTGAAGAAGAAGGAGGCGGTGGCTTCTGAGCATCAAAAGTGCTGCGCCGGCCGAGGCGGGCGCAGCAGACATACTCGACAACAACCAGACCGAGACGACTCTTGAAGGGAGAGGTAGCGTGGTCACCAGAACAGAAGATAATACCCTCCTCGAGGTGCGGGGGCTGAAAACGCAGTTTTTCACCGAGGCCGGTGTCGTGCGCGCCGTGGACGGCGTCGACTTCTTTGTGCGCCGCGGCGAAGTCCTGGGTATCGTGGGCGAGAGCGGTTGCGGCAAGAGCGTCACGTCTCTTTCCATCATGCGCCTGGTCAGCAATCCGGGCGAGATCGTGGACGGCGAGATCCTCTTTGACGGCGAGGATCTGGTCGAAAAGTCGGAACGGGAGATGATTCGTGTTCGCGGCAACCGGATTTCGATGATCTTTCAGCAGCCGACAAGCTGTTTGAATCCGGTCTTTCGGGTCGGGGATCAGCTAGAGGAAGTCCTCTACCTGCATCAGGATATGAACAAGGCCCAGGCGAGGAAGCGCTCGGTAGAACTGCTGGCGATGGTCGGTATTCCCGAGCCGGAAAGTCGCGTGGATGCCTTTCCTCACGAACTTTCCGGCGGCATGGCGCAGCGTGTGATGATCGCCATGGCGCTGGCCTGTGTGCCCGAACTGCTGATTGCCGACGAGCCGACGACGGCGCTGGACGTGACTATCCAGGCACAGATTCTGGATCTGATGCGTAACCTGGGCGCCCAGACCGATACTTCGATCATTCTCATTACTCATGATCTTGGCGTAGTCGCCGAGATGTGTGACCGCGTAGAGGTGATGTACGCAGGGCGCGTGGTGGAAGAGGCGGAAGTTAAGGATCTTTTTGAGCGCCCGAAGCACCCGTACACGATCGCCCTCATTGACTCGACTCCCGTTCTCGGGCAGGCGGAGAAGGAGCTGATTCCGATTCCCGGTTCAGTGCCCAACCTCGTCGACCTGCCACCGGGGTGCAAATTTGCGCCGCGCTGCCGGGCACGAGTAGAACATGATCTCGAAATCTGCACGCAGCAGGAGCCGGAGTTGAAGCCAGTTGCACCCAACCATCTGGTCCGCTGCTGGCTGTACGAGTAGAGGAAAAGCAGACGATGGCGGACAATCAAGAGCGGGTGGCGGCTGTGACCGCCCCGGCAGAGACAGGCGGCGACGGGCAGGCAAAAGAGAAGCGAGTTCTGGTCGACGTCAAACATCTGGTAAAGCACTTCCCCGTACGCTCCGGGCTGCTACAGCGTGTGCACGCCTGGGTTAAAGCGGTCGACGACGTTAGCTTTCACATTTATGAAGGGGAAACCTTTGGCCTCGTCGGCGAGAGCGGGTGCGGCAAGACGACGGTCGGGCGCACGCTCCTGCGGCTCTTGCCAGCGACCGACGGCGAAGTGATCTTCGACGGGCAAAACGTCTTCGACGTCAACGCCCGCCAGCTCAAGGATCTGCGCTCGGAGATGCAGATCATCTTTCAGGATCCCTACTCCTCTCTCGATCCGCGTATGCCGGTCGGCGAGAGCATCGGCGAAGGGCTGCGCGTGCACACTGACAAAAGCAGCCAGGAGCGCTACGACGTCGTGGTAGAGATGCTGGCCCGGGTGGGGCTGCGCGCCGAGCATGCGCGCCGCTATCCGCACGAATTTTCCGGAGGTCAGCGCCAGCGCATTGGTATTGCCCGCGCACTCGCCCTGCGGCCCAAGTTCATCGTCTGCGATGAACCGGTCTCCGCGCTTGACGTTTCCATTCAGGCCCAGGTGCTCTCTATTCTACGCGAGCTCCAGCGTGATTTCGGCCTCACCTATCTCTTCATCGCTCATAACCTCAGTGTGGTCGAACATTTCAGTGACCGCGTGGGCGTGATGTATCTGGGCAAACTGGTGGAGATTGCCAGCCGCGACGATCTCTATGCCGATCCCCTGCATCCCTACACTCAGGCGCTGATGTCGGCCATTCCCGTGCCCGATCCGACGCTCAGTCGTGAGCGCATCATCCTCCAGGGTGATGTGCCCAGCCCGCTCAATCCACCCTCCGGCTGTCGCTTTCATACGCGCTGTCCCCTGGCGTTCGACAAGTGTGTCACCGACGAGCCGCCACTGAAGGATTATGGCGATGAACACTACGTCGCCTGTTGGCTGATGGAGACCGGCGAACCGGGGGCGAGTAAGATCGATCCCAGCCAACCGTATAGCGAACAGGGTATTCATGCGGTATCTTAGATAAACTGTGCCCGGCGCCACATCCGCCGGGGCGAACCGTCGTCTATGGAGGCAGGTAGTCAGGGAGATGACGCAAGAGCCGGTAAAACAGATCCTCGTCGTCGACGACCATTTCGAGATGCTGGAGTTTCTCCGCTCAATGCTCGCGATGGTCAATCAGGACTATCAGGTGCTGGCTGTACCCTCGGCGGAAGAGGGCTTGATGGAGCTGCGCCGTACGCCATTCGATCTGCTCATTACCGACGTACGCTTGCCCGGGATGAGCGGCTTCGAACTGGTGCGCCTCGTCCGGCAGGTACGGCCAGAGACGCGGGTCATCATGATCACTGCCTACTCCTCAGATCAGGGTAAGGAGGAGGCGGCCGCTCTGGACGTCTTCCGCTACTTTACAAAGCCGCTGCAGACAGATGCCTTGCTGGCAGCGGTGCAGGCGGCGCTGGGGGAGGAGAGAGCCGTGTCTCCTGAAGCCGCAGAAGCAGCGCCCGTACCCGGGCTCGGCGCGGCAGTAAACCGGCGCTTGCAGACCCTGCGCGCCGATACCGGCGCGGTCAAGCTGATCCTGGCCAATGTAGGCGGCGAGATCCTTTTCGAGGAGGGAGAGCAGCGCGGTGTAGACACGAGGCGGCTAACGGAGCTAGTGGCGGCTAACGTGGGCAACAGTCTGCTGTTGGCGCAGGAGATGAAAAGCGAGGAGCCGGTGATGATCCACTACCAGGCTGGCGCCGGCCTCGACCTTTACAGCGCCAACGTCGGCGTGGGGCACGTCTTAATGCTCCTGTTCGACGTGCAGGCGCGCCGCGGTCGCATAGGCACCGTCTGGATCTTTGCCCAGCGAGCGGTTGGGGAATTGAAAGAGATACTTGGCGCGACGCAGGGGACAGCCGAGCCTGCCCGCGAGACGAGCCGGCGAGAAAGCAGCGCCGGCACCGGTGAAAGAGCCGCCGCACAGCAGACGGAGCACGCCGCGCCCGAACGGCCGTCTCAGCCGGTGAAGGAAGCGCCCCAGCGGGCGCACGCACCCCCACAGGCGGAGGAGGCGCCGCCCGAAGTGGACAGCCGTGAACTGCTTGAAGCATTGGGGCTTGACGAGGAAGAGGCAGCTGAGGTCGACCTCGATTCGTTCTGGGAGTCGGGTTTTAAAGGCGCAGCAGGTGGTACGGGGAGCGGGCTTTCCTTTGAAGATGCCATACGTGAAGGCCTGATCCCGCCGGATCTTAATTTGCCAGAAGAGTAGTTCGTGATCCGGATCACCAAGCTGCCGACGAGCGGGATCTCTTTGCCGTGGGGAAGGGCCGCTGCGCGGAGATGATAAATGCCTGCCTCTGATAGGCTGATGATTGTACCGACGTACAACGAGGCCGATAATCTGGACGAGTTACTGCGCCGGCTGCTCGCCCTTCCCGTCGATCTGGGCGTGATCGTCGTCGACGACAACTCGCCCGATGGGACAGGGTGCATGGCGGACACGTGGGCCGCTCGCCACCCAGAGCGCGTGTATGTCATCCACCGGCCGGCAAAGCTGGGATTGGGGAGTGCTTATATCGCTGGCTTTAAAAGAGCACTGGAGTTGGGAGCGACAGCTATAATGACGATGGACGCCGATTTTTCCCACCACCCGCGCTATATTCCGGCGATGGTGAGCCTGGCAGAGGATGTACACGTGGTCATTGGCTCGCGCTACGTTGCTGGTGGCGGGCAACTCCATTGTACCTGGAAGCGCATCCTGCTGAGCCAGGGGGCCAATTTCGTCGCCCGCACTCTGCTGGGCTTACAGGCCCACGATGCGACCGCCGGCTTCCGTCTTTACCGACGCGAGGTTCTGGAGTCGATCCCGCTGGGCCAGATCTTTTCCAGTGGCTACTCCTTTCTGGTCGAGATGCTCTTTATGTGCGAGCGGCGTGGCTGGCGCGTCGGGGAGGTCCCGATTCTTTTCGAAGATCGGCGCAAGGGAAAGACGAAGATCTCCCGCCAGGAGATCTTTAAGGCGCAATACACTGTTCTGCGCCTCTTCTGGCGCCGTTTGCGCAGACGGGAGCCGCAGCGTGCATTCGTGTCGCCGACTTCTTCATGACGCGCACCTGATGATGGCCTGCTGCGCCTTAATCGTGGGGCTCGGATGACCACACGCCGCCTGTTCGTCCTCCTCTTTGTCATGGCCCTCTTTGCGATGGCCGTGCGGGAAACGGTGGACCCCGACATGTGGTGGCACCTGCGCACCGGCGAGCTTATTCTGGAGCAGGGAATTCCGCGCGCCGATCCCTTTTCCTTTACCGTTCGTGGCACGCCCTGGGTCGCGCATGAGTGGTTGTCGCAGCTCCTGATGTGGCTGCTCTACCGTGTTGGCGGGCTGTCGGCGCTGATCGTTGCCTCGGCTGCCCTGATCACCGTCACCTTCTGGCTCGTCTACCTGACCTGCCCGGGGCACCCTTATCTCGCTGCCTTTGGCACCTTGCTCGCTGCGCTCGCCTCGGCCATCACCTGGGGCGCACGCCCGCAGATGTTCAACCTGCTCTTCATGGCGCTCTTCGTGCTGGTGGTCGAACGGGTGCACCGCGACCGGCTCTCCCCCCGGGCGCTAATTCTCCTTCCCTTGCTCACTGCGCTGTGGGCCAATCTGCACAGCGGCTACCTGCTCGGCGTCGTCCTTCTGGCGACCTACACGGCGGCCTTTGCCGTGGACCGGCTCCGTGCGTCTCCTCGCGGCGAGGCTGAGCTGGCGACAGAGGTATCTGATGCCGGGCGGGTAAAGCTTTTTCTTGGCGTAACCGTCGCCAGCCTGCTGGCCGCGCTGCTCAACCCGAACGGCGCTCAGCTCTGGCTTTACCCGTTCGAAACGTTGGGCAGCCCGGCGATGCAGGCTTACATCCAGGAGTGGCAGGCTCCAAATTTCCGCCTCCCCATCTTCTGGCCCTTTGCTACGCTGTTCCTGCTGGGGGTGCTGGGGTGGGTATTCAGTCTCCGCCGTCCGACCACGGCTGAGATGCTCTTGTTTCTGGGGACTGCCGCCGCCTCGCTGCTCTCGGCGCGCCACATTCCCCTCTTTGCCATCGTCGCCGCGCCCATCGTGGTCCGTGCCTGGCTGGGCCTGCTTGAAGAGAGGGCGTGGGGGCGGGCGCTCGTTCGCCCTGCGCCGGCAGCCCCGCCTCGCTTCGTCAACTGGGTGCTGGCCTCCCTGGCTGTGCTGGCGGTTCTGCTCTGGACGACGACAAAAGTTGCAACCAATGAGGAGGCTATCGCTGCCCGCTATCCGGCAGCTGCCGTCGACTATCTGGTGGAGACAGGACTGGCGGAGAGCAGGGGCTACAACAGCTATGGCTGGGGTGGCTACCTTATCTGGCATGATATTCCTGTCTTTGTAGACGGGCGCGCCGACGTCTACGGCGATGCCTTTCTCTTCTATTATCTTCAGGCGTTGGAGCTGCAGGAAGGTTGGCAGGCACCGCTCGACGACTATGCTGTCCAATATACTCTGTTGCATCCCGGCACACCTCTGACGACGATGCTGGCGGCGAGTGATGCATGGCGGCGGGCGTACGCCGACGAGCTTGCCGTCGTCTTTGTGCGCGCAGGCACAACCGGCGGGCCGGAGCCCGCCGGGGAGCAGTAACCAGTGACGCGCGCGTCCCGCCACGAACTGCTGTGGCTGGCTGTGGTCGGCCTGCTCGTGCAGGCTTTCTGGGCTGTACGCCTGGAGCATCCCAGCTACTTCGACGCCTACTACTACACCGGCAACGCCTATCGCCTCGCCACCGGGGAAGGGTTCGCCGAGGAGATCATCTGGCATTACCTCGACGATCCAGCAGGCTTGCCCTCCCCGAGCCACACTTACTGGATGCCTCTGGCGAGCATCGTCGGTGCTGCGGGCTACGTCCTGACAGGTACCTTCCGCGGCGCGCAGCTTCCTTTCTGGCTCATCGCCGGTGTAGCGCTGCCCCTGATGAGCTACGCCATTAACTGGCGCCTGGCTGGGGAGCGGTGGCAGGCACGCATGGCGGCGCTGCTCACCGCCGCCGGTGGCTACTATGCCGCCTACTGGAACCAGCCGACGACGTTCGCCCTCTTCGGCCTCCTCGCTGGTGGGTGCCTTTTGGCTCTTGCCCTGGCACATAGCCACAGCCGCCGAGCGCACGGTTACTGGTTTCTCGCCGGGCTCAGCGCCGGCCTTGCTCATCTGACTCGCGCCGACGGCGTGCTCTTGCTGGGTATCGGCGGCGCTATCTGGATCTGGCCTGCTCTCTTCTCTTCGGCGCCTTCGGACGCCACGTCCTTCACGCAGCGTTTGCGCTTCCTCCGCGGTCGTCTGCCGGCCCTGCTCCTCTTTGTCGCCGGCTATCTGCTGCCGGTGGCGCCGTGGCTCTGGCGCAACTGGCGCCTGACCGGCACGCCGCTGTCCGGCGGCGGGGCCGAGACGATCTTCCTCACAACGTACAACGATCTCTTTGCCTACGAACGCAGCTTTGATCTCCAGAGTTACCTCGCCTGGGGGTGGTGGAACATCGTCCGCTCCAAGCTAGAGGCCCTCTGGCTTGCCGTGCAGACTTTCGTCGCCGTAACCGGTCTCACTGCATTCACCTTTTTCGCCGTGGTGGGGTGGGTACACGCCAGCCGCCGTGAAGCGGCGCGCTTCCTGCGCCCGGTCACGCTCTACACGCTGGCGCTCTTCGCCGTCATGAGCCTTGTCTTCACCTTTCCCGGCCAACGCGGAAGTCTGCTCCACTCGTCAACCGCCATCTGGCCGTGGTCTATGGCCCTCGTCCCGCTCGGCATTAGCCTTACCGTCCACTGGATTGCCGCACGCCGCGCGGCGTGGAGGCCGCACACAGCAAGCAGACTATTTGCCGCCGTCTTCCTTTTCATGGTGTACCTGATCACGCTGATCGTGGCCGGCGGGCAGCCACTGCGACAGGAAGAGGCCGCCATCTATCGCGCCGTCGGGCGCCAGCTGGGCCCGGACGCTGTCGTGATGGTCGGCGATCCGGCCAGCTTTCACTACCATACAGGGCTACCGGCGCTCGTCGTACCGAATGAGCCACCGGCCATCACCTTGAATGCAGCGCGCCGTTACGGCGTCTCTCACCTGCTGTTGGACGCAAACACTCCACCGCCTCTCAAGGCGCTTTATGAGGGGCAGGCGCCGTTCGACCCCTTCCGTCTGGTGGCCGAGCTCGACCACAACTTCCGGCTGTATCAGATCGTGGAGGGCGAATGAGACGACTGCCGGCCCTTCGGTACATCCGGCGCCGCCACCTGCTCGTCGCCGCCGTCGGCGTGGCAGCCGTGCTCCTCTACGTGGCGCTCTCGTCTCTGGCGGGTGGCCCCGGCTTTCCACTCGACGATGGCTGGATTCACCAGACGTACGCCCGCAACCTCGCCGCGGTCGGTCGCTGGGAGTACACCGGTGGGGAAACCAGCGCCGGCTCCACGGCGCCCTTATGGACCGTTTTATTGGCCGTCGGCTATCTGCTCCAATTGCCGCACTTGCCATGGGCCTATTTGCTCGGGGCCCTCTCGCTGGTCGCTCTCCTCTGGAGCGGGATGATGCTCTGGCGCGCACTGTGGCCCCAATGGGCAGAGCGCGACTGGCTCGTAGGGCTTTTCCTGGCGCTCACCTGGCCCCTGGTTTGGGCGGCGGTCAGCGGTATGGAGACGCTTCTCTTCACGGCGCTGGGCCTTATGCTGCTGTGGTTATACAGCCGCGCGGGCAAGACGCCGCTGTGGCTATCCGGCCTGCTGGCGGGTCTTTTGGTCATGATCCGGCCGGAGGGGTTGCTGCTGCTCGTCCTCATCGCGCTGGCACTCGCCGTGCGGGGGGCGCGGCGCTCTCTGTTGCTCTTTCTGTCAGTCGCCGCGCTCCTCCTGCTCCCGTATTTTGCACTCAATCTCTCGCTCGGCGGCGCGCTCTGGCCGAGTACGCTTTACGCCAAGCAGGCGGAGTACGGACAGATTCTCACCCGCCCGCTGCCCATCCGCTATCTGAACCTGTTCTATTTCAGCGCCGGCGGTCCCCCGGTGGGGTGGCGAGGCATCTCCGGCGCCCATCTGTTGTTGCTGCCCGGCCTGCTGTTTGCCGCCGTGTGGGCCGTCCGTGAAGACTGGCGCCACAGGCGCCTGCGGGCCACCCTGCCGCTGCTGTGGGCTGCCGGTCACATCTTTGCCTACGCCTGGCGGTTGCCGGTGACCTACCAGCACGGTCGTTATCTGCTGCCGGCGCTGCCGGTCTGGGTGCTCTATGGTCTGGCAGGGTGGAGTCAGCTTGCTGCCCGATGGCCGCACTCCAGAGGTGCCGCCCGGCTCCTGACCCGGGTGGGAAAGCTGGTCCTTGCCGTCCTCTTGCTCCTCTTTTTCCTGCTCGGCGCCCAGGCCTACGTGACCGATGTCGCCTTTATCCAGAGCGAAATGGTCGACGTCGCGCTCTGGTTGCGCGCCCATACGCCGCCAGAGGCGCTGGTTGCGACGCATGACATCGGCGCCATCGGCTACTTTGCCCGGCGCCCTCTGTTGGATCTGGCGGGGCTGATCACGCCCGAAGTCGTACCTTTTCTGGGCAATGAAGCTGCACTCGCAGACTACGTGCGCCGAAGCGGCGCTGACTATTTGGTCACGGCGCCTGGCTGGCCTTACCCGCTGCTGACGGGCGCAGCGGACACGACACTGCTTTATGAGACAGATTTCCCGTGGACAGAAGCGCAGGGCTGGAACAATATGGCCGTATACCGGTTGCCTTCCAGGCCCTTTTCCACGCCCTGAGCGTCCCGTCGCGGTTGCCGTGCTACTTTCACTCATGGTATACTGCTCCCATCCGCGGGTTCGCTGGGAGTCTGTACCAGTCAGGAGGCTGCTGTGTCTGAAATTCGCTTGCTAATCGTCGACGATCACCCGCTCTTTCGCCAGGGCCTGCGCGATGTGCTGGAGATCGAGCCGGCAATGAAGGTGGTGGGGGAAGCTGCGGACGGGGAAGAAGCTATCGGAAAGTCGCTAGATCTCCATCCTGACGTCATTCTAATGGATATAAATCTGCCGACGATGAATGGACTGCAGGTAGCCCAGCGCATAAAGTCGAAGCTCAGCGACGTAAAGATTATCATGATTACGGGCTACGATGACGCCCAGCAGGTCTTTCATGCGCTCCGTGTCGGTGCGAGCGCCTACTGTCCCAAGGACATTTCGCCCGAGGCACTGATCCGCACGATCCGCGAAGTGGCCGCCGGAAAGTACGCCGTCAACGAAAAGGTGATGGACCACGGGGAGGTACTCGAGTGGATCCAGCAGAAGGTCGGCCGCATTGTCGATAGTGTAACGGAGAACGTCGAGGATTATCTCGTCCCTCTCTCGCCCCGAGAGATGGAGATTCTCGAACACGTAACGTATGGTATGAGCAACAAGGAGATCGCCTACAAGCTGGGCATCAGCCATCAGACCGTCAAGAATCACATGACTTCGATTCTACGGAAGCTAAACGTCGACGACCGTACACAGGCGGCTGTCTACGCACTGAGCCGCGGGTGGGTCCGGCTGGACAATATGCGCGGTTAGCACCGCACAAGCCAAACAGATGGGCGTCAAGTACAGGTAGAGAAAGAGGAGATCTATGATAGAGCAGACACAGGCGCCGGAGGGGCTGCGCGATTTCCCAGGCTTCGTCGAAGAGGCGCAGAGTGATTATGAGCGCATCCAGCAGGAGCTGCGAGAGATCGACATCTTGATCAAGCAAAGTGCTGCCGAGGTGGAGCGCCTGGCGCAACGGAACCAGCAGCTGACGACTCATGTGCGGCAACTGCGGACGAACCTCGATACCCTTCCGCGGGAGGATATTATCGAAGCGTACGAGGCACAACAGGACGCGCAACAGCGGCTGTTTACCATGCGTGGGCAGTTAGAGAAGCTGCAGAGTGACCAGCGTAACCTGGAGCGGCTGGCTGAGTTCCAGCGCAAGTTACTGGTAGTAGCCGACGGTATGGCTGGGTTACCTGTTGGCGCGCGGGCGCGCCAGAGAGGGGATCAGTCTAACGTCATCCGCATCGTTCAGATGGAGGAGGCGTCGCGCCAGAGCCTGGTGCGCAAGATGCACGACGGGCCGGCCTCATCCCTCAGCAACTTCATTTTACAGGCCGAGATCTGTCAGCGTTTCTTTGACCGTAGTCCCGAACGCGCGCGCGCGGAGTTGAATGCCCTCAAGGGCGCCGCTGCGAGCAGCTTTGAAACGGTAAAAGACTTTATTTTTGAGCTGCGGCCAATGATGCTTGACGATCTGGGCGTGGTTCCGACGCTACGCCGTTATGTTGAAACGTTGCAGGAGAAGGAGGATGCGCAGATCGCCATTACAGTGACGGGCACCGAGCGGCGCCTGGAAGGCCACGTCGAGATCACCATTTTCCGCGCTGTGCAGGAGCTTCTGAATAACGCCCGCCGCCATGCACAGGCCACCCAGATTCAGGTGCTTCTGGACCTGGGGGAGGAGCGCCTACTGGCGGTTGTCGAAGATAACGGCAGCGGATTTAACGTCGACGAGGCGCTGGCGAGGAGAAACAGCGGTGCGATTGGCCTGTCCACGATCCGTGAGCGGATCGAAATGCTGGATGGCGAGCTCAATATTGATAGCAGCATCGGGCAGGGCACACGCGCCCAGTTCACCATTCCCGTGAAGTGAGACGAATAGTCAGAAGCGAGCACGGCACCTACAGCACCGGTTACTCCTGTTACCTTGCTCCTATTTCTTTTAACCCTCGAATTATGTATCCTGTGACCATCATAAATACCAGCGGACAGGCTGGAACCAGAGCATTCGTGAGATGTGAAACGCTCATGTTGTTCCTGCACAGGGAAGAGGGCTAGGGTCTCGTTTAATACGCAGTGATTCTTTATTAGTAGCTATTGTCGTTATCGCAATTCTGACCCTGCTCGGCCCGCAGATCGGCGATGTTTTTGGTCCGATCTCGCCGGGTCTTCATCCTTAAGCTCAATCCCTATTCCTGCAACGTTCGGACGTTGCAATTGAGGGGCCCTGTCGCTGGATAGGGCCTCTTTTTTATCTATCTCTCACTGGTCAGCGGCCGTTTAAATATCGTAAAGAATACCTCTATGGTACTATGCCTCAGCTTGACATCCGTTGTTATCGGAGTATGATCAAAGTTCAGGCGCGACATGTAAATCGTTATCTACGGCGTCAGCTAGTTTTATATGCCCGCCGGCTGGAACAGAAATGTCAGATAAAATCCGAGTTTTAATCGTCGATGATCTTGCGGAAACTCGCGAGAATGTGCGGAAGTTGCTTCAGTTTGAGTCCGACGTAGAAGTCATTGCGCAGGCAGGCAGCGGGGAAGAAGCGCTGGAAATGGCGAAGGAGCACCGCCCAGACATCATTTTAATGGACATCAATATGCCGGGTCTGGACGGCATTTCCGCCAGCCAGGCGATCGTGCAGGCGGTGCCATCGACGCAGATTGTTATCATGTCTGTCCAGAGTGAGGCAGACTATTTGCGGCGCGCGATGCTCGCAGGGGCGCGCGACTTTTTGATGAAACCGTTCTCTGGAGATGAACTGATCTCCGCAGTTCGGCGTGTACATCAGATGCGCCCGGCGTCCGCGAGACGCGGCAAGGCCGCCAACGGTACCGAAGACGTGCAGTACCAGATTGGCGAAGCGCAGCAGGATCGAAAGGAGAGGGATGCGGGGCGAATTGTCACCGTCTACAGCCCCAAGGGAGGCACCGGGAGCACGGTGCTGGCCGTTAATCTCGCCGTCGCGATTGCCGATCAGGGCCATCGTACGCTATTGGTCGATTGCAGCCTGCAATTTGGCGATGTCGCCGTGATGTTGAATCTTAGACCAACGCGGACGCTCGTTGATCTGGTCGAGCGAATGACTGATCTGGAGATGGATCTTATCAGCAGTGTCGTATCTGAACATAAAGCGAGCGGCCTGCGTGTCTTATTGGCCCCCAATCGTCCGGAGATGGCCGACCTGGTGACTGCCGACAGTATCCGGACTGTTCTGCAATATGTTCAGGACCACTTTGACTATATCGTCGTCGACACCCACTCCAGCCTGGACGAGGTCACCCTGGCCGTGCTCGACATAGCGCACCAGATCATCCTCGTGGCCCAGCCGAGCTTACCTGCTCTGAAGAATACCAGCCGCTTTTATGACGTGGCGGAGACGCTGGATTACGACCGAGAAAAGATCACGCTAGTCGTCAATAACGTTACCAATGGTGTGGGCATCTCCACGAAAGATATCGCGGGGACTTTGAAGCGGCCGGTAGAGCTCGCCATTCCGTCGGCTCCTCGGGCCGTCAGCCGCTCCATCGATCAGGGGCAGCCGCTGGTACTTGCGAGGCACAAAGAGCCGGTCAGCAGCGCGCTTATCTCGCTGGCCGAGCAAACGGTCCGGGCGCTGTCGCCCGAGGCGACGGCGGGCAGAAAAGAGCAGGAAGAGGGTGAAAAGCTATCCTTCTGGCAGCGGTTGTTTGGGCGACGATTTGGCGTCGCAAGGTAAATGAGGTTGAAAGAGGAGAAATTAAGTGTCACTGTTAAAACGAATTGAGCGCAATCAGAGTCACCCATCTCCTTCTGACGGGGAGGCGACCGCGAACTCCAAATTGCAAGAACTGCGCGTCAAGCGATCTTCGCCCTCGGTTGGTTCGCGTGATGCATTCCTTGATCTGAAAAATCGCATCCAACAGAAGTTAATCGCCGAACTCGATCCGGGGATTGACATCAGCCAGACATCGCAGGTGCGAGACACGATCCAGGAGCTATTCGAAGCACTTCTCGCCGAGGAGCAGATTGTCCTGAGCCGCAATGAGAAGCGGGTGCTGTTTGAACAGATTGTAGCCGAGATTCTCGGGTTCGGGCCGCTTGAGAAGTATCTTGCCGTCGACGGCGTGACCGAGATCATGGTCAACGGTCCGCGGCAAGTCTACATCGAGAAAGACGGTAAGCTGCAGCAGGTGAATGCGAATTTTGAGGATGACGAGCACATCATGCGCATCATCGACCGTATCGTCGCTCCGCTCGGGCGGCGCATCGACGAGAGCTCGCCGATGGTCGATGCCCGTCTTCCAGACGGTTCGCGTGTGAACGCCGTGGTTCCCCCAATTTCAATTCATGGACCTACGCTGACGATTCGCCTCTTCTCAAAAACACCACTGACGCTCGATAATCTAATTGAGTTTGGGTCGATAACACGCGAGGCAGCTGAGTTCGTCAAGGCCTGCATTCGGGCGCGCCTGAATGTGATCGTTTCCGGTGGCACCGGCTCCGGCAAGACGACGTTGCTGAACATTGTCTCCAACTTCATTCCGGACGGCGAGCGGATTGTTACGATTGAGAATGCCGCCGAGTTGCAGCTGCGCCAGGAGCACGTAGTGACGCTGGAGTCCCGTCCCCCGAACGTGGAGGGGCGCGGCCAGGTAACAATCCGCGATCTCGTCATTAACTCCCTCCGTATGCGTCCCGACCGGATCATCGTCGGCGAGGTGCGCGGGGGTGAGGCGCTGGACATGTTGCAGGCGATGAACACCGGCCATGATGGGAGCCTGACGACGGCCCATGCCAACAGCCCACGCGACATGCTCGCGCGTATGGAGACGATGGTCATGATGGCTGGCATGGAGCTACCGCACCGCGCGATTCGGGAGCAGATCTCGGCGGCCATCGACCTCGTTGTCCACACCGAGCGCTTCCGTGACGGTTCACGAAAAGTGGTGTCGATTAGCGAGATTCAGGGGATGGAGGGCGACGTGATCACGATGTCCGAGATCTTCCGCTTTGAACAGACCGGCTTCGAAAATGGCAAGGTAATTGGGCGGCTGCGCCCGACTGGCCTCCGACCCAAGTTCATGTACAGGATCCAGGAGGCGGGTATTATGTTGCCGCCTTCTGTCTTCGGCATCGGTACGCACAGGCGATAGTAGCTAACTGGAGGACCTGGCGGTGCTATTACTTTATATTGGCATCGGTGTTGCACTTCTGCTGATGTTTGGTGCGGGCCTGGCGCTGCTCAGCGGTGATCCCGACGTAGATGAGCGGCTGGAACAGTTTGTCGGTGCCTATGAGCCCGACGTTGTTACGCCCGAGATGATCGAAGAGGAGCCGCCCGAGTTGGCGGAGCGGCTGGATGTGGCTCTCCAGCAGCGGGCCTTCTTCGAACCCATCCGACAGCGAATTGCGATGGCGGATCTGAAACTGCGCGTGAGCGAATATATCACGCTCCAGATTCTCACTGCACTTGGGCTGGCGGCGGTTGCCTACTACATTTTCGATCTCTCGCTTCTGATCGTGATTGCCCTCTTTCTCATTGGTTTGCGCATCCCGCGGATGTACGTGGGCTTCATGGCCAATCGTCGCCTGAGGGCCTTCAGTGGTCAGCTGGGAGATACTCTCAACCTTTGGGTGAACGCCCTCCGCTCCGGCTATAGTCCGTTGCAGGGCATGGAAGCGATAGCCACTGAGCTGCCGCCGCCCGTCTCTCAGGAGTTCGAACGTGTAGTGCAGGAGATTCGCCTCGGCCTCAGCATAGAGCAGGCGTTGAACAACATGCTGCGGCGCATGCCGAGCGAAGATCTTGATCTGGTAATCACGGCAATCAACATTCAGCGCGAGGTCGGCGGTAACCTGGCCGAAATCCTCGACATTATCAGCCACACCATCCGCGAGCGGGTCCGTATTAAGGGTGAGATCCAGACGCTCACGGCCCAGGGGCGTCTCAGCGGCTGGATCATTAGCCTCCTGCCTGTCGGCCTCGCCCTCGTACTCTACTCCATCAATCCGGAGTACGGCAGCGAGCTGTTTGTCCGAGAAGTGCCCTTCGTTATCCCCGGCGTCCTCCCCTGCGGCTGGGTCATCGTGGCGCTAGGAGTGTTGATGATAGTTGTTGGCGCTCTGGCGGTTCGTAAAATTGTGGACATTGAGGTGTAAGCCCCGCCAGTTCGTTTTGTGGAGGTCTCTATGACAGTTACGACAACTGCCATCATTTTCATTGTCCTTGCCCTGTTCATGCTCGTCATGAGTATTATCTTACTCCGTCGCGCAGAGGAAGATCCGCTCGGACGCCGTATGAACGAATTTGCGGCCCGTGAAGAAGCGGTCTCCATTGAGGAGATTGAGCTCTCGCTGCCGATCTCCGACCGCATCTTCGTTCCTTTACTTCGCGGTGGCGGAGAGTTTATTACGCGCTTCGCGCCCCAATCGACTCTGGAGCGGACGACACGGCAGCTAGAGCTCGCCGGCAGCCCGCGCAACATTTCTGCGGCCGAATTCTGGGCGATCCGGGGGCTGCTGGCCTTTCTGCTGGGCCTGCTTGCGCTGTTGCTGATGAGCCGTTTTGAGGTATCGGCAGGGAGGACGGTTATCTACACCCTCCTCTTTGCCGGTGTTGGCTTTTATTTGCCGCAGCTCTGGTTGCGCACGGCAATTCAACGCCGCCAGCAGGCGATTGTGAAAAAGCTTCCCGATGCGCTCGACCTGATGACCATCTGTGTCGATGCCGGCCTAACCTTTGATGGCGCGATGGCCAGAGTGAACGAAAAGTGGGACGATCCGCTTTCCCAAGAGTTCGGGCGTGTTATCTACGAGATGCAGCTTGGCAAATCGCGGCGGCAGGCGCTGCGCGATATGGTCGAGCGCATGGAAGTGCCCGATGTCACCAGCTTTGTCGCTTCCATCCTCCAGGCCGATCAACTGGGCGTGAGTATCGGAAAAATTTTGCGCATCCAGTCCCAGCAGATGCGCGTTCGCCGGCGTCAGCGCGCGGAGCAAGCAGCGCAGCAGGCGCCGATCAAGATGCTTTTCCCGCTTGTCTTTCTGATCTTCCCGGCGATGTTTATCGTGCTTCTCGGGCCGGCGGCGTTACAGACCTACCGTGCTCTAATCGCTTAGCAGGCTGGCTGGTTGCGGCTGTGCAGCGGTGCAGGTACAGTCAAATAATTCAACAGAGGTAGTAGAGGCAGACACCCTTGCCCCACCAACCTGCTGTTCCGTGGCGACAACAGCTTCGTCACGTTGTTGCAAGCGCCCTCAATTTCGTTTTCCCCCCCGTCTGTGTTTCCTGTCGTGAGATCGGCGCGGTTCTATGCGCCTCCTGTCAGGAAGCGGTGATCCCCATCGAACCACCACTCTGTGCCCGGTGCGGCCAGCCGCTGCTTGCTCCGGCTGTTACTTGCGCCGGATGTCAGTCGCGGGCCCAGCCGCTGCGCCAGATACGGGCTGCCGCCTACTTCTCAGGCGTCCTCGCCGACGCCCTTCACGAATTTAAATATGAAGGGAGCTTTGCCCTGGCTGAGCCATTCGCGGCGTTCATGATGGCTCGGTGGCCGGCATGGCCTGCGCCACCGGATGTACTCGTGCCTGTCCCGCTTCATGCCGCCCGTAAACGTGAGCGGGGGTATAATCAGTCTGAGCTGTTGGCCCACCACCTGAGCAGGCAGCTGGGCCTTCCCTGCACGCCGCAACTGATACGCCGCGTTCGCTTTACCCGCCCGCAGGTGGGACTGACGCGAAGCGAGCGAGTCGAAAACGTGCGCGATGCGTTCCGCGCCGACCGGCGCGGCGTTCGTAACAGCGTCGTTCTCCTTGTCGACGACGTCTACACCACGGGGGCGACGCTCGGGGCGGCGGCAGAAGCGCTGCTCGGAGCCGGCGCGACATCGGTGCTGGGCTACTGCCTGGCCCGTCCAGCCGCGACTGAAGAGACTATGTAAGGACAAACCGGCCTCTGCCGGTTTCTACAAAGGAGAGGACAGTGGAAATCTTAATTCACAGTCGCAACATGGAAGTTACACAACGCATCGAGGATTATGTCGAAAAGAAGACCGGTCGTCTCGATCGCTATCTCCCCGATCTCAGCAACGTGCGGGTCGACCTGGCGGAAGAGAATGCGCGTAGCAGCAGCGAGCGGTACGGCGCCCAAGTGACGATTCGTGACGAGCATGGCGCCATCCTCCGCGCCGAAGAGCGGAGCAGTGACATCTTTCGTGCCATCGACGCCGTGGTCGACAAGCTCTACCGCCAGATCAACCGCTATCGTGGGAAACGGGTCAGCCGCCGCCGCGAAGGTGAGACAGTTGAGGAACTCTTCGATCTTGAGCCGCTGCCGTTGAATGAGGAGGAACTGGACGCGGAGTGGAAAGAGAGCCGCGAGATCGCGCGCAGAAAGCGCTTCCCCCTCCAGCCGATGTCGGCCGACGAGGCGATCGACCAGATGGAGCTTTTGGGACACGATTTCTTCATCTTCTTAAACCCGCTCGAGGAAGCAGTTAACGTGGTCTACAAGCGCCATGACGGTGGCTACGGGCTGCTGATGCCCGAGCTTTATTAGCAGAGGCGCGGGGTCGCAGCCGCTGCGGCCCCAATCTGAAACGCTACCGTTTCGGTAGCGTTGTCGTCGCTCCGCAGAGGCGATGGTTACCGCGGTAGTGATGGTGGGCGCCGCCGGGGGAAAAAGTGAGCCGGTGGCCTGGGTCCAGGGCGCCCGCCGCGCGGCGACCCGGGATCTGCTGGCCCTACTCGCGCGCCAGCCGGGCGTCGAGCGGATTATACTGGCCACGCCTGAGGCAGAGGGGCTGGCCGACGGCAGCGTAGACCGCGTGCTCCACACGGCGCCGGGCGCCATACACACCGGCGAAACGCTGGCGCGCCTGGTTGCCGAGGAAGAGATCCGGCGCCTGCTCTACCTGGGTGGGGGCGCGGCGCCACTCCTGAGCGAGCGGGCGCTGGGAGAGATTGTGGCGGCGCTGGGCAGCGCCGAGCGACTGGTCGTAACCAACAATCAGTTTTCCTCCGACTGGGCC
>JAWVYW010000055.1:0-22508 GCA_033722535.1 Promineifilaceae bacterium (SeqCode)
CACTGGGAATGAGGAGATTCATGAGTTGCTGCCGCCGAGCCGCGGGAGGGCGGGTGGTTACGCGCCCACCGGTCACCGGCGCGCCGTCCGCCGGCGTGTCCTCTGTCGCGGTGGTCGGCTTCCACAGCGCGTACAGGGCCAGGCCAATCGCTGAAAACCAGAGGAGAAAGGCCAGCGCCGCCCGCCCGCCATCCAGGGATAGCCCCACCTGGCGCTGGGCCAGGAAGCCGAGCAAGAGCGCCGGCGGATAGAACAGCAGCGTACGGCGCCGAATGGCCGGCCGGGGCAAGCGGTAGTCGCCGGAGCGCCGGCGGAGGAGGGTGCTGGCGATCAATAACGCCAGCGCGCCGCCGTAGAACCAGAGCCCGGCGACCGGCGTGCTCGGCTGACCGCTGAGGACAAGCTGCCCCAGCACCGCCAGCGCCAGGATTGCAAGTGCGGGGAGAAGCGGTCGCTTTCCGGCCGCCGCCGCTTCACGTTCGGCGGCGGGAGGGGTATCTGCCCTCTCTACGCCATCCGCGGGGCGTGTCGTCGGCTCTCCCGGCGCACGTTCCAGGGCGGCGGGTGGGGGAGCCACGGGCACCGAAGCGCCTGTGGCGGGCGAGGGAGCAGGTGAGGGCGCAGGCACCACGCTGTCGGATATGCCCTCAGGCTGAAAACTGCTCTCTTCTTCCGCCTCCGGCGCCGGTTGGGCAGCCTGGAGCTGCTCCAGCGTGAACTGCTCCTGCGGGGGAAGCACGGCGGCGACCGCGCCGTCGGCTACCTTGCGGGCGACCATCAGGATGTAGGCTCCCTCTTCGGGAAAGGGTTCCTCATAGTAGGGCCGCACCCAGCGCTCCGTCAGCGCCAGATTGTCGCGCCAGGGGCCGAGAATCCAGTGGCCTGTCAGGGCGTGGATGGCGGCGGAGGGCAGCCCCTGCAGGTGCCCCAGTTCCAGCGCGCGCAGGGCGCGGCGTGAAAAGTAGTACTGCCAGCGCTCGACCTCAAAGCCGGCGCGGCCCATACGCGCCGCCCACGTCTCCGGCGGATCGGTGTGGGCGTGGCGCGAGATAGTATTGAAGAAATCGCGATAGTTATCGGCGAGGCCCAGCGGCGCCAGGAGGGCGGCGCCGCCAAGGTGCTCCGTGAAGAGGTGGCTGGGCATCGTGACCACCAGCTGTCCGCCGGGCCGGAGCACACGTGCGCTCTCCCGCAGCACCGGTTCGACGTCGGGAATGTGTTCTAGGACGCTGTTGCTGATCACACTGCCGAAGCTCTGGTCGGCAAAGGGCAACCGGTCGCCCACGGCCTGCACGTTCAGCCGGTAGACGCCGGCGCGCCGCGCCTTCTGCAGCGGCCCCCACCAGGGGTCGACGCCGGCAGCGAGAGGGCTGTCGAAAATCATCTTGGCAAAATGGCCGTCGCCGCAGCCGAGATCCAGTACCGGTTCAGGAATCGAGAGGGCGCGGTAGAAGCGCGCCTCGACGGCGCGCAGCAGGGCGCGGAAGGCGGGTACCGTCTTCAGGTGGCGCCAGAGAAGATCTTCTTCAGGATACGTGCGCGTCATCGGGCTGTGCTGCTCGCTTCCCCCGCCGACACTTCGGTCGCCGACGCTTCCGTCGCCGGCGCTTCCGCCGCTGGCGCTTCGGCCTCCCGCAGGCGGCGCAGCCGTTCATAAGCCTCCGGCTCCGCAGCAGTGCGGTCCTCGCTCCCCTCCCGTAACGCTTCGAAGAGACGGAGATACTCCTGCGCTGTCTGGCGCGGGCTGAAGCTCTCCGCGATCACGTCCGGCGGGCGCAGGTAGCGCTCTTTTTTGTCGAGCACGCGGATCAGAGCCTCTGCCAGCGCCTCGTGATCGCCGATGGCGGCAACTTCGCCCATACCGGTCATCGTGACCGGCTGCCGCACGCCGGGCAAATTGCTCGACACGACGGGTGCGCCGTTCATCATCGCCTCGACCTGCACCAGGCCAAAGCTTTCGGTGCTGTTCAGGCTGGGGATGACCAACACGTCGAGACTCTTGTAAAAGGCGGTTAGCTCCGCACCACGCAGGGCGCCCAGCTGCTGGTAATGATCTCCACTCTGGGCGATCAGAGGTGCCAGCCGTGCGGCATATGCCTCCTCGCCCAGCGTCTCCGGGCTGGCGTGAAGTACCAGCGCGTCGGGATGGGCTTCCAGCACGTGCGGCAGCGCCCGCAGCAGCACCTCCAGCCCCTTTTCGGCGGCGATGCGCGCCGAGATGCCGATCACCTTCTTTCCCGCCAGTTCGTGTCGGGCGGCAAAAGCTCGGGCCACTGTCGGCGGACAGACGTCCAGCTCCACCGGCGGCGGAATAATGTGCAGCTTCTGGCCCAGGTAGCGCGAGAGGAAGGGAGAGTGGGTGCCGTAATCGCGCGTATAGGTGACGACGGCGTCGGCCAGCGCCCCGGCGATATTGTTCATCAGCAGGATGACGTTGTTGGCAACGCGATTGAGCAGACCCGGCGGTAGCTGCAGATCGCAGTGGTAGGTGAGTACGACCGGCTTCCCCAGCAGCCTGCCCCGCAGCGCCAGGCCGGGGGCATCAAACTGGGGCAGATGAAGGTGAATAACATCCGCCCAGCGCGTCCAGCGCGTTGCCTCGAGGCCAAAGGTGGGCATGATGACCCCTTTGCTGACGCGGAAGGCGACCGGAACCCTCTCCACGCGCACGCCTTGGATCGTCTCCTGGCGCGGCAGGCTCTCGTCATACTGCGAGGTGAGCACGACCACCTCATGCCCCTCAGCCGCCAGCGCCGCGCTCAGCCGCTCGACGTAAATTGTCAGCCCACTGATGTGTGGGCGGTAATAGGTAAGGACTTCCAGAACTTTCATAAGGGCCTGCTCATCTGGTAGCGCTCATTACCGCACCTCTTGGCGTAGGGCGCGGGTAGAGGCAATGACGCGCCCCACCGTGGCGCCGATACGGTTGACGCCAATCAACCCGAGGAGGACGGAGGAGAGGACATTGGCGGCGTGGTGGAGAAAGGCGAAGCTCGCCGAGGGCGCCTCTGGCTGTCCCAGAATCTGTACTAGGGCAAAGGTGACCGCCGCGTGAAAAACCCCTATGTGTCCCGGCGAGCTGGGCGCGGCGATGCTCAACCCCGCCACGGAGACAATAAAGGCACTCATCGCCACCGTTGGCTGCAACTGCACGGCGATGAGCATCAGATGGTATGAGAAGATGATCGGCAGCCAGACGATCACGCTAAACAGGATCAGGACCAGCGCGCTACGCAAATTTTCGAGGCTGGAAAGGCCCCGCAGGAGCTGGTACGCGCGGCGCGTCCACGTCTCGCTGTCGAGAAAGGTCAGCCGCGCCAGCACGGCTGCGGTGAGGCGCAGGGCCAGCGCCCGCTGGTTGGCGGCAATAATCAAGACGAGCGTCGCCGCCACCGCGGCGAGCCCAGCAATCTGCGCCACGGATCGAATCTCTGCAGGTACAGTTCCGATCTGGGCCAGAGCCAACGGCAGCAGCGTGACGATCAGGAGCAGGTCGAGCACGCGCTCGACCACCATGCTCGACAGCCCCTGGGGGAGTGTGATTGGGGGGACGTTGCCGATGAGTACCGCGCGCGCCACATCACCGACGCGAAAAGGCAGAAGTTGGGTCAGCATGTAGCCAATGTTTTGAATGTGGAAGACCCGGCTCCAGGCGATCTCATTTTCGAGCATGAAGCGCCAGCGGACGGCGCGGAGCATCAGAAAGATCAGAATCCCCACGACGCTGAGAAATGCGAATCGATAATCGGCGGCGCGCAGGGCGGCTGCAATGGCGGTAGGATCAATGATCAGCAAGAGCGCCGCCAGCGAGACGACGCTGACGGCAATGCCCACCCAGAACTGCACCTTTTTCGACGTGCTCGACGACTTCAGCATGACGGGTGATTATAACAAGAACGAAAGGTGCACCAAGTTGCTCTAAAGGGCTGCTCAACGTACACTACACAGGCACGAATTCAGCCTTATTTCACACGCGCGCGAGATGAACTGCACTTGCATCGAGGCTTGAACAGTTGCTGCCTAAAGCGACGTTCCACCGCGAATGGGAGTGCCGCCACTTTGCTTTAAGGAGACTTTTTTATGAGCGATTTAAATCTGATACTTGACGCGATCATGGCAGATATCCCACCGAACATTGCGAGCGACATCGGCGACGAGATCTGGAGCGCCCACCATAAATTCCAGGTTACGCTGCTGGAGGCGATGGCCGGTCATCCCGACGCACAGAATATGATCGACCGCTACCGCGAGCAGCCGGACGTCTACGGCTCTGTTCTCTCCGAAGCAATCGTGCACTCCGGCGCGCTGGACGACCCGGCGGTGGTCGAGACGGCGGGCGAGGTGATGGCCCTCGTCGCGCCCCTAGATGCAGACACCGAGTCGGATGATCTGATGAATGTCCCCGGCACCTACGCCTCCAGCGACGTCAGTGCCGAAGATATCTAGGCGGTGCCCGCGATCGTCTACTTAAAGAACTCCGCGAGGCTCAGCGGGCGGAGCCAGAGTGGGAGAATTCTGGTTCAGCCTCCCGCAGGTTCATCCTTTCGAGTGCATGCAATCCGTAGGGAGTAGGCGCTGGCCCTGAAACTGCTCGTGGTGGGGCTGGGAGGCTTCATCGGCGCCATCCTCCGTTTTCTGGTGGGGAGCGTGGCACAACAGGCGGCGGGCGGTCCTTTTCCCTGGGGTACATTGACCGTCAACGCCGTCGGCAGCCTCCTGCTTGGCCTGCTGGCGGGTTTGGTCGAGAGCCGCGGCCTCTTCTCGCCTGAGATGCGCCTGCTGCTGATGACCGGTATCCTGGGCGCCTTCACGACCTTTTCCACCTTCAGCTACGAAACGATCTTTCTCTGGAGCCAGGAGCGGCCCGCACTGGCGCTGCTCAACGTCGTCGCCCAGCTCGTGCTCGGCCTAGGTGCTGCCTGGGTAGGTTACGTCGTGGCGCGGACGGCGTAGCAGGGCACAGGCGTTTTCGGCTTTATGAGAGCCGTGTTATAATCGCCCCGCACGAGGTGAGGGAGTCCTATGCTCTGCCGCGGACATCCTCGCCATCACCTTTACAAATTCCCACTATGCAAAAGGAGCATTAAGTGAATCTACACGAGTATCAGGCAAAACGGCTCTTTGCCGAGCACGACGTGCCGATTCCCGACGGCGAAGTGGCGCTGACCCCGGGTGAGGCGCGGGCGATTGCCCGCGAGCTGGGCGGCGACGTCGTGGTCAAGGCACAGGTGCTGACTGGCGGGCGCGGGAAAGCGGGCGGCGTGAAGCTGGCCGACGATCCCGACGAGGCCGAAGCGCACGCGCGCGACATTCTGGGTATGGATATCAAGGGCCTCACCGTCCACCGCGTGCTCGTCGACGAGCAGGCGCCGGGCATCGAGCAGGAGATCTACCTCGGCGTCCTGGTGGATCGCGAAAACAAGAAGTCAATGATGATGGCCTCGGCGGCCGGCGGTATGGACATCGAGCAGGTGGCCGCAGAGACGCCGGAGAAGATCTTCCGTGTCCACATCGATCCCGATCTTGGCCTGCGCAGTTACCAGACGACATACATGGCGGTCGGTATGGACCTGCCCCGCTCGCTGTGGCGCGAATTCCACCATATCGCAGTAGGCCTGTACGAGGCGTTTAAGAAGAACGATGCTTCGATGGCCGAGATCAACCCCCTGGTTATCACCGGCGAGGGCAACCTGCTCGCCGTCGACGGCAAGATGACGATCGACGACAACGCGCTCTACCGCCACCCGCGGCTGGCCGAAATGCGCGACACGGAGGAGGAGCCCCCGGCGGAGCGTGAGGCGCGGGCCAATGGCCTGACTTACATTCAGCTCGACGGCGAGATCGGCTGCATGGTCAACGGCGCCGGGCTGGCGATGGCCACAATGGACATCATCAAGCTGTACGGCGGCGAACCCGCTAACTTTCTCGACATCGGCGGCGGCGCGACGACGGAGAGCGTCACAGCCGCGCTGCGCATCATTCTCTCCGATCCCAACGTCAAGGCGGTCCTCTTCAATATCTTCGGCGGCATCGTGCGCGGCGACGAAGTGGCGCGGGGCATCGTGCAGGCGCTGGAGGAGATCGACACGGACGTGCCGATGGTCGTCCGCCTGCTGGGCACCAACGCCGAAGAGGGAATGCGCATTCTGGCCGATGCCGACATGGAAACGGCGACGACACTGACAGAGGCGGCTCGCAAAGCGGTGGCCGCGGCGAGAGAGTACGAGGAAAAGCAAGCGTCATGAGTATCCTAGTTGACGAGAACACACGCGTGGTGGTCCAGGGCATTACTGGCCGCCAGGGCGAATTTCACACTGAGCAGATGCTGGAGTATGAGACGAATATTGTGGCCGGCGTGACGCCAGGCAAGGGGGGCGAGTGGGTCCACGGCGTCCCGGTCTTTAACACCGTGAAGAAGGCAGTTGAGGCCAAAGGCGCCAACTGTGCGGCTATCTTTGTGCCCGCGCGCTTTGCGCCGGACGCGATGTACGAAGCCGCCGACGCGGGCATTCCACTCATTATCTGCCTCACAGAGGGCATCCCGGTGCTGGATATGATCCGCGTGCGCGCGTACATGGATCGCAAGGGCGTGCGCCTGATCGGGCCCAACTGTCCCGGGCTGATCACCCCGCTCACCGAGGACAGCGGGGTTAAAGTGGGCATCATTCCCGCCGATATCGTACAGCCGGGGCCGGTGGGCGTCGTCTCGCGTAGCGGCACCCTCACCTACGAGGTCGTCTACGCCCTCTCCCAACGGGGTATTGGCCAGTCGACGTGTGTCGGCATCGGCGGCGATCCGATAAACGGCACCGACTTCATCGACGTCCTGCGCCTCTTTGAGGAGGACCCGGAGACGGAGCAGGTGATCATGATCGGCGAGATCGGCGGCAACGCCGAAGAGCGGGCAGCCGACTACATCTCGCAGCACATGACGAAGCCGGTGACAGCCTTCATCGCCGGGCGCACGGCGCCGCCCGGACGGCGCATGGGTCATGCCGGGGCCATTGTTCAGGGTGGCGAAGGCACCGCCGAAGCGAAGATCGAGGCCCTGGAGCGGGCCGGCGTGAAGGTAGCGGAGCATCCGGAGCAGATCGTCGAGCTGATTCCTACCAGTTAAGCTTCTGTACGAACCGACCTCCGGGAGGTTTGACGAACAACGTTCGCCGCCTCCCGGAGGCCCAGCGAAGGAGGCGATCATGCGCGTGATCAGCGGGCGGGCCAAAGGCCATAAGTTGTTCCCGGTCCCCGGGGATGCCACCCGGCCGATGATGGACCGCATCAAAGAAAATCTCTTCAATCTGCTGGGCATACACTTCGTCCCCGCCACCCGCTGGCTCGATCTCTTTGCCGGTACCGGGCAGGTGGGGATCGAGGCGCTCAGCCGGGGGGCGGAAGAGGTCGTCTTCCTCGACGTGCAGCGGGAGGCGATCAAGACGATCCACGCCAACCTGCGCCACACTGGTCTGCAGGACGGGGCGAAGGTATTGCGCACCGATGCCTTCACCTACCTCCGTGGCGAGATTTTTGAGCCTTTTGACGTCATATTCGTCGCCCCCCCGCAGTACAAGGATCTCTGGAAAGAGGTGCTGGAGATCGTAGACGAGCGCCCCGCCCGCTTCCTCGGCGACTACGGGATCGTCGTCGTCCAGATCGACCCCAGGGAGTATGAGCCGCTCGAGCTGCAGAACCTGCACTTGTACGACGACCGGACCTACGGTAACACGCAGCTTCTTTTTTATGAGCGGGCGGATGAGTTTATGGAAGAGGGGCAGGACGCGGACGTATGATTACGTGCTCTCAATCGAGCACGATGTCGATCACGCAGAGATTCGTCGTCTCCCCCTCCGTATTCACTACCTTCAGCCGCAGCAGATACGTTCCCGGGGACCACTGGCTCAGATTGATGTTGCCGCCGAGGAAGCCGTCGCTGACCGGCTGGTCGATGCGCCGGCCGAGCAGGTCAGCCCAACGATTGTTAGTCTGCGGACCGCTGATCTCCAGCTCATAATAGCCAAAGTCGGCGGTGTCGGCGACGCCGGTGACGTTGAGCGTGCCAGGCACGCGGTCGCCGCTCTGTGGCTCCTGGATCGAGGCGGCGGGCGTGCACCCGGAGACAGGCGTCGAGGGGGCGCTAAAGCCATCATCTGCGGCGGGCGTGCCGGCTGTCGGTTCTGCAGTCGCGGCGTCCGGAGTGGGTGTGTCAGCCGCTACGCCGGCGAGGGTAACGGTTGGGGCAACGGGGATCGGGGAAGTCGGCGTCCCCGCGGCGTCCGGCCTCTCCTCCACCGGCGCCGCCGGCAGTGCCATCGGATCCGGCGTGGGCGTGGGGGGGCGGAGCAGCTCCTGCGGTAGCGTCGGGGCGACCTGCAGGTTCACGTAGGCGACGAGGCCGATCAGGCCTCCGAAAAAGAGTATAAAGAGCAGCGCCGCATTGCGTGTGCGCAGCGCCGTCTCTCGCTCCAGCCCGAACATCGCGCGGCGCAGGCTGCTCTGGGCGCGCACCAGCTCCGACCCGTACCAGAGCAGGGCCAGGGCGGAGAGGATGTAAATCCAGATATCGTTACGAATCAGGAAGACGTAAAGGGAGTCCATAAGCGGTGAACCGCGAGTGGCGAAAGGGTACCTTTACGCTCGGCGCCTCACCCCTCCAGGCGGCGCAGGATACCGTGGATGAGGCGCGTCAGGCGCGGCACCACCAGCGCGCCGACCTCCAGCACCTCCTCGTGGCTCGTCTCCTGGCCCGGTTCCGGGTCAGGGGTCGCCATGTTGGTGATCGTGGAGATGCCGAGCACGCGCATACCGCCGTGGCGGGCGACGACGACGGAGGGGGCGGTGGACATACCGACGGCGTCGGCGCCGACCATCTGCAGAAAGCGCAGCTCCGCCGGCGTCTCGTAGCTGGGGCCGCCGACATAAGCGTATACCCCTTCCTGCAGGGTTAGCCCTTCGGCGGTCGCGACGTCCCGCGCCAGCGCCCGCAACTGCGGGTCGTAGGCGGCGGTCATGTCGGGAAAGCGTGGGCCTGACTCGTCGTCATTGGGGCCACGCAGCGGGTTGTGGCCCGCCAGGCCGGGCAGGTTGAGGTGATCGCGGATCAACATCAAGTCGCCGGCTTCAAATTCGGGGTTCAGCCCTCCGGCGGCGTTGGTCAGGACCAACGTCTGTACGCCCAGCGCCTGCATCACGCGCACCGGGAAGGTGATGTGGCTCGGCGGGTAGCCCTCGTAGTAGTGAGCGCGCCCTTGCATGACCAGCACACTTTTGCCCTCCAGCCTGCCCAGAATCAGGCGCCCGCTGTGACCCGCTACCGTCGAAGCCGGCCAGTGGGGAATCTGGTCGTAAGCGACAGTATCCGCCGCTTCCACCTGCTCGCCGAGGCTGCTGAGCCCCGAGCCGAGAACAAGGCCGATGCGGGGCGTGGCGTCGGAGTGGTCGCGTACGGCAGCGACCGCTTCTGTAATCTGTTTGCGGGTTGCAAAATCATTCATGCCTGTGCTGTTGTTCCTTTATCTGGCTCTTCGTCGCTCTGCGTTTCCTCTTGCTGCGCTCCCTCTGATATCTGCATGTAGACCTGGGTTGTGGAGATGTTGGCGTGCCCGAGCAGCTGCTGTACCCGCTGTAGGTTGGCGCCGCTTTCGACCTTATGCGCGGCGAAGCTATGGCGCAGGGTGTGCGGGGTAACGTCCTCACTCAGGCCGGCCTGGCGCGCGTACGCCTTGATAATCAGCCACAGACCCTGTCGCGTCAGCTGCCGCCCACGATGGTTCAGAAAAAGGGCGCGCTCCTCCTCATCTTTCAGCAGGTGGGGTCGCCCGTGTTTCAGGTAATCCTCCAGCACCGCGGCCGTTTCTTCGTCGAACGGCAGCAGCCGGCTCTCGTCACCTTTCCCCGGAGAGTATAACTGCCGTTGCTCCAGATCGATGTCGTCTACCTGCAGCGCGACCAGCTCCGAGACGCGCATACCGGTGGCGTAAAGGAGGTGCAGCAGCGCGCGATCGCGCAAATATTTCGGCGCGCGATTCTGGCCCGGTGCCGCCAGCAGGCGCGCGGCATCTTCGGCTGAAAGCGTCTTCGGTGGCTGCTTCTTGACCCGCGGCGATACGATCTCCTCGGTCGGATTCTCGTCGAGTAGCTTGCCTGCTGCCAGGTAGTTAAAGAAAGACTTGATCGCCGCCACCTTGCGCGCTACGGAGGAAGGCGCGTAAGGCTGTTCCTTCATATGCTCGACATAGGCGGAGACGATCACTTCGTCCACGGCCGGCCAGGCCGTGATTTCTGGATGGTGTGTCTGCAGAAAATTATAGAACTGGCTCAAGTCATTCTTGTAAGCCGCAACGGTATTATCTGAGTAACCATACTCATCCTTGAGGTAGTCGAGAAAGGCGAAGATGCGATCTTCCATCGCCTGTTACTCCTGCTCCAAATGGCTGACAGAGTCGGAAACACGCGCCGGAGGGTAGAGCGGGTGAAGAGAGCAGCTATGGAGCGCGTCTGTGGGTAGATTATGTAACTTTGACCTGTCTGGATTATAACATTACTTTTCATAACATCAACCAGATCGACATAATGTTAACTTGAACGGCGCTCTTTGCTGGTATAGTTTGTTCCTTCTGGTATGATAATGGCGACCGATCTGGAACTCAGTTTTACCCATGAAACGTACAGGTCCGAATCAGTCCGATAGGAGTCAATCCCACACCCACAGGAGTCACTATGCAATCACCACATTCCCGCGAACGGGTGATCATCGCCGGCGCCGCGGGCCGCGATTTTCACGATTTCAACACTTTCTTCCGCGATAATGACCGTTATGAGGTGGTGGCCTTCACCGCTACCCAGATTCCCAACATCGAAGGCCGGTGCTACCCGCCGGCGTTGAGCGGCGCGCACTATCCCGACGGCATCCTCATCCATCCCGAGGACAATCTGGAGGAGCTGATCGCCCAACTCGACGTGGGCCAGGTCGTCTTCTCTTACTCAGACGTTTCCCACAACTATGTAATGCACCTCGCGAGCCGTGTGCTGGCCGCGGGCGCCGATTTTCGTCTGCTGGGGCCGGACCACATGATGCTCGAGTCAACGAAGCCGGTCGTCGCAATCAATGCGGTGCGCACCGGTAGCGGCAAAAGCCAGACGTCGCGGTACGTGGTCCAGGCGCTGCAGGATCTGGGGTACGAGCGGGTCGTCGCCGTGCGCCACCCGATGCCTTATGGCGATCTGGCAGCGCAGGCGGTGCAGCGCTTTGCCAACTATGAGGATTTTGACCGCCACGCCTGCACGATTGAAGAGCGAGAGGAGTACGAGCCCTATATCGACATGGGCGCCGTCGTCTACGCCGGCGTCGACTACCACAGGATTCTGGAACAGGTAGAAAAGGAAGCCGACATCATCGTCTGGGATGGCGGCAACAATGACCTGCCCTTCTACCGTCCCGACTTCCACATTGTGGTCGCCGACCCGCACCGGCCCGGACACGAGCTACAGTACCATCCCGGCGAGACGAACCTGCGCATGGCCGACGTGGTGGTGCTGAACAAGGTCGACACCGCCGGCGACGAGAGCGTGGTCGAGGTGGTGGAGAATGTGCGCCAGGTCAATCCTGCTGCGCGCATCGTTCGTGCCGCTTCCCCGATCTTCGTCGACGACCCGGATATCATTCGCGGCAGGCGGGTCCTCGTGGTCGAAGATGGGCCGACGCTGACGCATGGCGAGATGAGCTACGGCGCCGGCTACGTCGCCGCTCGCTACCACGGCGCGGCGGAAATCGTCGATCCGGAGCCGTATGCCGTCCGCTCGATCGCCGAGACGTTTAGAGACTATCCCAATGCGCGCGGCGTACTGCCGGCAATGGGCTACGGCCCCGATCAGATTGCGGATCTGGAAGAGACAATAAACAAGACACCGGCAGAGCTGGTGATCATCGCCACACCGATTGACCTCGGGCGCCTGATCGACATCGACAGGCCCAGCCAGCGCGTGCGCTACGCGTTGCAGCCGATTGGGCGGCCGACGTTGAAAGATCTTCTGGCGGAGCAGTTCGGGAAGCAGTAAGGGTTCATTTTCGCCGGGAAGCGCCGTCCGCGGATGCCGCGCTTGGCGCTTCCCCGGCACCTCGTTACGCCGGCGCGGACGGCTCCTCGCCGGTGTCTACCGGCCGCTGAGGGTCGCTGATCCAGTCACTCCACGAGCCGGCATAAAGGCGACCTTCCGGCAGGCCCGCGTGTACCTGGGCCAGCAGGTTGTGACATGCAGTGACCCCGGAGCCGCAGTAAAAGGCGACCTCTTCCGAGGGCGTCCCGCCCTGAAGCGCCTCCAGCTGCGCGCGCAGCCGCTCCGGCGGTAGAAAGCGCGCCTCCTCGTCCAGGTTGCGCATGTAATAGTAGTTCGCCGCGCCGGGGATATGTCCAGCGACGGGATCCAGCATCTCTTCCTCCCCGCGATAGCGGGCGGGCGCGCGGCTGTCCACCAGCCGCGGCGCGTCAGCCACCTCAGCAGCGAGCAGCAGTAGCTCCCTACGAAAATCGCCCTTAAAGGTGGTAGGCCGGTTTCGCTCCACACCGCTTGCGGTAGGCAGCCCTTCCTCCTGCCAAGCCGCCCAGCCTCCATTCAGCACCGCCACCGCGTCATGGCCCATCGCCCGAAGCAGCCACCACAGCCGCGCGCCGATGGCGCCCGTGGCCGTGTCGTACACAGCCACCTGCTTTTCGGCGTCAATGCCCAGTCGGCTGAAGAGGGCGCGCAGCGCCTCCGGGCCGGGGAGTGGATGGCGGCCGCGGTCGGTCAGCGGCGGCCCGCTGAGATCTTTGTCTAGGTGCGCATAGACGGCACCCGGAATGTGCGCCGCTTTATAGGCCCTCCGGCCCGCCTCTGTGTCGTCCAGGCTGAAGCGGCAATCTACGATGATCCACGCGGGGTCGTCAAGATGTCGGGCCAGTTCGGCGGGCTCGATCAGCGTGTGGTGCATCGATGCGCTAGGGCCGGATTCCAAACTCCGCCGCCCAGTACCAGAGGTTGGGAGCCCGGCCGTCGGCGGTGAAGCCGACGCCTACTTCGGTGGCTGCCTCGTTGAGCAAGAGCACGCGGTGCGGGGGGCTGTTGACCCAGAACTCGACGACTGGCACCGGGCTTTCCCAGCCCCAGGCTACCGCTTCCCCACCATAGCTGCCGGTGTAGCCGTTGCGCCGCTGCCGTTGCGCCGGGAGTGAGCCGTCCGAGCCCTGGTGCATGATGTCCGGGTTGCCGGCCATGTCGCTGGTGTGGAGCTGGGCAGCGATGCTCAGCTCATAGCTGTAGATCAGCGGCGGCAGGCCGTGGAGGCGGCGTGCTTCGTTGATGTACCACAGGAGCTGCTCCGAGGGGCTGGCGTCCAGCGCCAGCGGCGGCTGGGGCGGCAGGGGAGGCCGCGGCTCGGGCACATGCGTGACGGGTGGGAGAACGTCCTGCCCTTCTAGAGGGGCTAAAGGCGGGACCGACCCAGCCTCCGCAGCGGCTGTCCCCTCACCGCTTGCCGGGGCCGGAGCGGACACGGAGGGAACCGGCGGTTCTATCGCTGCGACGGCTTGCGGGCTCAGCCGCATCAGGGGAAGATAGATCGCGAGGGTGCCCAGCTCGACGCGTACCCAGCGCCTGACTTGCGTCGTCTCGAACTCATTACCGGCGCTCAGCGTGACGAGATAGTCGCCGGGACGCCGGTAGATATGCTGGATCGCCTCCCCTTCGTAGATGCTGCCGTCGCCCATATCCCAGAGAAGAGAGCTCGTCGTATCGTCATAGAAGGCGCGGCCGGTAATCATCTCCCCGCTACGCGTTACCTCTGGTAAGATGGTGTCGGCGATGGGGGCGGCGCCGACAGTCACCCAGCGCGCGGCATGCGCTTCGCCGTGGGCGCTACGAACGGCAAGCCGCACTTCATAGACGCCCGGCCTGCTATACTGGTGGGTCGGGTGGGCGGCGTCAGAAGTGGCGCCGTCGCCAAAGTCCCACGTGAAGCTCAGGGGCGGCTGCCCGCCACTCTCGTTGATAAAGTGGATGAGTTGGTCGGGTACCGGCAGGGGATCTTCGACGCCGAAAGCGGCCGTCGGCTGGGCGACGACCATGATCTGCGAGCGCGCTTCTGCCGTCCCCGCCGGATTGGTGACGGCGACGCGGACGTCGTAGGTCCCGGGTTCCGCGTAGGCCACCGCCGGATCGCGCGCATCCACGCGCCGCCCGTCGCCCAGGTCCCAGCTCTGGCGATAGGGGCCACCGCCGCTGCCTTCAACCGCCAGTTGCACCGGCTGACCCACGGCTACCACGTGCGGCTTGGCGGTGATGCGTGCCGCGGGTGGCATGCCAACCCAGTATGGCACCTCGACCCGCTGCTCCTGACCGGCATCGCTCACAATCAGAGTCACCGACTGCGTCGGCTGAAGCAGGTCCGCTACCGTGGCCCTGAAAGGTAGCTCTAGCATCTGGGTCTCGCCAGGGGCAATGACGGGGAGCCAGTTGAAGCTGTTGGCGTTAAGATCGAACGTCGTGCCCACCGCTGCGCGAGCGCCGCTAAAAGTGAGGGTGGTGGGGACGTCGAGTAGAATAACTGGCGTCGCCGTCGCCTGCCGGCGGTTCGTTAGCTGTACGGTCAGCGTCACCGCCCGCCCAGGCGCGCCCACGGCGGGCGAGAGGTGGGCCGTCAGGTGAAGCGAGCCGGGGAGTTCGGCGTGACCCAATGCCTCCTCCCACCCCTGGGGATCGGCCTGTTGGTCGCTGCGCCCACTCGCAGCCGGCCGCCACGCCAGCAAGATGAGCAAACTGACGAGAGCGACCGCGACCCCGACACTGCGCACGACCCTTCTCATGACCGGGTAGTTTAGCAGAGATAGGAGAAGGGTACAAACGAACTCCCCAGCGGCGGCAGCGCGTTGCCCCAGGTGGACGCTTGCAAAGTACCCGGCGCGAAAGCAGTTGCCCGCGCTGCCGACGGGTGCTACACTCCCTTCCGCATGGCGTCGCCACCGGCGGCGCGCTCATCTGTCTGACAGGAAGGTAGGATCGATGCTAGCCCAGACTATTCCCCGCTAGGCCCGAGCGCCTCCTGATCCATCTTTTCTCCCACACTGGCCGGCGTCCTGCCGGCATTCCTTCACCTTGTCTCGCTCCTGGAGAAAAAGATGGATATCTCTTCAACTCGTCTCACAACGCTACTTCCGCCTCTTGCCCGCCGCCCGGAGCTGGCGCCGCGCGCCTTTGTCCTTGCGTTGGGTGGTCGCTTCACCGATGAATTGCTGTCCGGCCTCTTCGACGTCCTCATGCCGACGTTCCGGCTCCTGTTTGGCCTCAGCTACGTCGAGGTCTCCCTGCTTACCCAATCGTTGAGTTATGTTGCCCTGGTCGCCGAACCGATTAACGGTCTTTTGATCGACCTCGTCCGCCGCCGGCGTCTGCTTGCGTGGGGCGCGGCGATGCTCGCCCTCTCGATGCTGCTAATGGGGCTCGCTTCCGGCTTTGCAATCCTGCTCCTGGGCTTCGTGGTCTACGGCCTCGGCTCGGGGCCGCTGGCGCACACCGCTGACGTCGTCCTGGTCGAAGCGCATCCCACCGAATCAGAGCGCATCGTCGCGCGCTCGGCGCTCTTCGACACGGTAGGTGCTTTCCTGGCGCCCCTCGTCGTCGCCGCTACCTTCTGGCTCGGTCTCTCCTGGCGTCTGCCGCTCATTGCCGCGGCGCTGTACGCTGTTGTCTACACGTTGCTACTCCTGCGCGCCCGCTTTCCACCCCCACCGGACAGCGCAGACGGGGCAGGCGTTGCCGGTGCCTGGGGCGACCTGCGCCGGAACGTGCGCGCCGTAATCGCCAACCGTCAGATGTGGCAGTGGTTGCTCTTTCTACTCGCTTTTGCCCTCTTCGAAGCGCCTTTTGCGCTGAAGACGGTCTGGCTGGCGGAGCAGGTTGGCATGAGCCAGGCGCTGGTTGCCCTCTACCGCGCGCTGGAGATGGCAATCACCTTTCTCGGCTTTCTCTGGGTGGATCACATGCTGCGACGCGTTGCGGGGCGGCGTCTCCTCTGGCTGGCGCTCGTCGGTCTCCTCGTCGTCGTTCCGGCGTGGCTTTTGCTGCCCGGCATCGTCGCCCGCTTTCTCCTTGCCTGGCCCCTGAACTTTCTGCTGGCGGCAATCTGGCCCATCAGCCTCGGGCAGCTGCTCTCCAGCGTGCCGGGCAGAGCAGGAACCGTGACTGCGCTTGGCAGCCTCTTTGGCGTCCTGCCGCTCTCCCTGCTCTTTGGGTGGCTGGCGGAAGCGACCTCGCTGACCGCAGCGACCTTCCTCGTTCACATCGCCGGGCTGCTCCTGATGGCGCTGGTCCTGCGGCTTATGGGTACGCGCTAGGAGCCGGCGGGCTTTCCTCGCCCGTCGCCCTCCGGCGGCGACCACTCCACCGGCGCCGGCTGCAAGACAGCCGTAAAGCGGTAGCCGTCAGCCAGCATCTGGTTGAAAACGCTGGTCAGCTCATACTCGCCCCGTCGAGAGAGCGGAATGGCGTCGAGATAGCCGCGGATTTCTGGCGGAACGATGTAGATCAGGGTCGCGCCGACGGCGCTCGGTGCGTGTCCCGGAGTCGGCTTCTCGACGATGGCTACAATCTCGCCTCGCTCGTCAAAGCGGACACTGCTGCGGCTCGCGGCTTCGCCCGGGCGAAGCGGGCGCAGGTTGACCGCCAGCTGCCGCTCGGTTGCCAGATAGGCCCGTTTCAGCTGGCGCAGGTAGTCGGGCGGCAGGACGTAATCGGCGGCGAGAAGAAAGCTCGGGGCTGACAGAAAGTCCGCTGCCTGCCGGAGGGCATCTGCAGTTCCGCGCCTGCGCTCTTGGCGCCGGTAGCTGATCTGAAGGTCCCAGGCGCTGCCGTCCCCGGCATACGCTTGGATCTGTTCGCCCAGGTAGCCGATGACAAGGCAGACCTCCCGAACGCCAGACGCGACGAGGGCATCGAGCAAGGAGCCTAGCATCGGCCGTCCGCCTACAGGAAGCAGCGGTTTAGGCACGGTGGCGGTGTGGGGCATCAGCCGCTGCCCCCGACCGGCGGCAAGGACGATAGCGCGTGTCGGTGGTTGACTTTCCATAAAGCACTTTACTTTTATCGGAACGGCAGTTAGACTATAATTTATAATCGCGCAGTCACGGGGCGAGGTCCACGACTGCCGCAGGTGCCGAGGTGATAGTACCCGCTCTCTTTGCAAGATGCAGTAATCATAATAGAGGTAGCTTATGTCCACCCATTCTGAGGGTAGCGGTGGCGGTTTGTTAAGAACGCTGTTTGGCGGCGCCCGGCGCCGCGAGCAAATCGCCGATCTTCATGCAGGGGACCTGCATCTGGACCAGCCGTTGCACGTGGTCGGCGGCGCTGCCGTCGCCGGCGATCTCGCAGCGCCCGAGGTCGTCGTCTCCGGCCTCGTCTACGGCTCCATTCTCGCGCGCGAGTTGATTGTACGTGCGGGGGGCGAGGTTTGGGGCGACGTCTGCACCCTATCGCTGTCGGTGGAGCCCGGCGGCTGCGTTCACGGCTGGGTGCACACGGTGGACGAGGATCTCTATATGGCGCTGTGGGCGATGGAGGACCCCGTGCGCGCGCGCCCGCGTCCGGAGCTGACCGCCGCCCCCGACGCCCAGGAGATCCTGCCGCCCGAGTTGGCGCAGGCGGTGAACGGGGTGCCGGCGCCGGATGGCGGCATCAATGGAATGACGTGGACCGTCCTCCAGCGCCTGATCCAGCAGGAGACGGGCGCTGCGCTCATGGCGCGCACCGAAATCGAGGGGACGTTCGAACAGCGGCTGCAGGAGGCGACCGCTGCCGCAGTGCAGCGTGAGGCGCAAATGCTGACTATCGCGCTTGAAAACGCGCGCGCCGAAGCGAGCGCGTTGCGCGACCAACACCGAGAGACGGAAGAGCTGCTCGCAGAGCGGGAGGAGCGCGTGCGCACCCAGGCGGCGGAACTGAAGCGTCTCGACGAGGAGCTAACGCGGCAACGCGAGCAAACGCTTGAGGTGGAGGAGACGCTGGGCGGGAGTCTACAGAGCTTGCAGGAAGCCGAGCGTCGCATCGAAGAGCTCGAAGAACAGCGGCTGGCAGCCGCGCGCGAGGGAGCGGAGGCGACGGAAGAAGTAGCGCGCCTGCGCCCCCGGCTGGTGCAGGCTGATGCCCGCCTGGCGGAGCTGGAGGAGGCGTTGAGTAGCGTGCAGCAGCACAAGCAGGGGCTGGAAGAGCAGGTCGCCTGGTACCGCAACTCAGTTAAGGCCGCCTCGGCGTCGGTACGGGGTGCGCAGGAGCGAGAAGAAAAGGGGCGCAGACAAATAGAGGCGCTGCGCCAGGTAGTTGCCGCACAAAAGGACGCGCTTACCAGGTGGAAGGAAAATATGGCCGAGGTCGTGCTCCTGCTGCGCGAGAGCAAGCAGCGGGAAGGCGAGCTGCGGCAAGCGGTCGAGCGTCTGGAAGCGAAGGCGGCGCAGTTCGACCACCAGCGCGAGGAGGTCGAGGCGCGGTGGCAACAGGAGGTGCGCGACCGTGAAGGGCGCATTGACGCCCTGGAAGGCGAGATTGCCCAGATGTACGACAATCTGGAGACCCAGGGCGAGCGGCTGGCGGAAGCGCGCGCGGCGCTGGCGGAACAGCAGCTGGTTCTCTTCCGCGAACGGGCGACCGCGCGCGAGGAGGCTGAGGAGGCGGCGAGTGCTTTGGCGTCGGCTGCCGAAAGAGTGTCACAGTTGGAGGAGCAGCTGGATGAGACGCAGCGCAAGTTGAAGGATGTAATGACCTGGGTCGAGCGGCGGCGGCGCTCGCCGGAGCGGCGCTCCTGAAACGTGCATAACGACCACCCGGTGTGGCGCGTGCGCCGGTCGTGGAGGCGGCGGGAACGAGTAGCGGCACGATTAGCAGAGTTGTGGTAGACTGCCGGTCTGTAGGCGTGTACGAGCAACTCTGCGTGTGGGTTGAGCTTGGCGCCTGCCTTTAGTGGAGGTAACGGAGGACCAGTATGGGCGCTCCCCATCCAGACGATATTCAGCTCGCAGTCCTTGGCGGCAGCGGGCTCTACAAGATGCCAGATCTGACCGATGTAGAAACGGTCGAGGTCAGCACTCCTTTTGGCGCTCCGTCGGATGCCGTTACTCTTGGCACCCTGCATGGGCGGCGGGTAGCCTTTCTCCCCCGCCACGGCCGCGGTCATGTTCTCAACCCTACCGAAATCCCTTATCGCGCCAATATCTTCGCTTTGAAAAAGCTAGGCGTGCGCTACATCATTTCGGTCAGCGCCTGTGGCTCCCTCCGTGAAGAATACCGTCCGGGCGATATTGTGATCCCGGACCAGCTGGTCGACCTTACCCGCGACCGCCCGCGCACCTTCTATGAAGGTGGCGTCGTGGCGCACGTCGGCGTCGCCGATCCCTTTTCACCCGAGCTGAGCCAGGCACTGGCCGAGTCGGTCGCCGCTGCTGGCGGTACGGTCCACCAAGCGGGCACCTTTATCACCATCGAAGGGCCCCGCTTCAGCACACGCGCCGAGTCCAATCTCTACCGGCAGTGGGGGATGAGCATTATCGGCATGACGACCAGCCCCGAGGCCTTTCTCTCTGTCGAGGCGGAGATTGCCTACGCCGTGATGGCCCACGTCACCGATTATGATGTATGGCACGAAACGGAAGAGGCGGTAACGGTCGGACAGGTGATGCGCACCCTACAGCGCAACACAGCGCTGGCGCAGAGGGCGCTCGGCCACATGGTACAGCGTATGGACGAGTGGGCGGGAGACTTTGCTGCTCATCACGCGGTGCGCGATGCTATCCTCATCGATCCGGAGAGCGTCCCCGAGGCGCTCAAGGAGCGCCTTCATCCCCTGATCGGCCATTACATTTCCTGAACGGGATCGCTTGTTCAGAGACGCCCATCCTTCATCTTACGCGGCCGCATCTGCCATTCCGCCGTCGGGCGACCTGCTCCGGCGGGCGCGGCATGAGCGCCTGCTACTGGCCCTGGCTGCACTCTTCATTCTGGTAAACGCCGTGGCGCTGAGCCTCGCCCTGGACGGCGACCTCCACTGGCGCCACTTCTGGGCACCCGGCGTCTGGCTGGCGGTAATGGCTGCCGCCCACTGGCTGCTGCAGCGCTATCAACCGCGTCACGATCCCTTCCTCCTGCCGATTTACGCGTTGCTGACAGGGTGGGGCCTGCTGCTGATGGATCGCCTCGCCGTGAACTTCCTGGGGCGACAGACGTTGTGGCTACTGCTCGGAACGGCGCTGCTGGTGCTAGTGGCGGCCGCGCCGCGCACGCTACGGCTGTTGCGCCGCTACCGCTACACTTGGCTCACCCTGGGGCTCCTGCTTCTGCTGGCGACGCTCATCTTTGGGGTTAACCCTTCCGGATTTGGCGCCGCGCTCTGGCTTCCGGTGCCGCTTCTGGAGGGCGTCTACTTCCAGCCCTCGGAGCTGCTCAAGCTGTTGCTGATCATCTTTCTCGCCAGTTACTTTGACGACCACGAGCGCATGAACCATGTGCAGAAGATTGAGGGCCAGACGGCAGCAAGCAGGGCGAGCAGAACAGAGATCCGCGGCTTCGGCAGGGTGCTGGCGCAGCAGCTGTCCTTTCTGGGCCCCCTGTTCCTCATGTGGGGCTTCAGCATTGTGCTCCTCGTGTGGCAGCGAGACCTCGGCTCTGCCGCTCTCTTCTTCCTCGTCTTCCTGGCGCTACTTTACCTCGCGACCGGCCGGTGGCTCTATGTCATTTCCGGGCTCCTCCTCCTCTTTCTGGCAGCCGTGCTCGGCTATTTCACCTTTGCCGTCGTCGCTCTGCGCGTTGATGCCTGGCTGTCGCCCTGGCCCGAGGCCACCGGCCGCGGCTTTCAGATCGTGCAGTCCCTCTACGCCATCGGCGCCGGCGGGCTATTGGGCCAGGGAGCGGGGTTGGGCTTCCCGAGCTATATTCCCGTCGTCCACTCCGACTTTGCCTTTGCGGCCATTGCCGAAGAGTGGGGGCTGGTCGGCAGCCTGGGCACCCTCGCCTGTTTTGCCCTTTTGGGGGTACGCGGTCTGCGCATCGCCGCCCTCTCGCGCCGCTCCTTTAATCTCTACCTGGCGGCGGGGATTACCATTTTGCTCGGCGCCCAATCGTTCCTGATTATGGCTGGGGTGAGCCGCCTCCTACCGTTGACCGGTGTCACGCTGCCCTTCGTCAGCTATGGAGGGAGCTCTCTGCTCATGAGCAGCGTCATGATGGGCCTCCTGCTCTTCCTCTCTGCGCGCCAGGTGAGCGATGAGCCCGGCTGAGCGGCAGGAGCGACAGCGGCGGTTAGAGCATACGGGGTTGGGCCTACTGGTCGCCTTCCTTGCGGTGGCGCTCGCCGTCTCTTTCTGGGGTGTGTTGGGCGCCCCGGCGTTGGCCGAGCGCGCGGACAACCCGCGTCGGGTGGAAGAAGAGCTGCGCATCCGTCGGGGGCGTATACTCGACAGCAGCGGCGTGGTTCTCGCCGAGACCGTTGGTCCTCCGGAAGCACCACGGCGCCTCTACCCGGTCCCCGAGATCGGCCCTGCCGTCGGCTATTACAGCTTTCGCCACGGCACGAGCGGCGTTGAGGAGAGCTACAACACGGTCCTGCGCGGCGACGGCATCGGCTTCTGGGCCCAGTTCTGGCAGGAGCACCTCCACCAGGAGCAGGTGGGGCGCGATATCCGGGTGACGCTGGCGGCTGATTGGCAGCGAACGGCGGACGCCCTGCTGGGACAGCGGGAGGGGGCGGTTGTGTTGCTCTCTCTGCCCGATGGCGCCATCCGCGCTCTCGTCAGCCATCCGGCCTACAATCCAAACCGGCTGGACGAGCAGTTCGAGGCGCTGCTGGCGGCGGAGAACGCGCCGTTGCTCAACCGGGCGACACAGGGTAGCTATCAGCCGGGGCTGGTCCTGCAGCCCTTTATTCTGGCAGCGGCGCTCGATCAAGAGCTGCTCAGCCTCGCCTCGCCGGCGCCCGCCCCGGATCGCCCGGTCGTCGTCCGCGGGAATGTCCGCCGCTGTGCTACCGAGCCGCCCGACGTGGCGACGTGGGCCGACGTTCTCCAGCACGCCTGCCCCGGGCCGATGCTCGCCCTCGACGGCGCCTTCGACGCGGCAGCGCTGGAAGCGACCCTTGCCGATTTCGGATTCACGCGCCCGCCGGTCGTGCCGCTAGACACCGCTGCTGCGGTCGAGGTCCCTGTGGACGAAGTAGATGACAGCCTCATCGGGCAGGGCACCCTCACCGTCACACCACTTCAGGTAAGCCTGGCGCTCGCCGCCCTGGCCAATGAGGGCCTGCTGCCCGACCCGCAGCTCGTGACCGCCGTGGAGCGGGAAAGCGGTCTCTGGCAGACGCTGGCACACGAGGCGGGGGATGAGCCGCGCGTGGTCTCCGAAGCGGCGGCGGCGGCAATCCTCGACGCACTGCCCGTTGAAGATGGCCTATTCCGCGAGTATGCGACGCTGGCCCTGGCCGGACCGGCGGGTACGACCAATGC
>JAWVYW010000056.1:0-22082 GCA_033722535.1 Promineifilaceae bacterium (SeqCode)
GATGCGCGCCCACGACATCCACCTCTTCTGTGACGTCTTTTGCGAGGAGGGCGTCTTCGACCTGACGCAAACGCGGCGCATTCTGGAGCGCGCCCAGAAGCTCGGCTACCGACTCAAACTTCACGCCGACGAGTTCGTGGGCCTGGGCGGCACTGCGCTTGCCGTGGAGCTGGGCGCCACCTCGGCTGATCATCTGGTGCAGACGCCGGCCGCCGATATCGCGGCGCTGGGACGCGGCGAGACGGTCGCCGTCGGCCTGCCCGGGACGCCATTTGGGCTGGGGCACGAAGCGTACACGCCGGCCGAGGAGATACTGGCTGCCGGCGGCGCGCTGGCGCTGGCCACAGACTTAAATCCCGGTACCTGCTGGTGTGAGTCGATGCAGATGGTAATCGCCCTCGCCTGCCGGTATATGGATCTTACCCAGTCCCAGGCGCTCGCCGCGGCGACGATTAACGCCGCCCATGCCGTCGGGCGGGGTGAGGAAGTGGGAAGCCTCGAGACCGGTAAGCAGGCAGACATACTGATTCTGACTGTTGCCGATTACCGGCAGCTCGGATATCGTTTTGGTACCAATTTGGTCGCAACAGTAATTAAGAAGGGGGAGGTCATTCTCTGATGGAATTTGTCAATGCACTCACCTCAAGTGATATTGTCGCCCTGGTCGTGCTCGCCCTGGTGCTGCTCGCCGGTCTGGTCGCCCTGCGCTTTGCGCTTCGGCTGACCGCCACTCTAATGCGCATCGGATGCTTCCTGATCTTCCTGATCGTCATCGGGGCCGCCATCTTCTTCTTCGTCACCCCATAACCGCAAGCGAGCGCGCCAGACGTTGCGCTCACTCGAGGCGAAGGTATAATCCGGCTGCCATGAAGATTATCCAAAAAGAGCACTTCCTGAACCTGATGTCTGTTCGGCGCGTGGCCTTCTTCGCCGTTATCCTGTTACTCCTTGTCGCTTGCAGCGGTACCCCGCTGCCACCCACCGCCGCGCCGGGAGAGGAGGGCGACGGAGAGACACTCGCCACGGTGGCGGGACCAGAGAGCGACGCGGAGAGCGCGGCCTCGCCGACGCCGCAGGCACTCGCGCCGCCGGTCGCCGCGACGGCGACCCTTATCCCGCCGACGTCAACCCCGACCGAACCTCTCGCGGCAACGGTCAACGACCAGCCGATCACACTGGCGGAGTTCGAACAGGCGCTGGCGCGTCATGAACAGGGTCAGGCGCTGATCCTGGCTCCCGAGCCAGCTGAAGGGGAAGGCGCCCGCCACGTCGTGCTGGAGATGCTGATCGAGCAAGCGTTGATCGAGCAGGCGGCGGCGGCGGCGGGCGTGACAATCACAGAGGAGATGATCGAAAATCAGATCGTCGAGCTGCGCCAGGAGGCGGAAGAGGCCGGGGGCGAAGGCGCATTTGAGGCCTGGCTGGCGTCGAATCAGTGGACAGAAGCGCAGTTTCGGGAAGCGCTGGCCTTTGAGATGCTCACCGAGCGGCTCGCGGCGCTGGTAACAGCCGACGTCCCCGACGCCACGGAACAGGTGCGGGCGCGGTATATCCAAGTCGACGATCCTCAGCTCGCAAATTCGCTCCGGGAGCAGATCGTCGAAGGCGCCGACTTTGCCGAGCTGGCGCGGCAGCACTCGCTCGATCGCGCCACCGGCGAGGTTGGTGGCGACCTCGGCTACTTTCCTGAGGGAAGTCTGCTGGTGCCGGAAATTGAACAGGCCGCCTTTACCCTGGAGCCGGGCGAGGTCAGCGAGGTCATCGCCGGCACGCTGGCAGACGGTAGCCAGACAACCTATTATCTCGTACAGACGGTAGAAGTCGATCCCGCGCGCCCGCTGTCGCCAAACTTGCGTGCTGCGCTGCTGCAGGAACGTTTTGAAGCATGGTTAGCCGAAGAGTGGTCCTCGGCGGAGATCATCCGCTTTCTGGAGACCGGCGCCTGATCGTGCCTAAGTAAAAGAGCGTGTATCGTGGCAAATAGAGGTTGTAGCGTTCTGTTCAAGATCCTGACGGTAGCCGTCGTGGGTATGATTGTTCTGGTCCTCCTGGGCCTGGTCTTACTCCTGGCAGTGCCAGACGTGGTCACCTCCCTTGGCGAGCCACTGGGATTTAGCGTTCCGGTGCGCGAGGCGGAGAGCGTCGTTGCACCGTCCCCCACGCTGGCCCTCGTCGCCGCCCTCCCCACGTCCACCGCCACGCGGGCGGGCCAAGTTGTGGCGACCTGGACGCCGCAGCCGGCTGCGGCAGCGGCGGTTGCCACTGCTACCAACACCCGTCGTCCCACCGGCGTTCCTTCTATCACCCCCACATTCCCACCGCGCACGCCGACGCCGACGCCGACTAACACGGCGACGCCCACCGACACCCCCAGCCCGACGCCAACACCCGGGCCTTCGCTAACGCCAACCAATACGCGCAGCGCTTTTCTTTTCACGAAGAGTGATGAGAGCCCCAATTACACAAGTAACTATGCCAACGCTGCCGGCTGTGACTGGTTGGGCATTGCCGGTGGCGTGACAAACGTGCGTGGCAACCCGGTGACAGGCGGGCAGTATCAGGTGCACGTCTGGGGTTGTGGTGTGGACGTACGGACGCTGGCGGGCAGCGCACCGGCCTACAGCACGCACGGCGCCGGGTACGAAGTCTATCTCTTCAACGAGCCAGTCACCCGTACCTGTAACGTGCAACTGGAGACGTCTAACGGCAGCGCCGTCTCGCAGGTCTACACCATCCAGACAGGGAACGCCTGCAACACCAACCTCACGCTGTTTAACTTCGTCCAGAATCGCTGATCGGCGGCACCCGATGGGCACCCTCTATCTCGTCGGTACGCCGATCGGCAACATGGAAGATATCACGCTGCGCGCGTTGCGTGTGCTGAAGGAAGTTCAGCTCATCGCCGCCGAGGACACCCGCACGACCGGACGCCTGCTGCAACATCACAACATCGACACGGCGCTGATCAGTTACCACGACTACAGCGGCGAGGAGCGAATCGCCGCTATCGTCGATCGGCTGGTCGCGGGCGATGTGGCCCTCGTCTCTGACGCCGGAATGCCTGGCCTCTCCGATCCCGGCTTTCGCCTGATCCAGGCAGCGCTGGAAACGGGCGCGACCGTCACTCCCATTCCCGGCCCCTCCGCTGCCGTATCGGCGTTGATCAGCAGCGGGCTCCCCACAGACAGCTTCCTCTTCCTGGGCTTTCTGCCACGCCAGAGCCAGGCGCGGCGGCAGGCGCTGACCGACGTGGCGGGGTTGCCCTATACACTCGTCCTCTACGAGGCGCCGCACCGACTGCTCCGGCTGCTGGAGGATATGGACGCGGTTCTGGGGGATCGCCCGGCGGTTGTGGCGCGCGAGCTGACAAAACTTTACGAGGAGATCGCGCGCGGCTCTGTCAGCGAGCTGCGCGCCCACTTTGAAGCAGAACGGGTGCGTGGAGAAATCACCGTCGTCGTCCATGGCGCACGTGCTGAAGAGACGGTGTGGAATGAGGCTGCCGTACGCCGTGCAATGTCGCGCCTGCTCGAGCAGGGTGTCCGCCGCAAAGAGGCCGCCGGGCGGATCGCCCAACAGGCCGGCTGGCGCAAGCGTGACGTGTACGACCTCTCCCTCGGCGAAGAGTAAAATCGGCAGCGACTGGGCGGCTGCGGTTACTGCCGGTGGCCCGCTAGGGGCAGACCGCTATGGAGAGGCCTCTTCGCGACCAACAGGCCTTCGCTACGGAGAGGCTTCTTCGGAGCCGGGCATCCGCCAGTCGTCGCCCACAATTACCAGCACGTCGTAGTCACCGCCAGGCTGCGAGCTGTAGCTGATGTTAAGCGCTGGCACCTCCAGGACCCGGGTCAGGTAATTGGTGGTCGCCGGATGGGAGCCGAAATCGACGACCTGCGTCGTCGGGTAGGCCGCATTGGCGTTCCCCACATCGACCACGTCGAATCCCAGCTCACGCAGATAATCGCGCGTCTCCCCTGCCAGCCCAGAGACGGACGTACCATTGTGAACGACGATGCGCGCATCTTCGCGGCGCATCAACTGTGGTAGGTCTTCGATGACAGGGGTAGGAATGGCGGGCGGCGCAAAGAGTTCATCGCGCAGGGCACGGATATTATCGCGTCGGGGAACCAGTACCTGCTGTCCGGTCGGCGTCGTCTCGTTATAGACATAGTTAAAGTCCAGCACCGCCAGTCGAATGTTATCGCGCGGGATTTCCTGAGCCAGCAGGCCGAGTTGGATCATCTCCTCCAGGGACATATTCGTGTCGATGTTACGCCGGAAGGAGCTCCAGAGCTGGGGCGCCTGGACGAGGAGACGAGGGATCATGTTGATCCGCAAAATCTTATCACGCGCAGCCATCGCCACCTGCTGCTGGCGCGCCGCGCGGTCGACGTCGCCCTCCATCGTGGCGCGGGTGCGTGCGTACTTCAGCGTTCTTTGTCCGTCTAACTCGTGCGTGCCGGCGGAGAGATAGAAGGGATCGTACCCGTAGCAGTTGTCGGGGTACTTTGGATCTTCAATGCTTTCGGAAACCTCGACCGTGATTCCGCCGATGAGGTCGATAAAATCGGTCACAGCCTCAAAGTTAACGGCGGCGTAGTAGTCGATTGGCACCCCGAGCGTCGCTTCGACCGTCTCGATCGCCAGCGCCGGGCCCCCACCCGGATATTCATACGCCTCACCCTTAAAATACGCCTGATTGATGCGATCGACGCCGAAGCCGGGAATCTCCACCCAGAGGTCACGAGGCAGCGAGAGGACAGCAGCTGAGCGCCCCACCGGGTCCACAGTTATCACCATCACCGTATCGGTGTGCGTCGGACCCTCTTCGTCGCAGCGCAGGTCGGTGCCCAACAGCAAAATCGAGACGCGCTCCCGCCCCGACCATGCCTCCCAATCGTCCGGAGAAAGAGACACGCTTGCCGCAGCCGCCGGCGTCGGCGTGGCAGCGATCGCCGTGGCGGCAGAAACCAGCGGAGAGCGATTGGGGCTCTCAGAAGCAACGCCTTCCTCACCTGGCGCCGGCCCAGCGTCTTCGTCTTCCAGATCGAGTGGCGTTTCCAGGCCGTCGCCCGGCGTCAGGCTGGCAGCAACCCCCTGTACCGTCTTGAAGAGCCAGAAGGTACTCAGACCCAGCACGATGACGCCGACAAAGATAATCAGGCCAACAGCCCACAGCGGCAGGCGAGTAGTGGGACGTTGACGTCGCTTTGGATTCTTCATAGCATTCACTTTCTACTGAAACTGCCGGGCGGAAATACGCTCCACACCCGGGAAGATCACGGTTCTCACTTGAGGAAGCCGTCGGTCGCGCCAGACATTATAATGGTTTCATACCGCTTGACAAGAAGCATACACCCTCTATAATGTGAGAACAATCTGATACAGGTAACACGTTGACCGGGACGAGTAACCGCTGAGTCTGTCCCAGAGAGCGAGGGTCGATGGGCTGAGAGCCCTCGCGGCAAAGGCAGTGGTGAAAACCACCCGGGAGTGATCTTCAGAACCGCTTTCTCCTCATGTCATGGGGCACAGCGCCAAGAGGATCCGGCTGGCCCCGTTAACAGCCACAGCGAGCATCCGGCACGGCAGGTACGCTATCTGCCTCCCGGATGGAAGTTGGGTGGAACCGCGAACGCCATCGCCCCGACCGGGTAATGGCGTTTTTTTATTTCTGGAGGAACGAGATGGCACAAGAAAACGGCAACGAACAGGCCAACGAGCGTTACGAAGAGTCGGAGCTCTACCGGATGCGCCACTCTGCGGCCCACGTAATGGCTGAGGCGGTGTTGGAGCAGTTCCCGGAGGCAAAGCTGGCGATCGGGCCGCCGATCGAAGATGGCTTTTACTACGACTTCGATCTGGGCCGGGATGAAGAAGGGCGCCCGATCACCTTTTCGGAGGCCGATCTGGAACAGATCGAGGCGCGCATGCGCCAGCTGTTGAAAAAGAATGCTAAGTTTGAAGCGTCGTCGCTTTCTATTGACGAAGCGCGCGGGCTGTTTGAAGACCAACCCTACAAGCTCGAGCTGATCGAAGAGCTGGCTCGCGGCAAAGTGGACGAGATGGGTAACGCAATCGCCGAACCGGTGTCCGAGGTCGGCATTTACCGCCACCGCGACTTCGTCGACCTGTGCCGCGGCCCGCACGTCTCTTTCACAAAGCAGGTCAAGGCAAACGCCGTCAAGCTGCTGCGCACGAGCGGCGCCTACTGGCGCGGCGACGAGAACCGGACCCAGTTGCAGCGGATTTACGGCACTGTCTGGCCTAACCGCGTAGAGCTGGAAGGATATCTCAAGCGGCTGGAAGAAGCCCGCGCACGCGACCACCGGCGGCTGGGCAAGCAGCTGGGCCTGTTCCACATCTCGCCCCTCGTCGGCACTGGCCTCCCTCTGTGGCTGCCGAAGGGAGCCGTCCTGAGAGAAACATTGGAACAGTTTCTGCGCCAGGCCCAGGTGGAGCGGGGCTACCTGCCGGTCATCACGCCCCACGTAGGTAAGCTGGATCTCTATATCAAGAGCGGCCACTATCCCTACTACAAGGAGAGCCAATACGCGCCATTGGACATGGACGGTGAAGAGTTTCTCCTAAGGCCAATGAACTGCCCGCACCACATCGAGATCTATCGCAGCGAGCCGCGCAGCTATCGCGATCTGCCGCTCCGCCTGGCAGAGTTCGGCACCGTCTACCGCTATGAACAGAGCGGCGAGTTGCACGGACTGACGCGCGTACGCGGCTTTACCATCGACGACTCTCATCTCTTCGTCACGCCGGAGCAGCTTGAAGAGGAGTTCGTGCGCGTCGTACAGCTGATCCAGTACGTCTTTAACACCATCGGCTTTTCGGACTTCCGGGCCCGGCTGGGCACGAACGATCCGGAAAGCGACAAGTACGCCGGTTCGCCAGAGATGTGGGAGAAAGGCGTCGACGCCATCCGCAAAGCCGCCGACGGGCTGAGCATGAACTACTCCGTGGAGACGGGCGAGGCGGCGTTCTACGGGCCGAAGCTCGACTTTATCTTCCGCGATGCCCTCAAGCGCGAATGGCAGCTCGGTACCGTGCAGGTCGACTTTCTGCTGCCGGAGCGATTCGAGCTGGAGTACACGGGGCAGGATGGCGAGCGGCACCGGCCGGTCATGATCCACCGCGCGCCCTTTGGCAGTATGGAGCGCTTTGTAGGTATTCTGATCGAGCACTACAACGGCGCGTTCCCGCTGTGGCTGGCGCCCGTGCAGGCCGTGCTCATCCCGATCACCGACCGCCATGTCGACTACGCCCGCCAGGTGGCGAACCAGCTGCGGGAGAGCGGCATGCGCGTCGAAGTGGACGAGAGCGGCAACCGCATGGGCGCGAAGATTCGCGAGGCGCAGCTCCAGAAGGTACCCTACATGCTCGTCGTGGGCGACCGCGAGGAGGAAAGCGGTACCGTTGCCGTGCGCACGCGCGAGGAAGAAGATCGGGGCGCCCTTCCGGTTGAGGAGTTTCAGGCGCACGCGCTCGAGCTGATCGCCAGCCACGCTTCCGAGCTCTAAAAGGCAATCTCCCTCTCGAAGGCAAAAGGCCGCTCTGCTGTCGCAGAGCGGCCTTTCGATTGCGTCTATCCACCCTCGCGGATCACGCTGGCAGTCTCACCGTAAAAACACTCCCCACATCTTCTTCGCTTTCGACGGTAATCTCCCCATTATGGGCCTCGACGAGGTTCTTCACTATCGCCAGACCCAGCCCCGTGCCGACCGCTTTGTTCTCATGCTTATCCACACGGCTATAGCGGTCGAAGATATGGGGCAGCGCGCCCGCCGGGATGCCGTACCCATTATCTTCGACGGTCACCTTCACCGCGCCGTCTGCTGACGCGGCGTGGACACATACGGCGCCATCGTGCTGCGTATATTTGATGGCGTTGGAGACAAGATTCTGAAGTACCCGCCCCATTTTGGCTCGGTCGGCGTGAATAAAGATTGCAGCCGGTTCGGCCTTATACGTGAGATTAATGCGCTTATCCAGCGCACTTGCGGCATTCGACTCAATTATCTCCTCGACCAGGTCGACGAGGTTGAAATTTTCTCCCTCCAACATCACGGTTGCGCCAGATTCAAGATGTTCGATGTCAAGAATATTATTGACGATCTCCAGCAGCGCACGCTCATTACGCAAAATGACGTTCGCCATTTGGCGGCGCTGTTCTTCGGGCAGCTGGGGATGGTCACGCAGGAGAGAAGCATAGCCATGAATGTTGGTTAGCGGAGTGCGCATGTCGTGGGTAAGCACCGCGAGGAAGGCGTCCTTCTGTTCGTTGAGCTGCTCCAGCTCGTCATTCGCTTCCGCCAGATCCCGCGTTCGCAGCTCGACCAGATCTTCCAGCCGATCCATCTGCTCCTGGGTCCTGCTGACGTAGAGCCGGAAAGCATAGGCGGAGAGGAAGATAGGGAGGAAGAACACGCTCGGGCCCAGAAGGCCGAAGCCCGCAATGGCCATCGCCAGCACGCCACCGCCAACGGCAGTGATGATGACGTTAATGGGCATCGCCCACCGATTGGCCCACCACACCTCGCGGGGGCTGACGCCATGCTGCAGGTAGATCATGACGATCAGCAGCCAGATATTCACCTGGTCGGCGACGACGGCGGCGAGGAGCCACGCGACTGCCCCCAGCCATAGAGAATCATTCCCCAGTGCTGCGGTAAGACCGACGAGCGTCGTCCCCGCGAGGAAGAGCGACAGTCCATGCATGCCGCTGTTAAAACCGAGTTGTTCCAGGCTGTGCTTCCAGCCGGGAAAGTTCTGATAGTTGTTGATGAGCCAGAATCCGGCGTGGGCAAAGATGACGACGACTGCCGCGCCCAGGGGGCCGTAGAAGGGGGTGGCAGCCAGGGCCACGGCGGAGCCTACCTCATAGGTGATTTCAGCAGACGTCGAAGCGATCTGCGCGAGGATGCCCAGCACGATGAGCAGTAGGAAGATGGGCATCGAGTCGAAGACGACTGCCTGTGAGAGACCGGCAACAAGCAGAGTCGCACCGACAGCTGACATCAGGACGATGTAGAGTTGGCGCCAATTATTCTCTTTCTTAACAGTCGCAGTTGCGTTCACAGACATGATTGATCTTCGTTTCGGCGACTCTGTGAAGACGTATTCACACAGACTTACTCGGGCGGCGGTGGGCCGCAGCCGAGTCTAATCAATCGACGGCAACAGTCCCGCCCAGGTGTAGCCGCCCGTCCAGATATACCCACCGGTCCAGGTGTAGCCACCAGTCCAGGTGTAGCCGCCAGTCCAGGTATAGTCGCCAATCCAGGTATAGCCGCCGGTCCACGTATAGCCACTCCGCCAGAGCTCGCCCTCTTCGAGGGGAGCCCAATCGGTGCTGCCCGTCCACGTGTAGCCGCCCGTCCAGGTATAGCCACCGGTCCAGGTGTAGCCGCCAGTCCAGGTGTAGCCGCCAGTCCAGGTGTAGCCACCGGTCCACGTATAGCCCGACAGTTCGGCAATTTGCTCACCATCTTCATCGACCAGAATAAAGGCGCCGTCGCGGTAGACGGTGGGGCCGACGTACTTCTTGCCCGGCACCATGCCGTCGTTGGCCTCGCCAGGATAGTCGCCGAAGACGGCGTCCGGTGCCCAGACGCGACCGGCACCCTGCTGGAAGATGCTCCACGTGAGGGAGCTGCCATCCGAAGAGACTGCCGGACGAGCCGCAGCCATCAGCGTGTACTTGACCTCATTCGGCGTCATCTCTGGATTCTGATCGAGCATCAGGGCGACGATACCGGCGGTCACAGCGGTAGCAGTGGAGGTGCCGGCGCCCTGATAGAAACGGCCCTGGACGTGAAAATCGTTGTAGGTACTGCCCCAGGTGCTGTTGCGGTCCATCTGCGAAATGACGTGGGCGCCCGGCGCCACGACGTCTGGCTTAACAAAGCCGCTCTCCGTGGGCCCCGCGCCGCTAAAAGTCGTAACCGTATCGTCACCTTCGTCATCTGGCGTGTAGGCATCGGTAAAGGCCCCAGCGGTAATGATAAAGGGATCGTTGCCGGGTGCGGAGATCGTCAGCGGGTCCGGACCGCCATTCCCGGCAGCGGCGACGACGACGATTCCAGACGCCCAGAGCTCCTCGACCGCCTGATTGAGCGGATCGGCCCAGTACGGGCTGCTCACGCCGCCGACTATCGAAAGATTGACTGCCCGAATATTGTACGTATCTTTGTTCTCCAGGATCCAGTTCAGCCCCTCGATTACGTCAGCATATGTTCCTTTGCCTTCGCCGTCGAGGACGCGCACATCCACAAAGTGCACGGCGGGCGCCACGCCGTGATAACCGTCGGCGTCGGCGCGGTTGCTGCCGATGAGGCCCGCCATGAAAGTTCCATGGCCGTGCGGGTCGGCGGCTTTATTGTCGCCGTCAAGCGCGTCGAAGCGAGCAAGCATTTTGCTCCTGGCCCACTGGAAGCGCTGCGAGACGCCGGTGTCGACAATGGCGACCGTCACGCCCTCACCTGTCACCCCCTGCGCCCAGACATTGTCGGCGCCGACAACCTCGGGAAAATGAGCGTCGAGGCGACCCTCGTCCGCGTGACTGCCGGCCATCCCCACCGCCGCATCGGCGTGAACGGCACGCACACGACCGTCCCGTTGCAGGGCCACCAGCCTCCCTTCGGTCAGCGTGGCGGCAACGGCGTTGATAATCTCCAGGTGCTCGTCAACGGCGCCGCCATAGTGAGCAACTATGGCCGCCGCATTTTCCGCGCTATCGGCCTGGACGATCACATGCTTTTCTGGCGCGGCAGCAGCTGCGCTGGCAAAGAGAATACACAGCGTCAGCGAAAGAAGAACTGTGAGTGCGCGTCTCATGGTGATCTCCTGGTGGACTTGGTGGATGGAGGTGGTACAGGCACCTTAAGCATCCACTTCCAGTATTGGCTAGAGACGCATCTCCTACAATAGGAAAATAGGCATAGAGAGCGGACTGCCCGGGTGGCGGCGCAGAGAGAGCGGCTAATCTTCCTCTTGCGACTCCCGCTGTCGCTGGCTGCGGGTCTCCTGCGCCTGTCTGCGGGCAAGGAGGCGCCCGGCAAGCGAATCTGGCTCCACAGGAGGCGTGTCATCTCGTCCGTCACTCTCCGTCGGAAGCTCGACTTCAGAAAGCGTTTCTGCTGCCGGTCGATCGGTCACTCCCGTTGGAACGGGGGCAGCACCTTGCTCCCGCTCCCCGGCCGCCTCCGCCTGCCCCATCCGTTCGCGCCCTTGTGCAGCGACGTGTCCTTCCCGGCGAGCGGCGGCTCGCTCCTTGGCTGCGAAGAGCCGCGCCACCCGCTCCGGAGCCGGCTGCTCCTCCGCCCCGCGTGTGGCGCGCCAGGGCAGCGGTATGGCCGCCCATGCGCGTTCCAGGTCCCGTCGCGTGAGCACCAGACGGCGCGCAGCGACGTCAAGCGGCAGCAGCAAAACTGCGAGCAGCGAGAGCCAGGGCCAGAGCGGGCGCGTGGCGGGTTCGGCAGGCAGGGAATGGTCGAATGCTGCTGCAGGCGTCGCCGCGGAGAGATCGCGCCCACCAGTCAGATCAGCCATCGCCTCGAGCAAGGGGCGATTGGCTTCCAGGCGCCGGTACTCCGGGGAGTAACCTAGCACCCAGCCCGTCGTCTGCGCAACCATGCTCTCTCCCGCACCCGTTTCCTCGCCCTGTATGCGCAAGAGGTAAGCGCCCGGCGTCTGCGGAACAAAGGCGCCGCGGTAGCGGCCAGGCGCTACCTGACGCAGCGTAACGGCCAGCGCCTCCCCGTCTGGTCCCACCACGCTCGCCTCCATCTCCATCTCGTTGAGGAAGCGACCGCTGTCATTGCGCGCATCGACTGAAAGGATCGCGCGCTCACCAGAGTAGTGGACCTCCGTTTCCACGTTGCTGTCGCGGTTCTGGGTGATAGTCCAGCGAACGGCCTGCGCCCAAAACGTGGGGAAGGCTTCCCAGCGCACCCACTCCCTGGCCCAGCGACCCGTTGCGTCGGACGTCCAGACTACGGCGCGCCCCAAGCCGTACTGCCACGCAGCCAACAGCGGATCTCCGAGCGGCGTCTCCAGGATCACCTGTGCGGTTGGCCGCGGGCTGGTCGCGACGTAGCCATAAAGTGGGGGAACGGCGTCGATGCCGGAGAGAATGGGGCTCGGAGCAGCCAGAGTGGGGAAAAAGCGCTCCTCGACCAGATAGGAGCGCTGAATAGCCGCCGTCTCCTGGGTGAAGATCTGCGGTAGATTCGCCGCCTGATCAGTCAGGTGGAAGCGCCCGCCGCCTAATTGAGCCATCTGGCGCAGCCAGGGGACATGCTGCCCATCGCCAATGGCGACCATCGAGACCGTTACCCCTTCCGCGACGAGCGCCTCGATCAGCGCCGGCACTCCTCCCTGCTCGTTGGCGTCACTACCGTCGGCAAGAACAATAATATGCCGGACCGGGTTCTCGCTGCCGATCAGGGCGTCGGCTGCCACCTCTACCCCGGTGCGCACGTTGATACCCCCACCTCCGGCGCCAATCCTCCGGAGCTGGGCAATCACCGGCGCCTTATTCGCCGCAGAGACCGGCCCGACGACTTCCCGCGGAGCGGTGTCGACCGGAATAACCGTGATCTCGTCGAAGTCGTTCAGGAGTTCGACAACGCGCACCGCCGCCTCGCTCGCCAGAGCGATCTTGGCGACGCCCCCCTCAGGGGCTGCCATACTCCCCGAGCGGTCGATGACCAGCGCGATACTGACCGCCGGAAAGCGCTCCTGATCCTGAATCTGCATCTCTACCGGTAGCGTTTCCTCCAGCGCGGTGCGATAGTAACCGCCGACGCCATAGCTCTGTGGCCCGCCCACCACGACAAGCCCGCCGCCCAGGTCACGCACGTAGCTTTGCAGCGTCTCCATCTTACGCGGGCTCAGATCTTTGGCGTTAACGTTTACGAGCACCACACCGGCATAACTACTCAGCGGGGCGACGGCGGCAGGGAGCGTCGCCGGTGTCACCGTATCCACCGGCAGCCCGACCTCTTCTAGAGCCACGCGCAAGGCGATCGCGTCGTCAACCATCTCGGTGCCTGCTTCGTCCGCGTCCGGCTCCGCCGCCACCAGCAGGATCTGCGGCGGGCCTACGATCTCCGTGTAGGCGGCGAGGCTATTGTTCTGATAGTAGGAATCCTCCAGCGGCTCGATCTGGACTGTATAGCGGGCGAACGCCTGTTCGGATGCCTGCAAGGGCAGCGAAAAGTTGTTGCTGCCCACCCGGAGGTCGACCTGCGCCTCGTCCAGCACCTGCCCCCCGTCCAGTACACGCAACACCGCCGGCATGGCGGTGTTGCTCTCCACGGTCACCTCGACGACGATCGTCTCCCCCTGCACCGCCCGTGTCGGGGCGTCGACGGCGACCACACGCGCCTCAAACTCTGGAAGCGCTTCGCCCAGCGCGACGAAGTCGATCTGCACCTCCGACTCCGCCGCGAGCCGTGCGGCCTCAAGCGCATCACCGGTAGTCGCCGCGCCGTCGCTCAGCACCACCAGCCGCCGGGCGCTGCCCGGTGGAAAGAGCGCCAGCCCGAGACGAACTGCTTCCGCCAGATCGCTTTGCAACGGCTGTGGTTCGGAGGCAAGGGGCGCCAGCTCGGAGAGGGGGCCGACGGGCCGTTCCACAAGGGCGTTTGCCCCGAAGAGGATCACGCCGGCACGGTCACGCGGCCCCATCTCGGCCATCGCCTCCCGGATATAGCGCTCTCCCGCCGCCTTTTCAGCGACGCTTATCGAGTCGGAGACGTCGAGCAGGAAGATCACCGCCAGTTCATCACCGGCACGCACCGCCTGCGCCCCCGCCAAGCTGAGAACCAGAAGCAGCATGATCGCCAGCCGCAGCAGCAGAGCCGCGCGCTCCCTGCTGGCCCTGAACCCTGTCAGCTGTGCGCGCGCTATCCACAGAAAGTAGGGCAAGACCAGCAGGAGAAGGAGGGCAATTGGGGTGGTGAAGCGCATAGAGGTTGGAAGGAGCCGCTCGCCTATCATCTCTCACTTATCCCAGGTTTATCCCAGATTAAGGTTGGGATAAATTTGGGTTAAATTTGGGATAAGTAGCAGCGGCTACTTCAATATATAGTGCGTTCCCTTCTTGGAACCGATCTTGAGCAACAGATCCTTTTCGACCAGATCGACCAGGTCTAGACGCAGTGTTTCGGACGAGACTTCCGGGCAGAGACGCTGATATTCCCGGTTGCTGATACTACCGTGCTCGCGCACGTAGGCGAGCGCGCGCGTCTGCCGCTCATTCATGCTGCGCGCCCAACGCGGTATCGCCGGTCGCTCCTTAGCCTTGCTCAGGGTAACGGTGAAGGAGTACGGCGTCGCCCGGAACTTCGGCGGCGCGTGTCCCGCCTGCACCATCTCCTCGATCATCCGGTCGATACCCAGCCCTAGCTCCTCGATGTAGCCCCACTGGTAAAGGCCGCCGACGAGGCGCGGGTTGCGCGAGAAATGCTCGTCGACTAGATTGTCCAGCGTCATGTAGCCGGGGAGCCCACCCGGGCTGATCACCTCCATCCGATCCTGATACATGCGCACCTCAATCCGGCGCCCGCGAATGCGGTAGTCACGATGCGCAATGGCATTGATAAGCGCCTCACGGACGGCGAAGCGCGGGTACTCCGTCAGCTCCTCCCGCTCCAGCGAGTTGATCCGCGCGCCGACGCGCATCTCTTGCCAGATGATGTTCCAGGCGCGCTCCACAATCCGCGCCAGAGGACCGCCGAGTTCGTCACGCCGCCCATAGCCGGCATTACCGTCTTCGCTACGCGGCTCGGTGCCGGGGAATTTGACAAAGACAACACCGCTCTGCGGTAGAAATGCCTGAGGGTTCTCGCCAAAGAGCAAAATACCGGCGACTGTGGGCTCCCCCTCCCGGGTAGTCGCACCTATTTCAAAGAGAAGCTCGTCCAACCGCCCCACCCGCGCCGCGCCGCGCGCTTCGCGTCGGGCCAGATATTCGTCGAGAATCTCCCCGTCAAAGTCATCCTGAGTGGCTCCGGGGACGGTGGCGGCTTCAAAGTCGCCCGCGCTCTTGCTGGTGGCGAACTGGCGAATCTCTTCTCCGGTCAGAGGCCGGTTTTCACTGCCGCTGCGCACCAGCACCCGCCCATCTTCCAGACTGTGCAAATCTGCGCTGCGGCTCACCTGGATCCCGATCAGACTCTGCCCGTTGACTTCAATCGTCATCCACTCTCCGGGCACCGGCGGCTGGCACAGACGAGCAGCAGCCTGGAGCGCCTCTTCTACTTCCTCATCCCAGACAGAGCCGGTGGCGCGCCCCTGCTCGTCTACACCCAGTACAATCAGCCCCCCGGTGGCGTTGGCCAGCGCCACCAGTGCTTCGGCCAGCTGCACGGGATCTGCTTCGGGCAGAAAGGCTAACTGTTGTCCTGGCTTCTTTCCACGTAATGTTATCTGCATACTCTTTCTCTGCGCCGCCTGCTTGCGCCGTTCGTCGCGCGCGCCTGCGCCAGCTTTATGGTAAGTATAGCAGATAATGGCCGATAACGTGGCCAATGTTAAAGAGTTGTTGAGGGAAACCAAAAGCGGACCGGCAGGGCGATCCGCTTTCTGCGTACTATTCTTCTAATGTAGACGTGCCAGGCTTATGCTTCGCTCTCGGGGGTGGTATCGACCACGCTGTTTTCCTCGCCGTATTCGTTGGCGACGTAGTCGTCCGCCGTCTCGTCGTTGATCCACCGTTCGCCGTTTACACGGTAGCGGAACTGAAAGCGTTCGTTGAGCGGCAGGCGCAACCGGGTCTTGAACGGACCACTCTTCAACTTGGCCATGGGGATGGGGACCCAGTTGTTGCTTTCGATGACAAGATCAACCTGTTCGGCATCTTCCGGCTCGACCTGAAAAGAAACTTCACAGTTGTCGACCGTCTTAAAGAATCGTTTGTTAATCATTGGTAAACCTTTTCCTTTATGCTGGAAACAAACAGCCAAAAATTATAAGAAGGGTACACACTACGTCAAGGTGCAGAGAAAATTTCTGTACAATTCAACAGCTTCAACACCCGATCATTGTACACAAGTTACAAAACGCCAAAGAAGCTGGCCCTCCACTTCTGGAGCCGGTTATAACTGGGCCGGCCCGTCGCCATTGCGGCTGAGACAGGTCACGGAGAAGACGTTCACAAGGGCGAGCGTGCGGTGCAACAGACGCACAAACTGTCGGGGAGACACTACTTCCAGATCGAGCAGCACCTCCGCCTGACCGTCCTCCGACTCGGCGTGGACAGCGGGGATGTTGATGTCCTCGTTATGTATGAGTTCCGCAATATCTTTCAGAAGACCGCTGCGGTCATAGACGTCGATCCTGAGAGTGAACAGTCGCACCGTCGCCAGCTCTTCGTCCACCCACTTCAGCTTGAGCGTACGCGCCGAGAAGGGATCGATCGGGACCATGCGGCAACCCTCCTTGTGCACGGTCACTTTGCCATTCCCCAACACGTGACCGACAATTTCGTCGTCGGGGCCCGGGTTGCACGTGCGGCAAAGATGCAGTTGCCGCCCGTTGGCGTGCGCAATCGTCAGCTGTACGCCGTTATCCGTCGTGATCGGACTCCCGATCTGGCGGGTTGGCCCCTCGTGCCACGTCCGCTCCAAGATTTCCGTGGCCACCGCCGTCGGCAGCAGCTCGGCCCGCCCCACCGCGTGATAGAACTCCTGCACCCACTCGTATCCCAGCCACGAGGCAATTACCTCGTGTGAATAATCGGAGAGACCCAGCATCGCCAGTTCGTCTTCCACCAACCGCTGGCCCTCATGAACGGCGACCTCTGAGGAGAGACGGCGGAACCAGCGCCTGACCTGAGCGCGCGCGCGGTGAGTGGTGATAAAACCGAGATCCTCGTCGAGCCAGACCCGCTGCGGCGCGTGCCCGCGCTTGACAATCTGGACGCGGTCTCCGTCCTTCAAAGTGGTGTTGAGCGGCACAGGCCGGTCGTTAACCAGCGCCGCGCGGCACTGGTCGCCTACTTCGGAGTGGATGGTGTAGGCGAAGTCGAGCGGTGTCGCGCCTTGTGGCAGCTCCTTGGCATCCCCCTTTGGTGTGTAGACGACGATCTGGTTGCGCCGCAACACTTCCTCCACGACCCCCTGCACGCCTACGGTAAAGTCATTGGGTTCTACATTTATATTGTCGCTGATGTTGGCGATCAGTGCGTCGACCCGGCGCCCGAGCTCCTCCGACCATAGCGGCATACCAACATGAACCCACCGGGCAAGCACGCCGATTTCCGACAGAATACTCATCGCCCTCGTACGCAGACGCACCTTAACGCGCCTCCCGCTGCTATGGGTAAGCGTAGTGTGCAGCGAGCGATAGAGGTTGTCACGTGGGCTGGCGATGTAGTCATCGAAGCTGTTGGGTACCGGTCGCCATAACTGGTGCAGGTGCCCCAGAGCCTGATAGCAGGAGGGAATGTCGCTGAGCACGACGACGATGCGCGGCGTCTCGTCAACCTGAAAGCGCGCGCTCGAGTTCGCACTTTTCAGCGAGTCCTGGTAGACCGTGTATGGGTTCTCCGGGGCCAGGAAGAGCTCGTTGATAAAGATATCAGCCTGGGTGAGATGAGCGGCAATTTCGTGGCTGGTGGTAGCAAAGAAAGGCTGTTGCTGGTGATAGATTTGGTCCAGCCGTCGGCTGATCGTCTCGTAGAGATCGGGCTTGAGAATGGCGAACGAACGTCCCTCCAATTCGTTCTTCAGCTTCCACATCCCCAGCCGGTTTGCCAGCGGCGCGTAGACAGCCAGCGTCTCCTCTGCCTTACGGCGTTGGGAGCTAGGCGACGTGGCGCCGATAGTGCGCATGTTGTGCAGTCGATCGAAGAGCTTGATGATGCCCACACGCACGTCGTCAGTCATGACGGCGAACAGCCTGTGCAGCGTCGCGTCCCGCTCCGCCTCCTTCGAGAGAGAGCCGGTCTCTACATCGGCGGCGACTGCTTGGAATTTGGTCAGGCCGTGCACGAGACGCCCGACTTCGGACCCAAAAGTGCTCTCGATCTCAGAGACGGAGATGCGGGTATCCTCGACGACGTCGTGGAGCAGCGCCGCCATCAGCGCCGGCGCGTCGAGCTGATACTGGGCAAGATAGTAGGCTACGGTCAGCGGGTGAGTAAAGAATAGCTCACCCGATTTGCGCCGCTCTTCGCCGTGCTCCTGGCGAGCCAGCTCAAATGCCTGCCGCACGCGCGCCCGATCCTCCGGATCAAGATAGGTCTTGATCAGATCGAAAAAGGGCGCGCCATCTGCCTCTATGTACTCGCTGTTCATACTCACTGATACGAAAAGACAACCACCGGGAAACAAGGTTCCTCAGAGTGGTTGCCTGGCTCTGATCTGGATGTCGTTCTAGGCCCGATGCAGATCTGCCCGTTGCGGGCCTGCGAGACGCGGTGCTTCAGTCGCGCTGACTCTCTTCGCCGATCGTCGTCTCCACGCCGGTCCGGTTTTTGAAGTCCATAAAGCGATAGCCGACCCCGCGCTCGGTAAGAATGTAGCGCGGGTTCGACGGGTCCTCTTCAATCTTCTTGCGCAGATAATTGATGTATAGCCGCAGGTAGTGTGTTTCGTCACGGTACTCATAGCCCCAGACCTTGGCCAGCAGGGTATCATGGGGGACCACCCAGCCGGCATTCTGGATCAGGTGGTTCAGCAGACGATATTCCGTCGGACGAAGGTCGATCCGCTCTCCTTCAACGATGACCTGATGGCGGTTGAAGTCGACCGACAGGCGATCGTCGATCTGTAGAATGGTACGTGGGGCCGGCGCCGGCCATTCTGCCCGGCGCAGGACAGCCTGAACGCGGCTGTTCAGCTCGCGTGGGCTGAACGGTTTTGTGATGTAATCGTCCGCACCCAGCTCCAGGCCGTGAATCTTATCCTCTTCATCTGCCTTCACAGTGAGCAAAATAACCGGAACGGTCGAAATCTCCCGCAGCATCCGCAGCGTCTCGAAACCATCCATTTCCGGCATCATGACGTCCATAATCACGAGATCGGGAAGGTGCTGGCGAATCTGTTCCAACGCCTGCAATCCGTTCTGCGCTTCGATGACCTGATAACCTTCCAGCTCCAGATTCATCCGGATGAAGCGGATCATGCGCGGCTCGTCGTCGACGACGAGGATCATCCGGGATCGCGAGGGCTGTAAGGATGCGGGGATTTTCTCAACCATGCTCTGTTTTCTCTCTGCTATTCGCGAACAAAACCAATGACATCTTCAACTTCGGCGCTGGGCAAGATCTGAATAAAGTTGATCCTGTGCCAGGGCACAACCATCTGCGAGACCTCTTCGTCTAGATAGTGAAGCTCGTTACCGTCGCGCCGCCGCGGGCTGTTCACGACGATGAATTGCGAATTTGGTTGCGGCATATCCTCTAATTCACAGAGGACCGGCTCCTCATTAGAGATATGAACAATTGCAGAAATCCTCATCAGTCACCTTTCGTCAAGACATTGCCGCAGCCGAAAATGGCCTCGACTCCCATTTTACTCGCCTTCGCCGCGTGCGCAATGGACGAGGCAACAGTGCGAGCAACACTCATTCGATGAAGACGTGCACCAGGAGCTCGCCAAGTCTAATTTCATCGCCGCTGTGCAAGGGATAAGGCAGCTCGGGTGGCAGACGATAGCCGTTGAGGTAGGTGCCGTTGGTGCTATCCCTGTCGATGATGACCACTCCTTCGCCAGAGAACTGGATGTCAGCGTGGCAGCGCGAGACGCCGCCTCCCACGCCGCCATCGTCGGTCAGATCCAGCTCCGGCTCGTGGCCCGCGGATGGATCCGTACGGCCGATGCGGATCTGGGGCTGCAAAGGTAGCCGGATGCGGCGCCCACTGAAGGGGATAAAAAAGGTGATCTGCTCCGCCTCGACCGTGGGATTCATCTCCTGGCCGACGAGGCGCGGCCGGTCCATCTCCGCCTCCTTCTCCACGAACGGTTGCGCTTCCCTCATCTCCCCGTTGCCCAGAAGGGATGCTCCGCACTCGTTACAGTAGAGGGCGCCGGGAATGATCAGCGCATTACACTCTGAGCATCTAATCATCAGTATCCAACTTTAGAGTCTGAGTGAAGAGCGAGCGAGTGCCATACTTCAAGCGCTTGCGTCCCTCCATCGTACTCGTACCCTGCCGTTCCAGGCGCTGGGTTTCCTGCAACGCGTGTTCGGCCAGCTCTGTATGGCCGGCATCTACCAGCCGTTGTGTCAGACGGCCCATCCGCCGCGTCGCCTGTTTTACGTCGCCCGCCTCAAACTCCGCCCACGCCTTCTCGTTCAGGCGGTAGAGCGTCAGCATCTCCACAGCGCGCACGATCAGAGGCGGCGGGACGAGCGGCTCGCGTTCGGGTACAACGCTCAGTGTGACGCGTTCGCCGAAACGTTTATTTATGAGGCCACGCGAAGGGATGGTCGCCTCGAACTCCAGAAAAAGCTCCACCTCCCGTGCGCGTGGTGGATCGACAGCCAGCTCAAACAGGACAGCGAGTGGGGCCGTTGTTTCGACAGTACCCAGCGGAATGAAGGCCCCCTGACAGCGTAGCGGCTGCGCAAAAGGCGAGAGGCGGATGAGGTATTTACAACTTACCTCGACCGGTAAATTCCAGATAAAATGAACATTCTCGGCGTATGTTGCCCCGAGCGCCTGAACCTGGTCCTGTAAGTACGTGACGATCTCGGCTGGTGCTTCGATGTAGGCCGAGTGGCCACCACTGGGTGTGACGAGGCGGTCGAGAAAGGCGTCATTCCAGTCGGCGCCGATGCCGAAGGCGCTCATCGTCACCCGCTCATCGGCTGCATGCTGCATCAGGGCGATGCTCTCCTGCTCATCGCCGTAGGTGTGACCGTCGGTCATCAGAATGAGATGGTTGATGTACTGCTCCGGATCAACCTTGCTCAGCTCATTCACCCCCGCCTCGAGGCCACTGAGGATCTCTGTCCCTCCAGAGGCGGTAATCGTGTTGAGCCGGGCGACCAGCAGCGCGTGGTTGTTGACCCGGCAGGAGGGGACGACCACCGTCGCGCGATCGGAGAAGGTGACGATCGAGATGACATCGCGGGTCGAGAGCTTCTCTATCACGCGGCGTGCGGCCGCTTTTATGCGTTCCAACCGCTCGCCGGCCATAGAGGTGCTGGTGTCAAAGACGAGGCACAGATTGAGCGGCCGACTTGCCTCTTGCTCGCGCTCCGAGGCTGCCAGTGTCGCCAGCACGTAGAGAAGCTGCGCTCCTTCTCCAGCGGCGAGCGTACTCCGCGACGTGTAGACCTGTAAATCCAGGACACTCGGTTGGCGTTTGCGCTCCGCATCGTACGCAGCGCGCTGCTCAGGATCGCTCAGCACGCTGTAGGCGCGCGCCAACTGATGGTAGGCGACGTTGACCAGAGGATCGCGGGCCGCCGGAGGGAATTGCTCTCCTAATCGCCGCGCCGCCCGTTCAATCTCTTCCTGCGAGGCATCAGGCGCGACGCCGAGTACAGCGTAGTAGTTGGCACTCTCGTTCATCTCGCCAAGCCCACCCGAGAAGCACGCAGATCCGTGCGGCGAGCGAAGTGGCGGCGGTACATTGCGAACATCGCTCGGCTACAGACGAAACTCTACAAGCACGACGGTGATGTTGTCGTGCCCGCCTGCAGCCAACGCCCGGACGACCAGTTCATCTGCCCTCTGCTGCAGCGACCGCTCCTGGCGCAGAATGTCCTTCATCTCGCCATCCGCGAGCAGATCCCAGAGGCCGTCACTGCACAGCATCAACAGCCCGCGCGCGGGAAGGGTCCGCGTGTAAGTGTCTACGCCTTCTAACTCATCGCCGACTAGCGCCCGATAGAGCAGGCTCCGGTTGGAATAATGGGCGACCTCCTCATCTGTCAGCTGCCCCGAATCCTGTAGCGCACGCACGACGGAATGATCAGTCGTGATTGCCATCAGCGCATCATCTTGAAGGAGGTAGGCGCGGCTATCGCCGACGTGGGCCAGAAACAGCCGGCTCCCCAGCACGAGTGCCGCCGTGAGCGTGCTCCCCATTGCTTTCTGCGGCTCCGGA
>JAWVYW010000057.1:0-21764 GCA_033722535.1 Promineifilaceae bacterium (SeqCode)
CAGCCTTCGAGGGTAATTGCTGCGCGCCGGCGCTCCGCCCGAAAAAGAGCAGGAAGATCGCCAGCCGGCGTCTCAATGACAGGATCCCGCTCGCCCCAAATGAGCAGCAACGGGCAGTCCAGTTGCTTCAGGTCAGGAGTAAAGTTCCAGCTACGCAGCTCGCGCGCCGTCCTGTTCAGGGCCTGGGTGTCCGTTTTCCGTAGCTCAGATTCAACCTCTGGATAGCTGTTGCTCTTGCCGATGACGCGGCTCATGAAGGTCGCAGCATCCGTCTCTGTCAGGCGGCTGTTGATATGGTGGCCTTTTAGGGGCAGCGCGACGACGGCGAGTCGTTCTACCGCCTCTGGTTTGCGCGCCGCGTAGCGGAGGCCAACAGCCGCACCGAGCGCATGGCCCACGATCGTCAGCGGGCGAAGGATGCCAAGCCGGTCCAGGAACTGATCCAGCATCTGGACATAGGCTTCGAAAGTATATTTTTCAGGCGTTTTACTGGAATCGCCGTAGCCCCAGAGGTCGAAGGCGAAGGTACGATAGTGGGTAGATAGGCTCTGCATAGAGGACCACCAGTAGCGCCACGAGCCGAGCCAGCCGTGGATGAAGACGATCGCTTCTCCACGACCGACTGCCTCATAGTGAATCAGCTGATCGCCAACTGTGGTGATGCTCATAGTTTAGTTGCCTGGCAAATCTGTTTCTGCCAGACAGTTAACTTTTGTTTAATACCTCGTTGATCTTCTCCGCTAGCATGTCGGGGGCGAACGGCTTGAGAATATACTGCGTTGCGCCGGCATCCAGGCCGGCCTGAATTTCTGCGTCCTGCCCTTTTGCCGAGAGGAAGACGATAGGCGTGTCACGAGTTGCCTCCATCTCCCGCAGCTTTCGACATGCTTCGTAGCCGTTCATACGCGGCATCCGCACATCCATCAGAATCAGATCAAAAGGCTCTGAACTTGCCTTTTCCACTGCCTGAGCGCCGTCTGAGGCGCTGACCACATCAAAACCGCTGAACTGGAGTGTCAGAACAACAAGTTCACGAATATCTTGATCATCTTCGGCTATCAAAATTTTTGCCATCGTTATCCCTCTTGTACAACCAACGGCAGCGTGAAAGCGAACGTACTTCCTTCTCCCGGTGTGCTGCTGAGTGTCAGTTCTCCACCGTGCATTTCCACCAGACTCCGTACAATTGAGAGGCCGAGACCTGTGCCGGGGATATCCTTGGTACGGTCATCTTCAACCCGGTAAAAGCGCTCGAAGATTTGCTTCTGATCCTCTTCGCTGATTCCGATCCCTGTGTCGCGCACGCTGATCTGAATCATTTCTCCAAGCGCCCTCGCCCGGAGCGTCACTTGCCCACCGGCAGGAGTATAGTTCATGGCGTTATCCACCAGGTTGGTCAGGATTCTCGTTACCTGGTCGGGATCGGCGTTCGCCAGCGGGAGGGAAGGAGCGACTTCGGTTGCCACTTCGATTCCTTGCTCTTCCTCTTGCAGACGGCCCCTCACGTGCTGCCGGACCACATCATCGATCAGCTGGGCGATGTCGACCGGCTGGAGTTTCAGCTGCGTCTTGCCGGTTTCGATGCGTGAGATATCGAGCAGATCGTCAACCAGTGTCTTCAACCGCTCGGCATTTTTCTTGATGACGTCGAGATAGCGCTGTTGGGGCGGGTTGAGCTTCCCGGCCGCACCCAGCAGCATCAGGTCGGCGTACCCCTTGATCGAGGTCATCGGCGTCCGCAGTTCGTGGGACACGGTGGACACAAAGTCGCTTTTCATGCGATCTGCTTCGACTTCCTTCGTGATATCGCGGAAGATGGAGATGGTGCCGAAATAAATCTCGTTGGCGAAGACTGGGGCAGCGTGAACCAGCACCGTCTTATCTTCCAGCTCCATCTGGCTCTTCAGAGAAACCCGTCGTTCAAGTTCGTCTGCTTCTTCGGCCCAGGCATCGATCGTCTGCACCCAGACGTCACCTGTTTCGCCATAGAGCCCCATCAGTTCGCCGACTGAGCGACCGATGAGCTGCTCGCGCGGGAGGTTGAGGATGTGGGCTGAGGGCATGTTCGCCATGACGATCGTGCCGTCCGCTTCGGCCACCACTACGCCATCGGCAATACTTTCGAGAATGGACTGGATTTTGGCAACTTCGATTTGTGCATCGCGAGCCATCGCGCCCAACTTCTGCGCCTGTTGACGCGTCAGATCATAGAGGCTGGCGTTCTGAATCGCGCTCGCGATCTGCGTCGCCGCTGCCTCCACCAGCGAGAGCTGCTCCTGTGTGAATAGCGCCGGCTGACGGTCCGATAGGATCATCACGCCAATAACGCTGTCGCTGGCGAGCAGGGGGACGGCAAGCACCGAGCGATAGGCCTTCGCTTCCTCTCGCGACCACGCCTCGTGGGCCCCGGCGTCGGCTACTACCACTGCTTTCCGGTTCTCGATCACCCAGCCGGCCAAGCCGTCACTCCGCCGCAGGCCGCTGCGGAGGCCATCGCGAGAAATGGGCGTATCGAGGCCAGTAGCAGCGTGAGTGACCAGCTCCTCGCCCGCTTCATCAAGGAGCATGATGATGCCACGCTCGGCGTTAACGACATCATTGACCAGCTGCAGGCCCAGATTCAGCACGCGGGCTCGTTCTAGGCTGGTCGTCAGCTCGGTGGCAATCCGCAACAGAATCTTCACCCGTTCGCTCTCCGCAGCCAGCGCCTCCGTGCGTTTCTCAACCCGGTCGTCGAGCTCTTCGATGAGGTGCGCCGTTTCCAGAGCAGTGCTGCTCTGGTTCAAGATGGCGCCGAGTAATTTGCGCTTTTCTTCGGCAAGCGCTTCCTGTTGTCCAACTTTAAGCAGCTCGACAATGCCGAAAATCTCACCGCCCAGCGTCAGGGGCATCATGATCATCGTGTGCGTGTTTGCTGCTCCCGTCGCCACGGCGGTGCGCGGCTCCTCGGGCTTGCGCCGCAATAGACGCGACGCGATTTCGCCGCTTTGAAGCACCTCTGTGGCAAGCTCCATCCGCTCCCGCTCGAGGCGGGCGGCGGGAATGAGGCCCTCTAGCTCTGGTTGCTCGGAGATGTTGTCGAGGATAAAGCTTTCTTCTCGATCGCGGCTGAGCGTGTAAATTGCGTAGCCGTCTGCATCGACCGCGTCCAGCATGTGCTCTCCCATAGCCCGGAGCACACCTTCCTGGTCAAGCGCGCGAGCCAGTGCCTGGCTGGCTTCAAAAAGCGTCTGCAGCTCCTGGCTGCGCCGCTCCATCTCGCCAAAGAGGCGATAATGTTCGACAACTGAGATGGCGAACTGCGCGTAGAGATCGCTCGTCTGGAGCTTTCGCTCGCTGGGCCGGCGTCCGTCGACCGGCTCATCCATTGCCAGCAGCCCGACCAACCGCGCCTGATGATCGTAGAGCGGACGAATGAGCACGTCCTGGGGATGCCAGCCATCCGTTCCGACATCGCCTCCCTCTTCAGTGCTTCGCCCGAGGACCGCCTTCTTGTAGGCGGGGTCAACTCCATGGGGAATGAAGTAGCTTGAGCCGCGGCGGTAGCGCGTGAGCTCCGGGGCGCTGAAGTGTTCGCGCCAGCTGTCGCTCTCCAGTATCTGTTCCTTGAGGGCGTCACGCTCCTCATCGCTCAGACCCGAGGTAATAAGGCGCGTGCCGCCAAGATGTTCATCGCGCAGGAGCAGGCTGGCCCGATTCCAGCCGGCGAGCTGCACGCCATCCACAATTAGCTGCAGCTTCTCATCAAAATCTGGCTCGCGTAGGGTCTGTTGCGATACGGTATGAAGCTGGTGCAACTCGATTGCGTAGTCGCGCATATTGTGGAAGAGTTGCACGTTCTCGATAGCATTTGCCGCCTGGTTCGAGAAGACTTCCAATACGCGGGCTGTACTGAGGTCGGGGCGGGAGCCGTCGTGAGGGGCGGCGAGTCTGATTAGCCCCAGTGGTTGCCCGCGCGAATCACGCATGGGGATGAAGAAGAGATCGTTCTCGTGCCACATTTCGGCGTCGCCATCACCTGCGCGCGCGGGGAGCGCAGGGAAGAGATCCGCTTCGCGATGAAGAGCAAGATCGGGATAGCGCTCCGCTGCATCTTCGGCGGGGACGAAGTAAGCGCTGCCCAGCTGATACTCGGGCTGCAGCAGCTTTTCGATCACCGCCCAGTGCTGATGCGTCTGCTGCAACTCGCGCCGATGTTCGAGCGGCAAGCCGGCAGCTGTCACGCGGCGAAGCAGCCATTCGCCGTGCTCTTCTTGCTCTGCAAGACTCAGCAAGACAACATTGTAGCCGGCGCCTTCCTGAATGGCGTATACGAGATCTTCATAGACTTCATCGAGCGGGCGGTCACTCTGAAAGACCCGGCTTGCCTCGACAAAGCGTTCGATCTGCTGGGTTTGCTGCTGCAACAGCGTGTTACGTTCCTGCAACTCGGAAAAGCGCTGCGCGCCGCCGATAGCCACGGCGGCGTGATTCGCCAGCGCAGTGAGAAAGGTTGCGGTCGCAGGTGTAAACGGCCCTTTGGCCCCCTCGGCGGGCGCTACGAGCTGGATCAGGCCGGCCACTTCGCCAGCGAAGACGATCGGCGTCAGCAGCGCGGCAAACGTTTCACCGGCGATGGAAAAGTCGCCGACGGTCACGCTGCGCTGTCGCGCCATCGCCTGCGCCTCGGCCTCGGGTAGAGAAAATTCAGCGCCGCGCGTTACGTCCTTTCGAAGCTCCCCATCACCGCTGAGAAGGCTAATCTGCCCACTGCTGGCGGGTGTGTTGCGCAGCGCCTCGTCGAGCACCAGACGTAAGATATCCTCGAGAAGCAGTGTGGCCTTCAGCTCGTGGCTGATGCGGCTGAGCGACAGCAGTTGCTCCTCGACCAGCGCGCGCGCCTCGCTACCTGCTGCAACAGGTGGCGCCGCGGGAGCGCGAGAAGTAGGTGAGAGGACGAACTGCACGAACTTCCCTCCCTGCCACTGTTGCGGTACTGCTTCGATATGTAGGGCCTGGCTGGCGCTGACGATCTCTATGGTGGCCGGTGCCTGCTCGAGAAGGGTACGCCACTGCTCAGACGAGAGGCCGTCTTCCGCCATCTGCTGCAGGGTAGCCGGCACGTGCGGCAGAGCCAGATGCCGGAGGGCGGCTGGATTAGCGTAGAGCACCCTCCCGTCCGAGGCGACGAGGAGAACCCCTTCACTCAGATGTTCAAAAAGCCAGACCGGAGGGGCTGCAATGCCCTCTCGGCCGTCTGCCAGTTCTGTGTCCATTAGAGTGGCTGTGCTTCCTTAGTTCTTAACACCGCCGCATGGGTACGGACGCCGCCGAAACGCGCTGCCTGAGCCACTGGCACGCTAAACGCGGGAACGGCGCGTTTCGTCGAGGTGCCGCAACTCGGCCGCCGCTTCTGTGATCTCCCGGATGTCGGCAAACTGATGGTCCTGTCCCGAAACAATGCCGGCGGACAGCGACATCAGGGGGCCGACCGTGCCATCAGGTAGCGAGACACCGCCCTGCTCTCTGTCCAGGAAGTTGTAATGGGTGAGAATGCTCTCTTCGAACCGTTCCCGTAGCTGCTCAACCATCTGCTCGGCGTTATCGCTATAGGTGATGACGGCAAAGCTGTCATTACTGGCGTGACCGATAAAATCATTATCGGTGCCTAACTTGTCGGTCACATCCGCGAGAAGAATGGATACAAAGCGCAGGACTTCGTCGCCGGCGACGAAGCCATAGGCATCAATGAAGACGTCCAGATGGTCGATCCCGAGCAGTATGAAGGTCCAGTTGTCGCGGAGCATCAGCGTCCGAAGCTGCTCCTCGATCAGGCGTCCGCTCGGAAGCCCGGTTCGCGGATCAGTCATGTTCAGACGCTGGTGGGTGCGAATCGCGCTGCGCACGCGGAGCTTGAGCTCCTCGATGTCAAAAGGCTTCGTGATGTAGTCATCCGCGCCCAGTTCGAGCCCGGCGATCTTATCGCTCCGTTCATCTTTCTGGGTGAGAAAGATGATCGGGATGTGGCTGGTGCGCGTCGTGGTGCGGAGCTCGCGACAGATGGTATAGCCATCCATATCGGGCAGCATAATATCCAGAATGATGAGATCCGGCAGCTGCTTGCGCGTCATCTCCAGCGCGTCGTTCCCGCGCGCAGCGACTTCCACCTGATAGCCCTGCCCAGTGAAATAGATGCGGAGCATGTTCGAAATATCGAAATCATCTTCTACGACGAGGATTCGTCCACTGCTCATTTCCGTCTTCCTTCAACTTCTACTACTGAAAATCTACCCGGCGAGGGGAATGCTCTCCGGAGGGCGAGCAGACTCTCAACTAACCACTAAAGACCTTCTCCCCTTGGGAGCGCCGTGGCATAGCTTCGGACAGAGGCGATCTCGGCTGCCGTGACCGCGCGTTCAAAGCTACGAAAACCTCCCAGGCGGAAACCATGCCTGGTCGCCATTTTATCAATCGCCAGCACTTGGGGCAATGTCACACGCTTGCCGAGCGAAAAGGGCATGTACTGCCCCTCAAGAGCGAGCGCCATCGTCTCTGCCATGCAAGCATACGCCATCCCGGATGGAAAGCCGAAGTCGAATCCAAAGTCCACCGGACCGGGTACGCGCACCATCCCGCCCTCGATCACCAGGACGTCGGGGCGCACGCGTGCGATCTGCTCTGACACATCACGTGGTCGGGCGACATCGCAGACGATGGCTCCCGCCTGCAGGTGGTGCGGTTCAACTATCTGCTCTACGGCGCTGGTGACGGTAACCACAAGCCCGGCCTCGGCGAGACGGCCCAGATCGGTGCTGGTAGTGACGGCCGCGGGGGCGCGCCCTTGGTCAGGGACGCGCTTTGCGTCTGCCCTTCGCTTCACCGCCCGCGCTTTTTCAGCGACGACGGCGAGCGCCTGCTCATCCCGTCCAAGGAGGAGCATCGCGTCGCACTCCGGCGCCAGCAGTTCGGCACAGACGGCGCCAATTGTTCCATTAGCGCCTACGACGGCCACGGTCGACTCTGACAGGGGGCGACCCATTGTCGCGGCGGCCTCTCGAAGCGCCTGCACGGCAACGGCGACGGTATAGCTATTTCCCGTCGTCACCGGTATGTCGAGCTGGTGCGCGATTGTGCGCCCGCCGTCGCCGACGACCGACGTAAAGGCGCCGAGACCCAGAATCCGCGCGCCCAGACGCTCGGCCAGCCGGCCAGCCTGAATGATCTTGCGATAGACAACGGCCGGCGGCAGGCGCATCATCATCCGCGGTGTGAGCGGGCAGGCCAGAAACCAGCCATGCAGTTCGCGCCCACTATAGGCTGACGTGACGCCTTGAATTTCGGAGATGTAGACGGGTGGGTAGAAGAGGGAGAGAAACTCGATCAGCCAGACGGGAAGATGGCGGAGCGCGGGATACTTGCGGGTGACGTCGCGCCGCGGATCAATCGGATGGATGATAAAGGCAAAGGTGTCGTCGAGATCTTGTGTCATGCCAGAATCCGGCCCCCTACCTGGCGCTCAGACTCTTTCTCGCTCCTTTTCTTCACGCCGCGGGTAAAGACGGGGGTAGGGATAGCGGTCCTCGTACCGAAAGTGGTCGCTGTCTTCCCAGCGCACATTATCCGTGATAATGTGATTGTCTTCTGAGGCAAGTAGCACGACGTCGGACTCGACAGTCCGCGCCGGATGTAGAATCAGGCCGGAGCTCAGGCGGCAATGGTGGCCGACACAGCCGCCGAGAACGAGCAAGTCGGTCATTTCGAGCCGACCGTTGATCAACGCCCGCAGGGGGGCCGGGAGAATGTTGAAGTCGGTAAAGGTCGTGCCGGCGCCGATAAAGGTGTCACGGCCGACAAGACATAGCTGCAGACAGGTGTTCTGGGCGACCATGGTATTTTCCATCAGGCTGGTCATAAAGAGGCTCGCGCGAAAGGGGAGAAAGCAGCCGTCTCCGACGACGCTGAGCATCAGCTGGCATCCCTGTGAAATCGTGACATTGCTGCCGATGATGCAGTTGTCGATGACGGTGCCGGCGCCGATGCTGACGTTGTCTCCGATTAAGGTAGGGCCGTGAATGCGGGCCGAGGGGTCGATGTTGACATTGCGCCCGATCTGTACCAGTTCAGACGATTCAAGTACCGCCTTTTGTTCGAGTAAGGAGCGGAGCAGGATACGTATCTTGTAGCGCCAGTCTCTGTTGATCCGGTCCTCTATGTTGACGCCGCGCGCAAAGACGCCGAAAAGGATATCGGCGAAAAAAAGGTGAACCCAGCTTTCGATGATCATGAAAGATTTGCGGGGCAGCTGGTAGAGCAGGTCGCCGAACTCGGAGGCCATGTACGGCGGGATATGATAGTAGCCCCGTTCGAGCGCCTCGGTATCGATTACGAGCGGAGCGGCAGCTACGCTTTCGGAGATGCCGTTTGGTAGGTACCACATATCTGCCAGTAACAGCTCCCCTTGCGTGTGGAAAGAGCGGGTGAGGGGGCGGACGTGAGCAGCAATGGCGGGATCGTCGGCACGGAACGCCAGGCGGACAGCCTGTCCGCCCGCCCGTCCCCGCTCGATAAACTCCTCGACCAACAGATCGTTGAAGAACAGATTGTCCCGATGGACGATCGTTTCAACATGTTCGTCGCCGTCAAAACGCTGCGCCAGATCCCAATCCGGATACTCTCTTTCCTCCAGCGTGTAGCGTGCGAGAATGTCGCGCTGCCAGAGCCAGAGCGGCTTGTTCTGTACCCGGAGATCGCGCGCCGGTTCGTTAAAAGGATGGATCTGCTGGCGTTCCTGTAAAATAACTCGGCGCATACCGTTTCCGCTTATCCCTCGTCTACCATCAGGAGGCGTTCCCGTTGCTCAGGAAGTGGGTCATCGTGTTGAGGAATTTGTCCGGCTCGTCGGTCATCGGGAAGTGGCGTGATTCATCCATTATTACCACCTGCGATGTGGAGACGATATCCGCCATGAGTTCGGCGTTGGCTGGAGAGACGATGTTGTCGTTGGCGCCAAAGATTCCCAGCGTCGGAATGTGCAGCGTGGGCAGGTCCTGGCGGAGATCTGTATCCCGCAGGTCGCCGATGCTGCGGAAGAACGATTCCATGGTCGCCTGTTGCACATCACGGAAGATCATGTCGCGCACTTTCTGGGAGTCGCCGGCCAGGAGGAAGTGCATGATCGTCTTCAAAAGGAAAGGAAAACGCCAGACGAGATCGGCGATCGGTCCATAGCCGGCGAGCTTGAGGAACGGGTTTAGCGTCGAGCCGACAATGGGGGAGCCGACCACGGCCACGTGGCTGATGCGCGTCGGGTTGGAGAGCGCAAACTGGAGGGCTACGGTGCCGCCCATTGAATGGCCGAAGACGGGGGTCTGTTGAATACCGAGCGCATCCATAAACTCGCGCACCATTTCGACGTAACTGGTAATGCGAAAGGAAGGGCCGTGCCCGTTGGCGCTCTCCTTAGCCGATTCGCCGAAGCCCCAGAAGTCGAGCGCGTAGACCCGATAGTGACCGCTCGTACCCAGGGCGATCATCGCGTCGCGCCAGACGTCCCAGGAATTGATCCAGCCGTGCAGGAGAATCAGTGGCCGACCGCGACCGATCGATTCGTAATGTAGAATACCCTGGTCCGTCACTATCGAGCTCAAGCTTGCCTCGACGACTCTCTTTCGACCCCAGCCCGCCCCTGAACCGGCGCCAGCTGACTACTCGCACACTCCCCCAATGGCGACTGTACCGTCATTTTACACTGTAACCGAGGGAAGTGAGCACTGCCGTAAAAAGCCGGTTAAAAGCGCGATATGATACGAAAGCCGCATCTGTTGCCGGTAGAGGCACGGGCGCTCCGCATCTATCGGTGGGCGCGTCAAACCTCTTGCTCCTCCTCATCCATGCGCTCCAGGACGGAGTAGAGGAGCTCCAGCAAGACGTTCTTTACACTTTCTTTGTCCAGGGCCACGCAGGGCAGTACTTTCACCTCGGGCCGAAGGCGCAGAATGATGCGCAGATCCTCCGGCTCCCAGGCGTCCTCGTCATCCTGTTTGTTGGCTGCCACGACGAAAGGGGTCGAGGCATAGCCTTCAAAGGTTTCGAGAATCCGCTTCGCTTCCCGGAACGTCTCCGGCCTGGCGCTGTCGACGATGACGACAAACCCGAGCATACCTTCTGAAAGTATCTCCCACATGAAGTCGAAGCGGCGCTGGCCTGGCGTCCCAAAGAGGTAGAGGACGAGGTCCGGTCCCACTGTAATGCGGCCAAAATCCATGGCGACGGTGGTCGTTTCTTTTATCTGTTCCGTGGCGCTCGTTATCTTGCGCTCAGTGGAGACGACGTCAATTTCGCTCACGGCACTGATAAAGGCTGTCTTGCCGGCCGAGAAAGGGCCGGTCACCACCATCTTCACTGCTTGCATAGAGGCTTTCCTGCGAGTGCGATAATGAAGAACGATTCGATTGTCTGTTACAAACTACGGATGCGGTCAATCAGTCTGTGCACGACTGAGCGTTTGACGGCAGGGGCCTGCTGCTTGACGTCTTCCCGTTTGGCCTTCGTTTCTGTACGCTTCGTTTCTGCAGCGGGCTTTCCGGCCTCCCCCTTGCCGGCTGCCGCCGGTTGTGGTACGCGCCTGGGTGGTCTTACGAATTCGACTAAACCGGCCTGCAACAGCCCATAAACGATTCGCCGAACCTGGAAGTCGCTGAGATTGTTGGCGCGGGCGATCTGGCGGATCGTATTGCGCGGGTTGATGAAGGAGACGACGCGCCACTCCTCAACAGTAAGATTGATGTTTCTGAGGCGCGCATCAGGCTGGTCGGTAAAGCGCAGGGAGACGTCGAGATTCGGAATCTCTTCCTGCACCCGCTCCCACTCCTTCAGGCGCCGGCTGCCCTCCATGATGACGCTTTCCAGATCGATAGGGATGGTGATGCGGTCTTGGGGCGGCAGGAGATTGGCGTCAAAGCGAAACGGTCCATCTCCCCAGGAAAAGAGCTTGTAAACGGTATCCAGCACGTTCTGGCGCACGCTCTGGATAATGTCGCTTTGTGTCACGTAACCGGCCTGAATCAGGAGATGCCCCAGCTGTTTATCGCTGGTACCGCGGGCGCGCGTGTCGATGATCTGCGCCTGCCTTTCTGTCAGCTTCCCGGCGCGGTGGAGGACGTGCGCTAGGCTGCTTCCGTTCTGACCCATGGTGGCATGGATTAGCTTTCCCTCGCGGAACGCCATTTGTGCGCTTTCTGGACCCTCAATGGTTAAGGTGCCCGTCTTGCGAGCAAGGTTGATGAGATTTAGTAACTGGGTTGTCGAAAAATCGCGCAGGTTCCCTTTGAGGGCCATAACGGATCCTTCCTGATCACTTACCTGGAGCCTGGTGTGCCAGCTCTCTGCGCCGTCTCTAACTGACTTTAGCCACGAATGCGACCGGCTATACGTGTTGTTCCCCCGGTTCTTGCGAACCGTGCTTTCAGGCGGGCATTATACCGCCAGCGAGATCGTGCGTCAACACGCACCGTGGTGCAGTGGCTCTCCCGTACTAGGGATGATCGACAGAAACCCTTTTTATCCAAATTTCGTCAATCCGTCCAGATATACGTTCCATTATTTTATTGAAGAGCCACTTTACAATGTGCTACAATAGCGTCACCTGTTGGCGGGGCGGTGGCGAAATGGTAGACGCAGCGGACTTAAAATCCGCCGGGGGTGACCCCGTGTGGGTTCGAATCCCACCCGCCCTACTCAGACGACCGACGACGATAACTTGAGATAGCATGGCCCGCACAGGCGGGCCTTTTTGCAGAGACGAGAGCGCGGTGCTTGTTGAGCAGGTACGTTCGTTTCTAGAGCTATGGGCCGAGCAGGGGGTCCTTACCCCGGACGATCCTCTCGTCGTCGGCGTTTCCGGTGGCCCAGATAGTCTCGCGCTCTTACATGCGCTCGTGGTTGGCGCAGACGGGAGTAGGCCCTTGCACGCCCCTTCCAAAGTAATCGTCGGTCATCTCAACCACCAGTTGCGGGATGACGCTGCCGAAGACGCTCAGTTTGTGGCGCGCTTGTGCGCCGAGTGGAAGCTGGCTTGTCACGTCGAACGTTCTGATGTTCACGCGCTGGCGGATGACGCCGGTCTCTCTCTTGAGGAAGCGGGCCGCCTTGCCCGCTACCGTTTTCTCGCAGCGCTAGCCCGCCGGGCCAGCGCCCACGCCGTTGCCGTCGGGCACCATGCGGACGATCAGGTAGAGACGGTCTTGATGCACCTGCTGCGGGGGAGTGGGCTGGGCGGGCTCCGGGGCATGGAGCCGGTGGCCGCGCTTCCCTACGGCGAGAGCCCACAGGAGCACAAGATCCACCTTCTGCGCCCGCTCCTCGCTACGCCACGTGCGGAGATCGAGGCCTACTGTGAGTCCCACGCTCTCCGGCCCCGTATCGACCCCAGTAACAGCGATCCCACATTTTTCCGCAACCGCGTCCGGCACGAGCTGTTGCCGGAGTTAGAGACATACAATCCGCAACTCCGGCGGGCTGTTCTCCGCACCGCATCCCTGCTGGCGGCCGATCACGCGCTGTTAGACCGGATGGCGGAGCATCTCTGGGAGGCTTTGCTGCTGGAACAAGGAGAAGGGTGGCTGCGGGTCGAGCTCTCCGGGTGGCGCCGCGCGGACCTCAGCCTGCGCCGCCGCCTTCTGCGACGAGCAGTCGGCGCGCTCGGCGGCGTGCCGTCAGAGGGTGGCGAAGGAGCCGAAGTGGGCTTCCGCACGACAGAGCTGGCGCGCGAGGTGGCGGAGTCCGGCGATGTGGGGGCGCAGGCCCACCTGCCGGGCGATCTACTGCTGACGTTGGAGTACGACGCGTGGCGGTTGGAAGCCCCGGGCGCTATCGTGCCACTGCGTGCGCCCCAGCTGCCCGCGACAGGGGCCGAGCTCGTGCTTGCGATTCCGGGAATCGTTTACCTCGCCGGGGGCTGGCGGCTGGAAGCAGCGCTGCTGGAAGGGGTTGGACCGGCCGACGTTGCCGACAATGCGGACGATGCCGTTGCTTTTGTCGATGTCGGCGGAACGGCTAAACTCATCGTCCGTGGCCGCCAGCCGGGAGAGCGTCTTCGCCCGCTGGGGATGAACGGCCACTCAACCCCCGTAAAAGATATAATGATCAACCGTAAGATCCCTTCTGAACTGCGCGAGCGTTGGCCTATCGTCGCTACCGCAGACCATCCTGTGTGGATTGCCGGTCACCAGATGGACCGGCGGGTGAGCGTGACCAGCGAAAGCCGGGCCGTGGTGCGCCTGCGCCTGCTGGCTCCGCAGGGCGATGAAAAAATCGCCGAGCAATGACCGGATAGCCTCTCCCGGTAGTATTATGTCTACTTATTTTGGATTCCGGTCAAAGCGCGTTAGAATAGGCCTGTTTGGCTGATCTAACTCTGACTCTGATCTCCGCAAGGCTATTGACACTATGGCACTCTCGATTCCCCTCGTCTTTCACCTCAACCAGCATCTAAGCGAACAGGCTCTGCTCGCGAGCCAGACCTGCTATCGTGGTCTTCTCCGCGTTCTCCGCTCGCACCCGATGATGCCCGTAAATATCCAGATTTCAGGCACCCTCATCGACGCGCTCAAATGGCTCGATCCTGAGCCGCTACAGCTGATCTGGGAAGGACTCCGCGCCGGTCAATTTGAACTTCTGGGTTCGACTTATGCCCAGAACGTTCCTTACGCCTCCGACGATTGGGACAATGCACGCCAGATCGATATGCATCTGGAGGTGCTGCACGAAACCTTTGGCGTCACACCGGTGACGTTCTGGAATCCTGAACGTTGCTGGCGGCAATCTCTGTTGCCAATCATCGCCGACGCCGGCTACCGTTTCACCCTCGTCGAAGATTACACGCTGGCCGAGGCGCGCCTCGCCGAACCGGTCGTCGTGACGAGTCAGGTCGGTCCGCACATTCTGACCCTACTGTACGACGATCAGCAGCTTAAGCACCTGTTCAACTTTGCCGTATGGTTTGGCCGCCCCAACCAGCTTCAATCCTATCTGATGGCGCGCGCCGATCAGCTGAACGCCAGTCGTCACTGTCTGGCGTATGCCGAAGATGCGGAGGCGATGGGCCTCTGGGGCTGGCGTGAGGGCGTTGTGCCGAACCAGACCTGGTACCGGCTCGATCAGGTACTTTCGCTTCTGGAAGCGCTGCCGGAGGTGCAACTGACACATTTGACCAACGCGCCGCCCTCTGCGGGCAATCTCTCGCCCGTTCCGGATGGCTGTGCGACCTGGATGGACGAAGCGCTGGAAGACCCGGAGCGTCCGTATCATGAGCCAGGTTATGAAGACTGGTTCGACTTCAACGAGACGTCTCCCAAGCTGGCCCATTACCGCGACTTCTTTAGCGAGATTCGCAGCGGTCTGCAGGCGTTGGAGGAGAAGCTTGAAGGCGACGACGAAGACGAAGAGGAACCGCCCCAGGCAGCGCAGGCGCTTCAGAAGGCGGCGCTCCATAACTATCTCGGCCACCAGTACGAGTTCGGCTGTGTGGGTATTGGGGGCAAGGGATACCGGGGCTGGGATATGGCAGAGGCTTCATGGGCGTTGATGCACGCTGCCGAGTGGGCACTCGAGCCGCAAGCCTTTGCGACGGTGGAAGATGTGAATCACGACGACTACGACGAGTACCTTCTTTCCGATGGGGAGCAGGTTATCGTTACCACGCCCTATGGCGGTCGGCTCCTGTACTGGTTTGACCTCACCAGCGGTGCGCAATTTATCGGCAATCAGCGGGCAGTGACACGGGCTCCGTATACGGCGGATGCCGCGTTGCCGCAGCTTCGGCCGCTGCCCTATCGGCGCTGGGTGCCAGAAGAGGCGCGCCCGAAGGCGATCACATCGGGGGCGAGACTGGCGTCGGAACAGGCGCCGACCCGCCTCGATAAATTCTTGCCCGACTGGATCTGGGAAGGGGAGCGGGAACCGTTTGAACTGCTCGTGCGCGACATGCACGAGCCGGGACATGAAACGCTCCTCGGTGCGCAGCGGCGGGCGTTCGTTGACTACATTGCGGTCGACGGTACAGAGTTGGAGCCGGGGGCCTGGCTGGATGACGCAGAGGTTGCGGACGGGGCGATCACCTACTACCTTCAGCCGTTTGAGGAGCTGTCTCTGGTCAAGCAGTACACGCTTGACGATGGAGCGGTGAACGTCACGTACGTGTGGCAAAACAATGGTGATAACGAGCGCTCGATTTCGTGGCGCATCCTTAATGAACTGTGCCCCGCATACGCGAGCCTAGTGGAGAAGGGTCAGAAGGTGGTGGAGGTGGTTGAGGAGGAGGAGATCGTGGGTGTCGCCAACACCGCCGCCAGGGTCGGTGTTTTCGTGATCGTCGAGCCGGAGAGTAGTGCAGTGACGGAGCGAGAGGCTCTTCTAGCTCGCGAGATCATGCACGACTTCGACTTCCAGCTCGATGGGGGAGAGACGAAGACAGTTACGTTTCGCCTGGAACGGCGGGAAGTGCAGCGGAATAAGAAGCGGCGCCGCTGAGGCGCACTCAGCCCGACGCCAGCAGCGGGTTGCTCTTTTCGTACGTCGCTGTGCGGCTCAGATAGAACTCTACCACAGTGTCCTCGGGATTCTTGTCCCTTATTTCGAGGAGCTCGAGCCGAGCTGCCGCCATCTGCCCCTCGTGAAATAGCTTCTGCGCACGTTGCAACGCCGGGCGGGTGGCCGCTTTTAACTGTTGCTGTTCTTCAGAATCGCCGTCGAAGATCTCGAAAACGGCGATGCGCTTTGCCTTCCCCCTGGGACGCACGAAATCCAGGAAGCGAAAGTTGTAAAATTCCTTGTTCTGCAACTTCTGAAGCGTCTCTGCGCTGATGAGCAACGAGACGCCGTAGACCCGGGTGAGGCCTTCGAGGCGTGCTGCGACATTGACAGCATCGGCGATGACCGTCCCCTGCATTCGTTCCGGTTCCCCTATAACACCCAGAATCAGCCGCCCCGTATGGATCCCCGTTCCGACCCGAATCGCCTCGAACTTCGCCGTCGCCCGTTCCCGGTTGAAGGAGCCGACCATTTTGCATATCCTGATCGCAGCCTCCACAGCATGATCGACGCTGCTGGGAAAAATTGCCATGAGGCCGTCGCCCAGGTACTTGTCGATGAAGCCCCCATACTGTTGGATGACAGGGCTGACGCGCCGCAGATAGTCGTTGAGGAAGTCAAAGGTATCGCGGGGCGCAAGCTGTTCGGAAAGGGCGGTAAAATCACGGATATCGGAGAAGAGGATCGTCATCTCATCCTGTATGTGATCCCCGAGCTGTACGTCGGTGATCTGCTCCTTCTGAAGGTGGCTCAGGAAAGCGCGGGGAACAAAGCGCTCGTAGGCGCGGTTGAGCTGAACGAGATCTGCTGTGCGCTCGGCAACCCGCCGTTCAAGCGATTCGTTTGCCTGCTGTAGCTCCTGCTGGAGGTGGCGCAGGGCAAGGTGAGTCTGCACGCGGGCCTGCAGCTCTTCAAGCCGAAAGGGTTTCGTGACATAGTCTACGCCGCCGACTTCGAAGGCTTGAACCTTACTGGAAGTTTCATCGAGCGCACTCAGGAAAAGAACGGGGATTTCCCGTGTGGCCGGATCGGCCTTGAGCCGCCTGCACGCTTCGAAGCCGTCCATCTTGGGCATGCTGATGTCCAGCAGGATGAGATCGGGTGGCTGCGCGTGCGCCATACGCAGGGCTTCCCCGCCGTCGGCGGCCATCTCTACTGCATATCCGAACTGGGACAGTGTGTCCCGTAGTAGATACCGGTTGACTTCGGCATCATCTACGACGAGGATTGTTGCGTCTTCCAACTGCTGAGCCTCCTTGACCTCTGCCCCCTGAACTCGATAACAGGTCATCGGGCCGGTACCGTCAATCTCTACTTTTAATGAAAACGACCGCGATTGTCAAGCCTCTGCGGATGTGCAGGCGTGCCGATGGAGAGGTGCACGAGGCTATAATACCCTCTTTTTCTGGCGGGTGCTTCCCCTAGAACACGGCCTCGACAGCTTCCGTCAAGAGACTTACGAGTTCGTCGACCTCGGTGGGTGTGATTATCAGTGGCGGGCCGACGAGGATCAGGTCACCGTTCTGGCCGTCAACACATCCCTGAGAGTAGTAGACGAGCAGGCCGCGCGTAAAGGCTTCGGCCCACACGCGCGCGGCCGCATGACGGGCGGCCGGAAAGGGCGCTCTGCTTTCGCGATCCGCCACAAATTCTAACGCCCACAGCAGGCCGCGGCCTCGGATATCGCCAACATGCGGATGGTGACCTAGTTTTTCGTGTAGCAATTGACCGAGGAGCGCACCAATTTCGGCGGCGCGCTCCACCAGCCTTTCCCGCTGTATGATCTGCAGCGTTGCCAGCCCCGCAGCCGCGCCGACAGCGTGGTGGCTGTAGGTGCCGCCATGGTTGAAGTCACCCAGCGCCGTGGCAATTGTTTCCACATCCTGTCGGCGGGCTGCCACGGCAGAGAGGGGAAAATAACCGCTGGCGATACCTTTTGCCGTTACCAGAATGTCGGGCTCCACATCCCAGTGCTCGATGCCCCACCACCGGCCGGTGCGACCCATCCCGGTTAGAACCTCGTCGGCGATGAGCAGAATCCCGTAACGGTCGCAGATCGCTCGAATGCGGGGCCAGTAGTCGTCGGGGGGGACGACTGCCCCGAGGCTGGAGCCGCTGATCGGCTCGCCGATGAAGCCGGCGACGTTTTCCGGCCCGTAGGCCAGCACGATCTCTTCCAACCGGTCGGCGAGCGCCGTGCCCGTGGCTTCATACCGGTAGGGGTAGGGGTGGCGAATGTGCGGCATGTTCTGGAACATGCCCATGTAGGGGCTACGGAGCGCCGGGCGCCCGCTGACACCCATTGCGCCGAGCGTGGTGCCATGATAGCTGAGTGAGCGGCAGATCACGAGGTAGCGGTTTGATTCGCCGCGCGCCATCTGGATCTGGCGGGCTAGCTTGAGAGCGCCCTCCACCGCTTCCGAGCCGCTGCTCAGAAAATAAAAACGAGGATCAGGAATAGGTACGACGCGGGCCAGTGAGGCCGAGAACTGTTCGAGGACATCAGTCGTGAACATCGTCGCGTGCACGTAGGCGACTGCTTCCGCCTGCTGGCTCATCGCACGTACGATCTCACTGCGGCCGTGCCCTACATTAACGACAAGAGGACCCCCAGAGCCGTCCAGGTAGCGTCTGCCGTCCGTATCGTAGAGGTAGACGCCCTGTCCGTGGGAGATCATCGGTCGACCGCGACCTAATTTGCGATAGAAGACGTTGCCCTCGGGAAAGCGGTAGGCGGCGTTCATGCTCAAGCTCCTCTTACCTGTTGTGCACTGCGGAGGTGGCGCCGCCGGCTCCCTCGGGCCGATCAAGCGGCCTTCGTCAGCGGTAAAGCCCCTGCGGATCCAGTTCTTCCCGGATCATGGATAGCTCGTCCTGGCTCGGTCCGCGCATGGTGCGCACGTTGGGATGGACGCGCAGGGCCCAGCCGACGTCGGCCTGGATGCTCTCCACTGTCTCTTCCGGTGCCAGCTCGACTAGAGTCATCTCGCGCTCCGTATTGTCGAAGTTAAAGAGGGCGCGGTCGGTGATAACCCGCTCAGGACCGGCACCTGGATATCCGATCTGCTGGCGCGCGTCGCCGCCGTCGAGGTGGCCCGGGCTGGTGCGAAAGTCGAGCGCCTCGACAAAGGCGCGGCGCCTGAGGCGCATGATAATAAAAATCTTGCCGGCGTTAATGGCAATCTCGCACGCGCCGCCTGAGCCGGGTAGCCGCACTTTCGGCTGTTCGTAGTCGCCGATGACCGTCGTGTTGAGATTGCCGTATCTGTCAATCTGCGCACCGCCCAGCAGCGCTACGTCGACCAGACCACCCTGGAGATAGAGCGTGAAGAGGTCGAGCATATTGCCGACGGCGGTCGCGCCACTGACCAGCGTGGGGTCGCCGATTGAGAGAGGTAGGCGGGCAGGGCGGGCGCCGAAGACGCCACTTTCATAGACCAGCTCCATCTCCGGTGAGTGGGTCCGCCGCGCCAGATTGCAGGCGATATTGGGCAGGCCAACGCCCACAAAGACGACGCGATTCCCCTGGAGGGCGCGAGCAGCGTTCACGATCATCAGTTCTGAAGCGGAGTAATCCATACTATGCTCGCTCTCTAATCAGCAGCAGCTCTGTCGAGGCGCTTGACGAAAGGCGGTTGACGCTAGTCGTAACGACCATAATTCACGCCATCGGCTACCATACGCCCGGGGGCGAGACCGGCGAGACGTTCATCGCCAAGCTGTGTAAGGTAGCCGGCGCGATCCGCGACGCTATACACCCACTCCTCCAACCAGGCTTCCGTTGCTTCGCGATCGCGCGAGATTGGATCCCAGTCGAGATAAAAGCGGTTGTCTCGATCGTAATATCCCTGCACGTAGCTGGGATGGGCGCCGTAAGGTTCGTGGACGACTGCGTCGACGATGAGACCAGGGATGAGAGTTCGATTCGGATCACGCCGGATTACTTCCTCGTCGACGATTTCTTCCACCACGACGACGACGTGCCGGGAGGCAAAGCTTACCTCTTTTTGCATCCCGAGCAGGCCCCAGAGGTGCGTATTCCCCGCGGTGTCGGCGCGCTGGGCGTGAATGAAGGCCACATCGGGATGGAGTGGTGGCACAACGGCGATCTCCTCACCGGAGTAGGGGCTGGCGACGAAGCGAATCTTCTCGTTAACGGCGGGCAGATCGGTGCCGGCATAGCTTTGTAGAGGGAAGAAGGGGAGCCTGCTTGCCCCGGCTGTATAGCGTCCGACCATCCCAAAGTGCGAATACTCCTCAAGCGCCAGCGGGTGGGGAATCTCGTCTTCCACCGCGCGTCGGATGCAGTGGAGGCTACCGACGCCCGGGTTGCCGAGATAGCTGAAGATCAGCCGCTCGGCCACGCCGGCAGCAACCATCTGATCGTAAACAAGGTCGGGCGTCATCCGGATCAGCGTCAGGTCGCGGCGGCGCTGGCGGATGATCTCATGGGCGGCGGCGAAGCAGATAAAGGCGGTAAAGCCTTCGATGGCCACGCTGTCGCCGTCGCCGACGTAGCGTGCGACTGCCTGCTGCATGGAAAGAATCTTGCCATTCATCTGCGGCGTACGGCGTGCTCTCAGAATGGTTGCCGGCCCGCCTGGGCGGCGTGCGCCCGGCGGACCGGCAACCAAAGAGATTGCCGATGGTGTCAGTCGATGACCGTCTGGCTCTGCTCGTGCATGTACTGCTGCACGTAGTAACGTCCGCCTCCTGCCTTGCCGGTGGAGCCGCTGGCCTTCCAGCCGCCAAACGGCTGGTAGCCTGGCCAGGCGCCGGTCGTGGCTCCCGCCTCACGATTCACGTAGACGACGCCGGCCTCGATGTTGTCGAGGAACCAGTCGACTTCCTCCTCATCTTCACTGTAGAAGCCCGCCGTCAGACCATACTCCGACTCGTTGGCTTTCTCCATTGCCGCGTCCATCTCCGAGAAGCTTTCGATGGTGACGATCGGCAAGAACATCTCTCGCTGCCAGAGCTCGTGTTCGTGCGGCAGGTTCTCGACGATGGTTGGCGTCACGTAGAAGCCTCGCTTGCCGCCGACTTCCTCCATCGCCTCGCCGCCATAGACGATCTCGCCTGCCTCGCGGAGCTCCTCGACAAACCGCTTGTAATCTTCGTAGGCGCTTTCGTTGATTACCGGCCCCATCCAGTTCTCCTCTTCGGTGGGGTCGCCGACCTGAATCTGCTCCGTCAGATCGAGCAACTTATCCATGAACGCCTCTTTAACATCTTTGTGAACGTAGACGCGGGAGTTCGCCGAGCACTTTTGCCCCTGGAGGCCAAAGGCAGAGCGCATCACGCCGCGTGCCGCCTTGTCCAGGTCGGCCTTCTTGCTGATGATCGACGGATTTTTGCCGCCCATCTCGGCAATGCACGGGCGCGGATAGGGACCGCCAGCAAACTGGCGATAGATGCTCATCCCGACTTCGTAGCTGCCGGTGAAGGTGATCCCCGCCACATCCGGATGATCCACGAGCGGCTGGCCAACCGCACGCCCGCCGCCGGTGACAAAGTTGAAGACACCGTCGGGTAGACCGGCATCGCGGAAGCATTCTGTCAGCAGCCAGCCGGTGTATGCGGTGTCGCTCGCCGGCTTGAAGACGACGGTGTTACCGGCGACTAGCGCGCCTCCGCTTGGCCCGCCGGCGAGGGCGAAGGGGAAATTAAAGGGGGAGATGACTGCCCAGACGCCGTAGGGACGGAGGCGGCTGACGTTGCGGTGACGCTCGCTTTCGCGCTCCATCTCCACTACGAAGCCGTTGTTCTGCTCCATCTGGGCGGCGTACCAGCGGATCAGATCGGCTGTCTCCTCGACGTCGCCTAGCGCCTCAAGCCGGTTCTTGCCCACCTCCAGGCTCATCACGGCCGCAATATCAAAGAGGCGATCGCTGATGTTGTCGGCCGCTTTGTACATCAGGTCGACCCGCTCCTGCCATGGCGTGCGTCGCCACTCGGCAAACGCCTCTTTCGCGGCGGCAACAGCGCGCTCGACGTGCTCTTTGGTGCCCTTCTGGAAGTGGCCCATGATCAGATCCCGGTCGACCGGGCTGCGCTTGGTGAATGTCTCCTCGGCGGTTACTTCCTCGCCGTCAATATACATCGGAAACGTCTGGCCAAAGTTCTTTTTAACCCGCTCAACCGCTTCGTCAAACATCTGATGCAGTTCTGGGCTGGGGCTGGCGAGGGTAGCATAA
>JAWVYW010000058.1:0-21650 GCA_033722535.1 Promineifilaceae bacterium (SeqCode)
AAGGGTTCGAATCCCTTCAGGTCCACTGAGGCAGCGGTTAGAAAGATTGCCGATTAACAATAAGCTGATAGATTACAGGCTGTGAACGGGAGTAGTAGGTACACCTTCAGCCAGAGAGTTGCTCCATCGGCTGCAAGAGCAACAGATTCGTACCGAACTCGCCCGGGAGCCGCGACGGCCAAAGGCTTTGCCCGGTAGTCGTCGCCGTTTTGCACACGTTACGTGTTTGAGTGGATAGTCGATGGGCCCATAGCTCAGCTGGGAGAGCGCCACAATGGCATTGTGGAGGTCAAGGGTTCGAATCCCTTTGGGTCCACTATCAATCGGAGTGGTACCGCGGAAGCCCCTTTCGTCTCTGAACGGAAGGGGCTTTTTGTATTTGTCCACTTTTCTTCAGAAGGGATCAGGCGAGAACAAGTTTGCACGGAGGAACTATGACGCAACCAGAAGTGCGAGAGAGCGAAGCAGTGGTTGAACAGACGCCGGACGAGTATCAGCCGGAGCTGATCGAGCCGGCGTGGCGCGAGAAGTGGGAAGAGAGCGGCCTCTATCGTCAGGAGATAGAGCGCGACCGCCCCAAGCATTATGCGCTGACAATGCTACCCTATCCCAGTGGCGATCTGCACATCGGACACTGGTACGCGATGACGCCGAGCGACGCGCGCGCCCGGTACATGCGCATGAAGGGCTATAACGTGCTGTTCCCCATGGGCTTCGATGCCTTTGGGCTGCCGGCGGAAAATGCGGCGATCAGCCGCGGCATTCATCCCAAGAAGTGGACCTACGAAAATATCGCGCGTATGCGCACGCAGATGGCGCGCATGGGCGCGATGTTTGACTGGGAGCGCGAGGCGGTCTCTTCCGATCCCCAGTACTACCACTGGACCCAGTGGTTCTTCAAGAAGCTACTCGAGCAGGGGCTGGCCTATCGTGCGTTGGCCTCGGTCGACTTCTGCCCGCAGTGCAACACCACCCTGGCCCGAGAGCAAGTGTGGGGTGAGGATCGCCACTGCGAGCGCTGTGGCACGCCGGTGATCAAGAAAGAGATGGAGCAATGGTTCTTCAAGACGACCGAGTATGCCGAAGAGCTGCTGGACTTTGAGGGCCTGGATTGGCCGGAGCGGGTGAAGACGATGCAGCGAAACTGGATCGGCCGCTCGACCGGCGCCGAGGTGCTCTTCCGCACCGAGGCAGGGCACGAAATCCCGGTCTTTACGACACGCCCCGATACCCTCTGGGGAGCGACTTTCATGGTGCTGGCCCCTGAGCACCCGCTGGTGGACGAGATTGCGACGCCGGAGCAGCAGGCTGCCGTGGACGCTTACCAGCTGCAGGCGGAGCGGATGAGCGAGATCGACCGCGAAGCAGCCGATCGGCCTAAGACGGGCGTCTTCACCGGCGCCTATGCCATTAATCCGGTCAACCAGGAGCGCATCCCGATCTGGATTGCCGACTACGTCCTGATGGCCTATGGGCACGGAGCGATTATGGCCGTCCCCGCTCACGACGAGCGCGATTTTGAGTTTGCGCTCAAGTTCGGGCTGTCCATCTTACCCGTTATCGAACGTCCAGACGGATTGACAAAGTCTTACGCCATGAAGGGCACGATGAAGGAGGGCTTTGCCGCCGCGCTCGATGCGGAAGGGATCGCCTACGTCGAGGAGGGCGGCTCGACGTACGTCACGTTGGCGCCCGAGCGTGTGGCTGACTATGTACGTGTAGCTCAGGCGCACCTCCAGCCTGGCTCCTGGACAGAAGTTGTGGGTACCGGCTGGACCTTTGTCTTTCCTGACGAGTGGCTGGTGCTCGACTCGCTGAAGAACGAGCGGCGGATCCTGGCGCGCTGCCGCGAACTGGAACCAGCGGTGCGCGACTACCAGACGGTGATGGAGATGTTGTGGGGGCTCGATTTTTACCGCGATGCTCTCTATCACAGCGACTATGGCACGATGATCTTTTCCGGGCCGTTTAGCGGCACGCCGGGAGATGTGGCCAAGGAGCGCGTCACTGCGTGGTTGGCAGAGCAGGGTACGGGCCGGAGGGCGGTGAACTACCGCCTGCGCGACTGGCTCATCAGCCGCCAGCGCTACTGGGGTGCGCCGATCCCCATCATTTACTGCGACGTCCACGGTGCGGTCCCGGTGCCGAATGAGGATCTGCCGGTGACGCTGCCGGAAGATGTAGAGTTCATGCCTACCGGCGAGAGCCCGCTCAAGTTCCACGCGGGCTTCCGCGAGGCGCCATGTCCGATCTGCGGCCGACCCTCCGTACGGGAGACGGACACGATGGATACCTTCATGTGCTCGTCATGGTACCAGTACCGCTACCTGAGTCCCGGCTATGAGGAAGGTCCTTTCGCTCCGGAAGAGGGCGACTACTGGCTGCCCGTCGACCAGTACACCGGCGGCATCGAGCACGCGACAATGCACCTGATCTATACCCGCTTCTTCACCAAGGCGATGCGCGACATGGGGCTGGTCGAATTCGACGAGCCGATGCTGGCCCTCTACAACCAGGGGATGGTCCTGGGCGAGGACAACGAGAAGATGTCCAAGAGCCGGGGCAATGTCGTTGCGCCAGATGAGCTGGTCGACCAATATGGGACCGACACTGTTCGTCTCTACCTGATGTTCTTCGCCCGTTGGGACCAGGGAGGCCCGTGGAACTACGCGGGCATCAAAGGGCCGCGGCGCTTCCTGGACGATGTCTGGTCAGTGGCCACCGCCGACTATCAACCGGCGGACGTGGACGAAGCGGCGAGCCGCGATCTGCGTCGGAAGACGCACCAGACCATCCGTAAGGTCGGCGAGGATCTGGAATCGTTCAGCTTTAATACCGCTGTCGCCGCGCTGATGGAGCTGCGCAATGCCATCATGGATGCGCAACGGGAGCAAAATATCTCCCAGGTAGTGTGGGAGGAAGCGGTCGACGATCTGCTGCTGTTGCTCGCGCCCTTCGCCCCCTACATCACGGAGGAGCTATGGCAGCGACGCGGCCACCCCTACAGTATCCACACTCAGCCGTGGCCGGATTGGGATGAAGAGGTGGCGCGTGAGGAGTCGATCACGCTCATCGTCCAGGTCAACGGCAAGGTGCGGGCCAAGGTGGACGTGCCGGCGGGCATCAGCAATGAAGAGGCCGAGCGTATCGCGCTCGCCGAGGAGAACGTGCAGCGCTGGCTGGATGGCAAGAAGGTGCGCAAGGTGATCGTCGTGCCTGACCGGCTGGTGAATATCGTCGTCTAAGCCTTGCCCCGGCAGTGGCTCAACAACAAACGGCGAACCGTCTACTGGCGGCTCGCCGTTTGTTGATTTGGCGGCACACAGCGAGTGGTTACCCTTCGGCGGCGGGTAGCTGGAAGTGGCGCTGGACGCGTACGGCGTTCTCTTCCACGCTCTTTGCGCCGTCCACTGTCAATACCGCCAGCCCACGCGCATGTGCGCGCGCCCTCATCCAGCGGCCAAATTGAACATCCCGCTCCATCCAGTTCTCCCACGCCTGCTCCGGATCACGACACTCGGCAAGGAGCGCGTGGCGCCATTCGCGCCTGGCATAGACGCGACGTTGAAACGCCGGCATGGGGACGAGAAAGATCGCCCGTCGGGGCTCTGGAAGCAGGGGGGTGATCAATTCGGGGAAGAGGGCAGCTCCCTCCACCAGAAACTGAATCTCAGGGGGTGCTTCCTCCTGGCGGCGCACCAAATCACGCATCATCAGCGGAAACCCTTCGCGGTAGATCTGGAGCACGTCGGCCAACTGCTCCGGTACTGGACGCGAGAGAATCTCATCCCAACTCATTCGGGCGATTTTGTGCAGGCGCGGTTGTCTGTGCGGATCCGCTGCCCGCATGTCCGCGAAGAAGAAGTCGTCGCAGTGGTAGATCTGCAGTCCATACTGCGCTCCCAGCATCTCAGCGATGGTGCTCTTGCCGGAGCAGGGCGAGCCGCCGAGCCAGTAGAAGCGCCCGCGGTCCAGGGTGTGCTGTGTCCTCTGCCTCCCCGTCTTGCCGCTGTCTGCTCTGTTCATCTTCTGTCCGCCAACCTTCGCACAGCCATTCAGGAATTGTACGCCGTTGCACGAAAGGGTGCAGCCAATCGCCGGCCGGCGCTGTTCAAGTGGTGCCCACTCGGCTGTGCGGCCTCCACCGGCCTGGGTCTCGTCGCCGTCGCCCGGCCGCTGGCGCTGCTGCCGGACAGCACGCTGGCGTTCTTTGGCCACGGGCGGATGGGCGGCTGGATCGGCCCCGCGCTGGAGCAGGAAGCCAGCGGCAAATTGATTCGTCCCCCCGCTACGTCGGGCCACGACCGTGAGCGCGTGGACTATCGCTAGCTGGCAGTTGGGCGCTCAGTCGCCGCCGATGGTGATTCCCGACAGCCGCTCCAGCGCCTTGACCAGGGCGTGGTTCCCTTCGGCCCCAAGATCGGTCGCCTGGAGGGTGCGGTAGAGCTGGAAGACCATACCGGCGCCAAGCAGGGGAACGCCCAGTTCGTCGGCCGCCTCCAGCACCAGGCGCAGATCCTTTTGCTGAAGATCAATGGTAAAGCCGGGACGCCAGTCCCGCTCCACGACCTGCGGCCCGCGGTTGCTCAGCATCCAGCTACCCGCGGCGCCCTGGCTGACGGCGTCCAGCGTCCGTCCGAGGTCCAGCCCGCCCGCTTCGGCGAAGAGAAGCGCCTCGCCCACAGCGAGCATGTTGACGACGACCAGAATCTGGTTAACCAGCTTCACCATCTGCCCGGCGCCGTTATCGCCGACGTGGGTAATCGCCTTGCCCATCGCCTCCAAGAGCGGCATCGCGCGCGCCACCTGCTCCTCGTCGCCGCCGACCATGATGCTCAACGTCCCTTCCGCTGCTCCCTCGCTGCCGCCGCTGATCGGCGCGTCGAGCATGTGAATGTCTTGCTCCTGCAGGGCCTCTGCGATGCGGCGGGTCGCCTGAGGGCTGATCGTACTGCAATCGATGACCAGACTCCCCGGGCGCACACCCTCGATGAGGCCACTTTCCCCCAGGACAACCTCCTCTACGTCAGGAGTATCGCTGACGCAGATGACGATGATCTCCGTCTTGCGCGCCAGGTCGGCCGGGCTCTCCGCCCCCTGGGCGCCTGCATCTATGAAGGGCGCCATCTTCTTTGTGGTGCGGTTCCAGACCGTCAGATCGAATCCGGCTTCCAACAGGTTCTGCGCCATTCCCTGCCCCATAATCCCCAGCCCAATAAAGCCAACCGCTCCGTTCATCTTTCCCTCCCGGGTTGTGACCGCGTATTCCTCTACAGTCCGTATTATCGGTGCCAGACGAGGATTGGCAACCGCCGCCGCGGGCCGCGCGGTTGCGATCCATCCCGCCAAACAGTATTATCTTCTGCCAGATGATGACGATACCAGAACCGGAACCGATCCTTGAAGATGGGCCGGTCGCGACCGGAGAACAGGCGCGGCCCTGGCCCGTCCGCTTCCTGACCTTCATGCTTGCCATCCAGGGGGCGGTCATGGCTGTTATCGGCCTTCTCAGCGTCGATCTGAGCGCTGGCTGGCACGCCCTCCTCGTCGATTCCTCCTACTTTCAGGCGCTGCCCCCCCTGGGCGTACTGGCGCTCATTGCGGCAATTGGTTTTTACAGCCTTCGTCCCGGGGCATGGGTGATGGCAATGCTTGTGGAGGGGCTGACCCTCCTCTTTACGTTGATCGTCTATTTCCGCTACCGTCCCGACAATGTCCTCCTCTACGGTATCATGGTCTACGCTATCGCCATGGTCGTCTATCTCAACTACGCAGAGGTGCCGGCGATCTTTCGGGTGCAGCCTGGCACCGGTGAGGAGGAGCTGGCGTGAGCGAGCAAGATATGGTGCGCGATCTTGATCTTACGGTGGTGCGAGATCGCGCCAGCAGCCTCGCTCGCGAGCGCGAAATCGATCTCGCCCTGCTGCGACGCTTCGAACCGGTCATTCGTTACACACGCGGAGAGAAGTTCTTTCCGATGCGGGTGGAGCCTTACCTGAGGCGCTCCAGCCTGTGGGCGCAGCGGCCCGGCCGGGAGCCGGTTGCTCTGTTGGGTGAGGGGCAGGTCTCGCCAGTGTCGCTGGCCCAGCCGCGGCCGGCACCCTTTGGCACCATTTACTTTCTTAAGTTCATCACCCCGATGAACCTGACCCAACTCGCCGCCTATCGCCTGCAGACCCTGCAGGAGGGGCTGCGGCGGCGTGATATTGGCGCGGTCTTCCGCGCCGGGCGCGGGCGGCTGGCGCGCGTCGGCTACACCTCGCGCTTTGTCGACGCCATGTTCCAGCTTTCGTTGCTCGCGCGCGGGCGCGTTCCGGGCGACACAGCCGCCGCGGCCGCGCTGGAGTACCAGATGATCATGGAGGAACGGCCGCACTACAGCTACTATGGGCGCGTTGTTGATCAGGGGGACTGGACGGTCCTACAGTACTGGTTCTTTTACGCCTTCAACAACTGGCGCTCCGGCTTTTACGGGGCCAACGATCACGAAGCGGACTGGGAGGTCATAAACATCTATCTCGCTCCCGCTGTGGGCAACGGCGAGCTGGCGCCCCAGTGGGTTGCCTACTCCTGGCACGATGGGGAGGGCAGTGATTTGCGGCGTCACTGGCAGGACCCGGAGGTGGAGAAGGTCGGCGAGCATCCGGTCATTTACGCTGGCGCCGGCTCCCACGCCAGCTACTACCAGCCGGGTGAATACCTTGCGCAGCTGGAGCTGCCCTTCCTGGCGCCCCTGACCAGGCTCAGCGAGCGGCTGGAGCAGTTCTGGTTGCGGACGCTGCGCCGTTATCCCGACGAGGGAGAAGAAGCGGAACCACCCTCCAACATCTTTCGCATCCCGTTCGTCGATTACGCCCGTGGCGATGGAGTGAGTATCGGGCCCGGGCAGGAGCGGGAATGGGACCGGCCGGCCCTTCTTAATCCGGTGCCTGGGTGGGCGCTTCACTACCGGGGGCTGTGGGGGCTGTACGCCCGCGATCCCTTTTCCGGCGAGGACGCACCGGCTGGCCCGGTTTACAACCGCGACGGCACAGTCCGGCGCTCGTGGTACGACCCGGTCGGCTGGGCCGGCCTAGCCACCGTTCCTCCGCCGGCGCAGGCGCTGGCCCTGGTGCTGGCGCGTCAGGAGACGGTAGAGGAGCGCCAGGAGGAGCTGCTGGATGAAATCGCCGAAGAAAGCCGGCGGCTGAACGGGCTGGGAGTAGAGGCGCAGGCGATGCGCACTCTGCCGCACCTCCGGGTGCTGTACGCGCAGCACCAGCACCGGATTGCGGCGCTGGCGGCGCGGCTGGACGAGCTGCGGGCTTCCTACGCCGAGGATGCCGCGCTCCTGGAGGCGCTGAAGCTCTACGCCGAGCGGTTGCGCGCCGGCAAGCCGCGCGATCTGCGCGCCCACATCAAGCACCCCCACCGTCCCTTCAGCGACGTCGTTCTACGCTTTGATCGCTTTGCCGAGGTATGGGCGGCAGTGAGTATCAGCGTCGGGTTGCTGACCTTTGTTATTTTGTTCCTCTTCGCGCCCCAGTTCCTCATCTGGGGGCTGGTGCTACTGGTCTCCGTCTTTGTCTTCGTGGAGGCCAGCTTCCGCCGCCAGCTTCCGCGGCTGGTGACGACAGTGACGGTTCTGCTGGCGGTCGTCGCTTCGCTGGTCTTGCTCTACGAGTTTTTCTGGGAAACGATTGTGGCGTTGGTGATTACTGCCGGCGCTTACCTGATGTGGGGCAACCTGCGCGAGTTGTGGTCGTGACCGCACCGACACGCCTGATCCTCGCTGTCGTCATCCTCTTTGTCGCCTTCACTCTCCTGGCGCACCTGTTGCCTGCCGAGCTGCTGGTGCCGCTGTACTGTCTCTTTGTAGCGGGTGGCGTCGGCTATGTATTCTGGGAACGGCAGCGCCTGGGGCGACGCCGAGAGGCGCTGGAGCGCGAGCTGGAAGAAAGCGAGTCGGAGTATCGAGATCGCCTGCGCGATCTGAATGAGTAGGAGGATGGGCGCTGCTGTGTCCGGTCCCGCCCACCCTCCCACTATCTTCGGTAGCGATCGGCGAGGCGTTATCCGATGCGGGGCCCCGCGTCGATGATGGTCTGGCTGCTGCCCTCTTTGTACTTCTCAAAGTTCTTGTGGAACAGGCTGGTCAGGTGCTGTGCCTGCTTATCGTACGCTTGCGGGTCATCCCACGTGTTGCGCGGCATCAGCACCTCGTCGGGGACGCCGGGGCACGAGGTGGGCACTTCCAGCCCGAAGACAGGATCGACGACCGTTTCTACATCGTCCAGCGCGCCGCTGTGGATGGCATCGACGATGGCGCGCGTGTACTCTAGGTTGATCCGGTGCCCCACACCGAACGGGCCCCCGGTCCAGCCGGTATTGACCAGCCACGCTTGCGAGCCGTGCTTCTCCATCTTCTCTGCCAGCAGCTCGGCGTAGCGGCTGGGGTGCCAGACAATGAAGGCGGCGCCAAAGCAGGCGGAGAAGGTCGCCTGAGGCTCGGTAACACCCATCTCCGTCCCCGCTACCTTGGCCGTGTAGCCGCTGATGAAGTGGTACATCGCCTGTGCGTGGCTCAGCTTGCTTATCGGCGGGAGAACGCCAAAGGCGTCGGCCGTCAGGAGGATGACGTTGTGCGGGTGCCCGGCCACAGCCGGGATCTTTGCATTGTGAATGTAGTGCAGCGGGTACGAGGCGCGGGTGTTCTGGGTGATCGCTGTGCTCGTGTAATCGACCGCATGCGTCTCTTCGTCATAGACGACGTTCTCCAGCACCGTGCCGAACTGGATCGCCTGGTAGATCTCCGGCTCCTTCTCCGCTGAGAGGTCGATCACTTTGGCGTAGCAGCCGCCCTCAATGTTGAAGATGCCGTCGTCGGTCCAGCAATGCTCATCATCACCGATCAATTTGCGGCGGTCGTCGGCAGAGAGGGTCGTCTTGCCGGTACCCGAAAGACCAAAGAAAAGAGAGACATCGCCGTCGTCTCCTTCATTCGCCGAGCAGTGCATCGAGAGCACTCCCTTCTTGGGCATGATGTAATTCATGACCGTGAAGACGCCCTTCTTCATCTCGCCAGCGTACTCGGTGCCCAGGATGACGATCTCGCGCCGTTCAAAGGAAAGATCGACGCTCGTCTTGGACGTCATGCCGGTTGTGTAGCGGTTTGCCGGGAACTGCCCGGCGTTGAAGACGACGTAATCTGGCTCCCCGAACTCCGCTAGCGCCTCTTCCGAGGGGCGGATCAGCATATTCCACATAAAGAGAGCGTGATAGGGGCGCGTGCAGATAATGCGTACCTTGATCCGCTCATCCCGGTCCCACCCGGCGAAGGCATCGATCACGTAGAGCCGGTCACGCGTGTTCAGATAGTCGATTGCCCGCTCGCGGTTGATCTCAAAGGTTTGTTCGTCCACTGGCATGTTGACCGGTCCCCACCAGATGTCTTCTGCCGATGCTTCGTGTTTGACAATGCGCTTGTCTTTCGGGCTACGCCCCGTCTTGGCACCGGAGCGCACCATAAGCGCGCCGGAATCGGCAATGGCTGCCTCTGGTTCGTACATCATTGCTTCCTGGTAAAGCAGCGGGGGCTGCGCATTGCGGATGATGTTCGGGCAGTCGATGCCGTACTGCTTTAGGCTGAACTCTGTCACAGTTTCCTCCCTCATATCGAGTAGACGCTGCTTCATCTACCCGCTTAAGAAGATTAAATGCTAAGAAAGACGATGGAAAATTCTATTAGTCCTCTACGAGCAACCCTGTACGTTCAAGCGCCTCGTCGAGGATGCGGTTGACCAGCTGTTCATAACTCCAGCCTCGGGCCCGCGCTTCGATACAGAGATCAGAGTATGCGGGGTTGAGGCCGGGGAGGGGATTTATCTCCAGAATGTAGGGCCGCTCGTCGTCATGGCGGTCAAGACGAAAGTCAACGCGGGCCACGTCCCGGCAGCCGGTAACGCGGAAGGTGGCTGCCGTGAGCCAGTTCAGCTCTCGCACCTGCGCCTCGCTCAGGTCGGCGGGGCAGGTCCAGTAAAACTCGTCGACCAGGTCCGTCTTGATGCGGCTGGTATAGATGCCGCCCTCCGTCTCATAGCGGTCGACGTCGATCTCCATTGGGGGGAGAAATTCCAGCCCGCGTTGTACCCGCGGCGCTTCTTCATTCTCGGGAAGGCGCCAGGCAACGGGGCCGATCAGATTGCCGACGACGCCCACCGTTACCTCGCGCCCCTCGATGTACTGCTCACAGAGAATCGGCTGCTCATAGCGGGCGAGCTGCCGCCGGAGTTGCTCCCGCAACTGCTGCTCGTCGTGGACGATCGACTCCGGGCTGACACCCATCCCTGTTCCCTCGCGGCTCGGCTTGACGAACAGGGGGAACTGCATATCGGGATCGAGCTCCTCGTCGGCGCGCTCGAAGACCTGAAAGGCGGGCGTGGGCAGGCCGTGGTAGGCCAGGACCCGCTTAGTCATGGGCTTGTCGAGGCTCAGGGCCAGCGTCAGCACGCCGCTCCCGGTGTAGGGGATGCGCAGCATTTCGAGAATTGCCGGCACATGCGCCTCCCGGCTGTCGCCCAAGTGGCCTTCGCTGATGTTGAAGCAGATGTCGGGCTTCATCTGCGGCAGCTTTTCCGCCAGGGCAAGGTTCCCTTCCAGAAAGATCACAGTGTGCCCGCCCGCCTCGAGCGCCCGCGTAATTGCCTCGATCGTCTCTTCTGAATCGAGGTCGTCCCAGCGATCGGAAGCGATCCCTTCCCACACAGGCGCATTCTTCTTCAGATTGGCAAGAAGGGCTACGTGCATCTGGTCCCCTTGAGCTGAGCGTTGACACGATTTTACCCTTCAAATATAAATCGTTTTCCTGCCCCTGTCCAAAGGTGGACGCCTGTTCAGAGACGGAGCGAGGTTATGACTGAACCAACATTCATCCCCCTGCCAAATTATCGCGAGTATCCGCCGGAGGAGATGCGCCGCCGCGCGCGCGCCTTTTATGAGGAGTTACGCCGGAGGCGGACAGTGCGTGATTATAGCGCCCGACCGGTGCCGCGGGCCGTCATCGAGGACTGTTTGCGCGCAGCGGGGACGGCGCCCAGCGGCGCTAACCTGCAGCCGTGGCACTTCGTCGTCGTCTCCGATCCGGCGGTGCGGCGGCAGATTCGGGAGGCGGCGGAAGCGGAGGAGCGGGAGTTTTATGAGCGGCGCGCGCCGCAGGAGTGGCTGGATGCCCTGGCGCCGCTGGGCACGGACGCCGAGAAGCCCTTTCTAGAGGCGGCGCCCTACCTGATTGCCATCTTTACGCAGAGCTATGGCCTGCGCCCAGACGGGGGGCGCATCAAGCATTATTACGCTACCGAGTCGGTGGGTATTGCCACCGGCATGTTGATCACCGCCCTCCACCACGCCGGACTCGCCACTCTGACACATACGCCGAGCCCCATGGGTTTCCTGAACGAGATCCTGGGGCGCCCCGAGAACGAGCGCCCCTTTCTGTTGCTGGTGGTGGGCTATCCGGCGGAAGAGGCGCAGGTGCCAGCGATCGAGAAAAAGCGTCTGGAGGAGTTTGCCACCTTTCTCTAAGGTAGCCTTACAACGGCAGGCGCCGCCCGCGGTGGACGAGCACCGGCGAGCCGCGGGCCACAAAGGCCGATAGAGGTGTAGTCTGCAGAAACGGCGCAAAGCGCGCCCCGTACAGCGCGGCGACGTCGCAGTGAAAGGCGCTGGCGGCGCCCTCCCACACTTCCCACGGCACGTGCTCTACCTCATACTCTACGGTGCCGCCGTCTCGCTGGCGCGCGTAGCCCCAGTAATGTTCGGCGATAAACTCTGCCTCCGAGCCGGGCGCCGGGAGCATCGCCGCTCCCGCGATGGCCACAGAAAGTGTGTTCCAGCGGCCCTGGAAGCGCCAACCGTAGTGGACTTCGTCGGGGGCGGAGCGATCCCTTCCGCGGTAGTGCAGGTAGTGGCGCATGGGGAGGGCAACATAGTTTTCGTTATAGACGAAGTTGGCGACCGCGGCGACGGCTCGCCGAGGCACGATCTCTTTAACAAAGACGACGCCCCGGCGCAGCTCTGGCTCACCGCTCGACGTCTCTCCCGGGGGCGCCTCACGGCGGACGTAAAAGCGCAGGTTGACCTCTTCAAAGTTACGGTGCAGGGGAACCGGCGCGCCGAGTAGGTTGGTATTGAGGAAGAGAAAGCCGACCATGCCGACGTAGGTGATGCCATTCCAGCTATCCAGCTCTGTGCCGTCCGGGACCAGCGGCGTCAGGAGCGCCGGATCGACCGCGTAGTTGAGCATCGCCAGCATGCGCCATTCGGCGCTGAGGAAGGGACGGCGCGGCGCCGTTCTTTGCGCGTCCACCGTCAACAAGAGAGCTCCTGGTTAGATGTGCAACTCCACGACGTCTCCGTCGTGGAGGGCGTGATCGCGCCCGACCGGCTGACCGTCGTAGACGCCCGTTCCCCAGACGCGCGCCGTCTTTAGCTGCTCGGCGAAGTCGCGGTGAACTTTGGCTGCAAATTGCTCGACGGTGGCGCCCCGCGGCAGCACGAAGGGGCGGCTCAGGTCTGGCTCCTGGCGCGGTGGCTTGGAGTAGACGCGCATAATTTCGAGCCGGTCGAAGAGCGTCCACTTGAACGCCTCGACGCCGCGCCCGCTCTGCGCCGACAGCGGCAGGATCGGCAGCTCCCCCGGCAGGAGTTCGCATAGCACTGAAAACTCTTCATCCCATAGCTCGTCGTCGACCTTGTTGACCACCACGAGGAGCGGGACAAAGAGGGGTGGTCGCGCTTCTTCCGCATAGCGGGGGCGGTAGTCGACGGGCGCGATCCGGTTCTGTGCCAGCAGGTCGAGCGTATCTTCCAGCTCCTGAATCGGGTAGCCCTGGATGTCGAGCACCAGCAGCACGAGGTCGGCCCGCCGCACCAGGTCCAGCATTTGCGGCTCCACGTACTCTTCGGAGAGCGGAGGCAGGTCCACGAGCTGGACCTGAATGTCCTCCACAGCCATCATGCCCGGCGTCGGCGTCCAGGTGGTGAAGGGGAAGGGGGCAACTTCCGGCTCGGCGTTCGTCAGCGCGACGAGAAGGGACGATTTGCCGCTGTTCGGGGGACCGAGGAGGGCGACCTGCCCTGCGCCTTCGCGTTCGATGTGGAAAGGCGAGATCTGGCGGGCCGCCCCTTTTTGCGGCCGTGCTGCCTCCTCCTTGAGCCGGGACAGCTTGCGCCGGAGGTCGGCGCGGAGATGATCGGTTCCCTTGTGTTTGGGGATCGTGCTCAGCATATCTTCCAGGCGGGCGACCCGTTCTTCCGGCGTGGCTGCAGCCTTAAAGCGCTCTTCGGCGTCGTAATACTCGGCAGGTAGATTCGTAGGCATCTGTCAGATTGGTGCAGCCTGACCAGACCAGAGCCGGCCTCGTCAGGTTGTAAATGATCACGGCTATTATAGCGCAAATCGCCCCTGGCGACTGATCCTTTGGCGCCGGCCCATCTTTACCCGGGGAGCGCCCGCTCACTGCGAGGGGACGGCAGTCCCGTCGGGCGCCAGCGCCACCGTCAGTGCCGCGACGCGATGGAGTTCCTCCAGGTCGGGCATCGCCTCCGCGCCGATTGTTATCTCGCCGGCGCGCGTGATACTGGCGAGGTCGGGGATACCTGCCCGCAGCAGGATCACCAGCGCGCTGTCCTTCACGGTGAGATGCAGGTGCCCCAGTTCGGCCCCCAGGCTCAGCCCGCGGTCGCTCTTGTAGCGACGAACGGCGGTGGCGATTTCCAGTAGCAGCGCACCCGCTGCCTCCGCGTCGTCGTCGCGCCAAGCGGCGACCGGCTTTGGCCATGCGGCCGCGTGGATCGAGTTATCCGTCTCCAGCAGCCCCTGATACGCAGCGTCGGTCACATAAGGCAGGATCGGGGCGAAGAGCTTGAGGATCGTGAGGAGGGCGTGAGTGAGTGCGAAGCGGGCGCCCGCCGCCGCTTCGCCGCCGCCGTAGAGCCGCTGCTTGGCCATCTCCAGATAGTTATCGGCCAGATCCCAGAAATACAGTTCTGTCTCTGCACGCGCCGTGGCATAGTCGTAGCGCTCGAAGAGCAGCGTCGCGCGCTCCACGAGACGCGTCGTGCGCGAGAGCAGCCAGCGATCGCCCAGGGAGAAATTCCGCGGCGCCCCACCAGCGGCGAGACCTGCCCTGGTTTCCTCTTCAAGAAAGCGGCTGCTGAAGCGGGCTACGTTCCACAACTTTGTCACCAGCTTGGCGCCCGCCTCGATCTTCTGGATGTCGATGAGGCTGTCTTTGCCCAGTCCGGCGCCGGCGGCCCAGTAGCGCAGGGCGTCGGCGGAGTAACTTTCGATCATCTCCATCGGCGTCGCCGGACCACCGCCGCGGCTCTTGCTGAGTTTGCCCATCCCCTCTGGCGCCATCGCCCACCCGGAGACGGCGGCGTCGCGCCACGGCTGGGCGTCGAAGTGGTAGAGACTTTTGGCGATGGTGTAGAAGGCCCAGGTGCGAATGATCTCGTGCGCCTGCGGTCGCATCGTGAAGGGGAAGACCCGCTCGTACAGTTCCGGCTCGGTCAACATCCGGCCCGCGATCTGGGGCGTGAGCGAGCTTGTGGCCCAGGTATCCATCACATCTGTCTCCGGTGTGAAGCTGTCGCCGTCACAGCGTGGGCAAGGCTGGGGGGGCGGCGTTTCGGCCGGGTCCACCGGCAGCTGATCCTCCTCGGCGAGGAGCAGCTCGCCGCAGTCGTCGCAGTACCACACTGGGAACGGCACGCCGAAGGCGCGCTGGCGCGAGATGCACCAGTCCCAGGCCAGATTCTCCACCCACTGGCGGTAGCGTGTCTCCATGTGGGCCGGGTACCACTTTACGGCGGCGCCGGCCTCCAGGAGCGCGTCCCGCTGTTGTAGCAGCTCCACAAACCACTGCCGCGAGACGACGAACTCCACCGGCGTATCACAACGCTCGTGCACGCGCACGCTCTGGGGCGCGGGCCGCTCGTCCAGCAGCAGCCCGTGCTCGTTCAGCGCCGCGACCATCGCCTCCCGCGCCGCGCTGGTACGCTGCCCGGCGTAGGGGCCGGCGGGCGCGAGCATCCGCCCGTCGGGGCCGATGGCCTCCACCAGGGGCAGGTCGTGGGTGTACCACCAGGCGACGTCCGCCGTATCGCCGAAGGTACAACACATCACCACACCGGTACCCTTTTCTGGATCGGCGCCGGGATCGGCCAGGATCGGCACCTCCTGCCCGAAGAGGGGCACGACTGCCGTCTGGCTTTCCAGCTCAGACATCCGCGGGTCATCGGGATGAATAAAGACGGCCACACAGGCGGCAAGCAGCTCCGGTCGCGTCGTGGCAATGGGCAGCGTACTGCCGTCGGCGAGCCGGAAGGCCAGCGTATAGAAGGTCGTCGTCCGCTCCAGGTCGTCCACGTCGGACTGGGCGAGGGCCGTCTGGCACTCGGGGCACCAGATAGCCGGCGCTTCGCGCCGGTAGGCGAGGCCGCGGCGGTAGAGGTCGAGGAAAGACCACTGGCTGGTGCGCACGCTGTCGTCTTCGATGGTACGGTAGCTGTAGCGCCAGTCGATGGAGAGGCCCAGCCGTTGCCACAGCTCGCGATACGCCTCCTCCGCCTCGGCGCTGATCGCCAGGCAACGCTCGACGAAGGCGCGGCGGCCCAGCTCGTCCGCCCGCACCCCTTCCAGACGCTCCACCAGCCGCTCAGTGGGGAGGCCGTTGTCGTCGAAGCCCATTGGGTAGAAGACGTTGTAGCCGCGCATGCGCCAGAAGCGGGCGATGAAGTCGGTGTGGCTATAGGAGTAGACGTGACCGAGGTGCAGTTTACCGGAGACGGTGGGCGGCGGCGTGTCGATGCTGTAGATCGGTCGCTCGCTTGCTGCCTCTTCTCCAGGCGGGTGAAAACGGTAGATATGCTTTTCCCGCCACTGGGCCTGTAGGGCCGGCTCGCGGGTTCTCGGGTTGTAGCGCTTTGGTAGAGCCATGAGATGCCTCCTCTGGAAAACAAAAAACCCTTTCTTCCTCATAAAAAGCCGCGCTGTCTGCGGGCTTGTCGAGGACGAAAGGGCTGCCTTCCGCGGTACCACCTCACTTCGCGCCCTGTTGCCAGGAACGCGCTCTCGTTGCCCCGGCGGCGAACGGCGTCGCGAACAGGGCTGCGCTGTAACGGGCTTGCCCGTGCCGGTCTACTGGCGAACTGCTTGTTTGCAATGGAGCAGCCGCGTTCTTCGGCAAATGCTCCGGGCGACTTTCGGCAGGGCGAGCGCTGTGGGGGCTTTCAACCAGGCTCTTCACACGACCATGGCCCCATCTTCTCTGTCAGGCTGCCTGTTGCCTACTCCTCCCGGAGAGGTGCTATTTAGTTGTTGGCAGAATTATATGCTCTTCCGGCGGAGGATGTCAACCTATTCGGCGCCTGAAAAATACCCAGCTTGAATCGATCTTGCCGGCCGTGCCACTGCCAGCGCAGGCCGCCATCCATCGCGCTTTGCGCTCGCTACTCACGCCACCCCCACATCATGGCGCGCGCCTCGACGGCGCTGGCCGGCCCGGGAGAGCGCTGAGCGGCTGGCGATCACGTCGGCGACATAGGCCGCATCCCTGCCCACCCCGCCGACCAGTACGGAGGCCAACGCGGACTGGAAGAACAGTCCGACAAAGTACAGGCCGGGGACCGGCGCGACCACGCCGCGCTCATGGACCGGCTCTCCGCGGGCGTCGAAGATCGGGAGATCGATCCACCCGAAGTCCGACCGGAAGCCCGTACACCAGATGACGTTGGCCACCTCAAGGGCGCGGCCATCTTCCAGCACGGGCAGGCCGTCCTGCACACCTATTGTTCTGGCGTGGACGCGCTCCACCCCTGCCGCCTGCAGGTCGGCCGGCCTGACCCGAGCCAGCGGCACACCCCCCATCTCCAGAAACTTCGGGCGAAGCTTGCGGCCAATCGGCGTCTTCACGTTTAGGAGATGCGAAAAAACAAACCACATCAGCGGCGTGACCAGACGGTCCAGTACGCTGCCGGGACGAGAGGGTTCACTACCCGGGTGCCTACCTGACAGCCACGTCCGGTGACTTTGCGACAGTTCAAGCGCGATTTCCGCGCCGGAGTTCGCGGCGCCCACTACCAGAACCGCCCCCTCCTGCAACTGGGAGGGGCGTTTATACGCGCTGGAATGGAACTGCACGATCTCCGGATCGAGTTCGGGAGCAAAGGTCGGGACGTGCGGGGAATGGTAAGCGCCTGTGGCCACGACCACGTTCTCGGCTGTAATTCGTCGAGGCTGCCCGCTCGACTTGCCCGGGGCAAGCTCTGACCCGCTCGCAAGGTCGGCTGCCGTTAAAACGAACTGCTCTCCCTCCTTCGCGAGTGCATCCACCCGCACCCCCGTCCGCACCGGAAGTTCGAAGCGCGCGGCGTAAGACTCAAGGTAGTCGGCCATCTCGTCCTTGGTCGGAATGTAGTAAGCCGGACCCGGGAAATCCATCCCCGGCAGCCCATTGTAGCGGGCGGGGGTGAACAGCCGCAGCGAGTCCCAACGCTTGCGCCACGAAGCGCCCGTGCGCTCGTTTGCGTCGAGGATGACGAAATTCCGTTCCTGCTGCCGCAGGTAGTAGCCCGTAGCGAGGCCAGCCTGCCCGCCGCCAATAATGATTGTGTCATAGCGGTGTTTCACGTCACGCATTGAACACTCCTTTCACCCTTTCTCAATTGGGTTGTTATCAACGCCTTGCTTTATGAAGGACTGTTACCAGACTCCAGGGATCAGCTTGCTTGTTCCTTGTGCGTATTTCTCGTACTCTGCTCCAAACTTTTCACGCAGCAGGCCCTCTTCAATCCGCACCATCAACACGGCCGTAAGTGCCGCAAACAAGGGCCATAACGCCAGCAACAGCCAGTTGAGCGTCCCCAGCCCCGCGCCGAGCCACAGCGCCAGGACAGAGGACCCGATGGGATGGCGCACAAAGCCGAACGGACCGGACGTGATCAAGGTGTGATCCTCGAAGACGGCGAACCCTGGAGAATAAAGGCGGCCGAGCGTCGCTGTCGCCCAGGGCAGCATTACGACGAAGTAAAGGCTGAGGATGACCCCGATCCACCGCAGCGGCAGCCATTCGGCTGGGATTTCGCCAAAACGTGTCAGCAGGATAAGCAGAGGGAGACCGAGCGGAATGATCACACCCGGCGAAGGGAGGGGGCCCTCCTGCTTCTCAACTGCCTCTCGACGAGAGCGAAAAGTGACCGCCGTCACGATAAAGAACGTAAGGCCGAACGTGTAAAGCACGATAAACCAGATTCGGAAACCATCTGTTAAGGCCATCTTTTTCTCCTTTTGGCTATTGTTCCGGGCTCAGACAGTGAACAGCTGCGAAGGCCAGCTCTCAAAGGACCTGCTCCCTGGTCGTCTCTGGAACAGCTTCAGTTCTACCGGGCACCGGCACCGGGAGAGCGCCAATCTGCTGTAACAAGCCGAACAGATCTTCCTTTGTCCATCCTTCGATCAGCTTGCCGTCGGCAAGGCGGAAGATGGTAATGCCCGTCATTTCAATGCGCCTGCCGCTTGGCGGCGCCCCCTGAAACGGTCCTTCGTGCGTTCCGGCCAGCTTCCAGCGTGTTGCCACTTTGTCCCCTTCGGCGATCTGGTCAAGGACCTCGAACCGGAAATCAGGGAAGGCTGCCCTCGCCTTGGGAATGAAGGCGACCGCGCCTTCTGGGCCGCGGATGACCGTCGATGAATGACCGTCGTAGTCGCGGGCCACAAGTTCGTCAACCACGGCGAAGTTGCTCCGGTTCCAGAGCTCATCGAGGAAACGCCGGGCCACTGCCTTATTCTTTTCACTCATCTCGTTTCTCCTGGTGATCACTCACGTCTGGTAGAATAGCGCCCCCGCAACCACCGGTGCCTAGCGGCGCGTTCCGACGGCGATGTGGATCCGGTTGTTCAAAATAGCCGACCCGTTCTCCGTCATCCGCTCCTCAAGCATGCCGTCCAACACCTGGCGTACGCTGGCTCGCTGTTCCGCCGTCAGGTTGGCAACCAGTTGCGCCCCGATGGGGTTGCTGTTGACCACCCAGTCCCACAGCTCCTGTCCCGACTGGACCTCAATCTTGTGGGTGCCCGGCTCCACACGGATTTCTTCTAGACCGGCTTCGATCATTCGCTGGCGCAGCACTTTCCGGTCCGCTACCTGGAAGGGTAGAGGTGGCGGATCCATGGGCAGACCATCGAAGCCGGGGACGGCGGACTGCATGGCACCGAGGAAGAAGGTGAGGAATTCGATTTGCGGGGGCGCGCCCATGGCGACGATAAGCAACCGTCCCCCGGGCTTTGTGACGCGCACCATCTCGTCAAGCCCCCGGGGCAAATCGGGAAAGAGCATGACGCCAAACTGTGACGCGGAGATATCGAAGGTCTCATCCTCCAGCTCGAGAGCGTGACCATCCATGACGCGCGCCTCCAGGTTAGAGAGCCCTTCCCGCCGGGCGCGCTCTCTGAGGTGATCGATCATCGCGGGAGAGAGGTCTACTGCCACGACGTCCGCGCCCATGCGCGCCGCCGGAATGCTGAGCGCGCCGCTGCCCGATGCTACGTCCAGGAGCCGCATGCCGGGCCGGAGGTCTGCCCGCTGCAGGGCCTCCTTCGCCACATCCCAGTTGCTCGTTGGCGTAATGAACTCGTCATAGCCCGCCGCCAGCCTGTCCCAGGAGGTACGGATCTGTTCTCGGTCTTGTGTAATCATGGAAAAGCTCCTTTCTGCGGGATTTCCTTTCATCTGATCCCAGCATACAGGAGGCAGAAAGCGAGAGCATTCCCCAAACGGGGTAACTCAGCGGGGTATCTTTAGCGGCGTTCGCTACTTACTCGCCTAACAGGCCGAGCTCCCTGGCCCTGGCAGCAGCCTCTGTGCGGCTCCCGACACTCAGCTTGCCGTAGATGTTGCCGGCGTGCTTCTTAACCGTTCCCGGAGAGATAACCAGTTCGTCGGCGATCTCCCGGTTCGTCAGACCTGCCGCCAATAGTTGGAGAACTTCCTCTTCCCGCTCGGTCAACGGTTCTGGCAGCGGCTGCGCGGGGGCAGGATGGGAGAGCGCGCCGGCGAAGGCTGCCAGTAGCGTCTCCACGTAGTCAACCATCACCTCGCGGGCTCGGGCTTCCTGCAGAAGGCGGGCCATCGGCAGCCCCAGGTCGGCGAAGAGGCGCACGTAGCCCTCGGGCTCTGCCAGCCGCAGCGCTCTCTCCAGCGCCTGCATGGCGCCCGCATCGTCGTTGCGCCGGTGGTGGGCCAGCGAATGCAACGCCAGCGCCTCGATTGTCACACGTCTCCGCCCTGCCGCTTCCCCCACCCGCAGGAGCTCTTCCAGTAACGCCCAGGCTCTTTCCACCGACGCCGGATCCCCCTTCACGACGAGCACGCGCGCCAGCGCTAGCTGCACCTCCACCCTGTCCAGCCGTTCCGACTCCACACCCTCCGGCAGCATCTTATCGGCCCAATGGACCGCCGCGCGCAGTCTATCCTGCGCCAGCCATAGCTCGAGCTGAAAGCGCTCAAAGCGGGCGGCCCAACCGGGAAAGTGTGTCGCCTCCACGTGCGGCCGCGCCTGTTCGAGCTTGGCTGCCGCCTCCTCCGCATCTCCCTCCGCCAGATTCAGGCGGCCGGCGAGCAGGTAGCCGGCGATCAGCGCCCGCACGTCGCCGCCTAGTTCCGCCCGCTCCAACCCGCGCGCCGCCTGTTTCCGCGCCGCCCCCAGCTCGTTCCACTCGTAAAGCACCTCCCCCATGCGAATATGGACCCACCCCGTGAGCGGTAGCGGCAGGCGCCCCCAATTCTCGGGCTCCTCGATAGCCGCCAGCGCCCGGCGCCAGTAATCGGCTGCTTTCTGTAAAGCGCCCCGCCGGAGTTCCAGATCGGCCAGCGCGCCAGATACGTGCGCCGATTGCACGCGAAAGCCGGGTGAGCCCGTGAACGGGAGCAGTTTCAGGTAGCATTCCTCTGCCTTCTCCCAAAGCGCGTTGCGGCGGTACGTATCGCCGAGGGAACCGTAGATAATGGTGCGAAAGAGCACACTCTCCTCAGGTAGCGCCCGGAATGCTGCGTCGGCAAATTGCTCCGCGCGTGCCAGGTCGTTTTGAAAGCAGGCGATGGAACAGCGAACGGCGTTGACCTGCGCCTGTTGTTGCCGTAAATCGTCTCGCTCTCCTAATGTCAGCCGCCGTTCAATCTCCTCAACCCACCGGACGCATGCCTCAATCTGACCCGTGAAGAGCAGCAGCCCGGCCCGGACGAGGCTGAATTGCGGGTAAGCAGCGAGCCACGGCTCCGGCAGCGCCCGAAACCATTCCTGCACGAGCCGGAATTCGCTGGCAAGTAGCTTGCCCTGGACATAGCGCTCAAAGATTTCCAGCGTCACTTCGGCGTCCCCGCCCGCTACGGCGTGCTCGAACGCCGGCTCCGGCCGGTCGTGCGCCAGATACCAGCGCGCTGCGCGCCGGTGGAGGACGGGTTGCTCCTCGGTGCGGCACTCTTTAAGCTGTTCCCGCAGAAAGTCGGCGAATAGTTCGTGGTAGCGGTACCACTCGCGGTCGTCGTCCAACGGCACGAGATAGAGATTGTCGCGCTCGAGCCGTTCCAACATTCTCTGTCCGCCCTCCTGTC
>JAWVYW010000059.1:0-21543 GCA_033722535.1 Promineifilaceae bacterium (SeqCode)
CACCAGACGAGAGCGGCGACGACGATGGCGATAAAGAAGCCGAGGGGAAAGGGGCCTATAGCGGGAATCCGTGCCGACGCTTCAATGGCCGGCGTACGCGCCACAATATTTCCCGGCGATGGATCTTTGAGGGTGTTGTTAGCCAGGAAGTCAGTGATATTGATGGCAACGTAGTTGAGCATGATCGTCGTGATCACCTCATGCGCGCCGGTGTAGGTCTTGAGGGCGCCCGGGATTGCCCCGAAGAGCGCGCCGGCGAGCGCGCCCCCTGTCAGCGCAAGCGGCGCGTGGATGAGCGGCGGCAGCCCTTCGATCATGAAGCCGAGCGCGGCTGCCGTAACGGCGCCGAAGAGGAGCTGCCCCTGGGCGCCGATGTTGAACAGGCCCGCTTTGAAGGCAAAGGCCACCGCCAGGCCACTAAAGATGAGAGGCGTCGCCTTCTCCAGGGTGCGCTGTAGCGCCCGGCTGTCGCCGAAAGCGCCGTCGTAGAGGGCGGCGTAGGCTTCCAGCGGCGAAGCTTCGGAAACGATCAGGATGATTGCGCCAATGAGCAACGCCAGCAGGATGGCGACAACCGGCACACTGACACTGCGCAAAATGCGCCGCACGCTGGTCGTTAGCGGTACGCTCTCTACAGCCATAAAGATAATCGACGATGGCAGACAAACAATGTGCGACGCCCGGTGAGAGCGTCGCACATTGTCAACGGAATCAGGTGTTAAAGGAGCAACTCAAGGCGATAGCGTCAAGCGATCAGGGCGCATAGCCAGTGTCGATTTCGCCTGCCTCAAGGCCGGCTTCGATCTCGGCCAGCGTCTCCGTGACGCTGGGATCGATCTCATCTTCAAAGTCGTGGAACGGCGCCAGGCCAACATCGCCCACAAAAACGCCAGCGGGTAGGTTGTTGTTCTCGGACGCTTCCAGCAGGGTGAAGACGCCGGACGTGATCAGCTTCATCGCGCTCGAGACGAGGCACGAATGTGCTTCCGGTACCGTCAGCCACTGGTCGGTATCCACGCCGATGCAGTAGACGCCTTCGTGGTTGGCGACTTCGATGAGCGCGCCGTTGCCAGTCTTACCGCCGGCGCCGAAGATGACGTCCGCGCCCTGGTCGATGGCCTGCGCTGCAGTCGTCGCGCCCCACTCCGGATCGGTAAAGGCGACGTCCAGGCCACCGGGATGGTAGGTGGAAATCACCTCGATGTCGGGGTTGATGTACGCTGCGCCCGCCTCATATCCTTCTTTGAAGGCTACGACCGGCGGCACTGCATCGGTCCCCAGTACGGCGGCGATGGTCCCCGTTTCGCTGAGCATGGCTGCCAGCGCGCCAGCCATAAAGCCGGCCTGGTCCTCGGGGAAGATCAGACCTGCAACGTTCGGCGGCGGCCACTCACCTGCCCAACCGTCGGGCGGCTCAGGGCCGATGAACTGGTCGACGCCCACGAAGTCCACTTCAGGGTATTCCGAAGCGGCGATCAGTGTCGCTTCGCCCAGCGCAAAGCCGACCGTCACGATGGCATCGTAATCGTTGTCGGCAAAGAGGCTGATGTTATTGGCATAATCTTTGGCATCATTGGTCTCGACGTAGTCGGCCCGCGCGCCTAACTCGTCAGAAGCCAGTAAAACCCCTTCCCAGGCGGACTGGTTAAAGGATTTATCGTCGATCTCGCCGACGTCAGTCACCAGACCGACGCAGAAGACCTCTTCGAGGCTGCAGTCGTCTTCGTCTGCTTCTGCGACGTCTTCTTCTTCGACGTCGACGTCCGTATCCTCGACATCCTCGACGACCTCATCTTCGGCATCTTCGAGAAGTTCCGACTCGTCCGCTTCGAGGTCGGCATCTCCCGCGTCACAGGCGACGAGGGCGAGCGAGAAGAGCAGTAGTAGGGTGAGTAACAGGGAAAGTTTGCGCATAGATTCTCCTCCTCATAGAGAATTCAACAGAACAACGAACCTGAACGGTTGCGAAAGTCGGCGGCGGCGACTCTCGAGGGGTGATTATAGCGTTGCCCTCCACCAGGGCAAACTAAGTCATCGGATATTTATCACCAGCCGGACGACTCGGCCGCCGATGATTCGGCCGCCGGCACGGGCAGCGGGTGCCTCGTCCTCCGGCGCACAAAATCGTACACCAGAGGCCAGACCTCTTCATGGACGGGATCGAAAGGGCGCATCAACTCGTGTCCGGCGTCCGGGAAAAGATGAAGCGCTTTATCTACGGTGTTCACGTTCTCGTAAATTGCCCGTGCGTTATTCGGATGGGCAGCGATATCTTTCTCGCCCTGCAGAATCAGCAGTGGCTGGCTGAGTTGAGGCCAGATGGCGCGTCCCAGATCGGAGACCTTGCGCATTTCGTCGACCGCCCCCGTCGGGATGCGCGTCGCCTCCGGCAGCCAGGCGAGCACCTCCGGATCCTCCAGATCGAGATCGGGATGGAGATCGAGAATTCTGTCGCGGGCCAGCCAGCGAAAGCGCTGGAAACGCCAGGGATAGAGCCAGGGGAGAAGATGGCGCAGCACACGCAACAGGTGAATGGCGCGGCTGGGAACTTTGTAGAGGGGGGCCAGCAGGATGAGGCCCCGAATGTCGTCGCGGCTGTCACCATACTCGTGAACCAGGTGAGCGGCGAGGGCGCCACCCATCGAATGACCCATGATGAAGATCTCGTCACACTGCCGGCGTAGCTGGGCCAGCGCCTCCTCTGCTTCGGTCAGCCAATCCGTGTAGGGTATGCCGTGCATCTTATCCAGCAGCTCGCCGTGGCCCGGCAACAGCGGGCAGTGAACAGTGATCCCGCGCTCGGCGAGAAAGGCGGCCATCGGGCGCGAACTGGCCGGGCTGCCCATAAAGCCGTGCAACATCAGACAGCCGACGCGGCCTGCCTCCTGGCGGTAGGCGCGTCTCTCTTCAGGAACGGCGTAGGAGGGTGTGAAAGGCATGGGGACTCTGATAGGTAATACAAGGTTGAGCAGATTCAGCGCACAATGATAGTGGAAAGTAGAAGGAAGAGCAATTTCGCCGCCCTCTACGCATCGAAAATGCCAGCCCACGCCAGGGCGGATGAAAAAAAACCGACAGCCCTCTCCTCCTATGGTAAAATAGTCGCATGAAGATTCATGTTTTACCGGATCAACTTGCTTCGCAGATTGCTGCCGGCGAGGTGGTGGAGCGACCGGCGTCGGTGGTCAAGGAGCTGATAGAGAATGCGCTGGACGCCGGGGCGACCGTTGTCAACGTCGACGTGCGGCGTGGCGGCCGAGAGCTGATTCAGGTGGCCGACGACGGCGCGGGCATCCTGGCCTCTGAGGTAGAGACCGCCTTTCTGCGCCACGCGACGAGTAAACTGGAAACGGCGAGCGAGCTAAACGCCATCGGCACGCTCGGCTTTCGTGGTGAAGCGTTGGCCGCCATCGCCGCCGTAAGTCAGGTAACGCTGGTGACGCGGACGGCGGGTGAGCCGGCAGGCACCCGCCTGGTGCTTGAAGGGGGCGCAAAGAAGCGCCGCGACGTGGTCGGCGCGCCGCAAGGTACTGTGATCGCCGTCGAGAACCTTTTCTTTAACGTCCCTGCCCGGCGTAAGTTTCTGAAGTCGATTACCACTGAGAAGCGCCAGATAGACGAATTTATCACCCGTTACGCGCTGGCCTATCCAGAGGTGCGCTTCCGCCTCGTGCACGATGGGCGTGTCACGTTCCAGAGCAACGGCACCGGCGATGTGCGGGATGTTCTGGTGGCCCTCTATGGCGCCGACGTGGCGCGCGATCTGCTGGAGGTCACTCCGGCTGCCGACGGACGCGGCGGCTCGATAGCCGTCTCCGGCTACGTCGGCCCGCCAGGCCTGCACCGGGCCAACCGCAACCAGATCATGCTCTTTGTCAACGGTCGCTGGGTGCGCGATCATCGCCTTACCTATGCCGTAATCCAGGCCTACCACACGCTGCTGCCCGGCGGGCGCTATCCGGTGGCTGTCATCTTTATGCGCCTGCCCTTCGATCAGGTGGACGTCAACGTCCACCCGGCAAAGACGGAGGTCCGCTTTCGCGATGGAAGCGCCGCCTTTGGCGCGGTGCAGCGGGCGGTCCGGCGGACACTGACCGAGCGGGCGCCGGTGCAGCGCGGTCACGTCGTCGGTCTGGGTGCCTTCCGGCAGCCCACGCGCGGGGAGGGCTGGCGGGGCCAGATCGACAGCGGCGCCTTTGGGTCTCGCTTCGAGGGGCAGGAGCAGAGCGCGCTGGCGCTTGGGGCAGAGATCGGAGATCGGCGCGAAATCGGTGCGGTGGACGCTGACGAGCACGACGTAGAAGCAACGCCTGCACGGCGCCTGGGAGGGGAACGTTTGCCGATCATGCGCGTCGTGGGCCAGGTCGGGGCCGCCTACATCATCGCCGAAGGGCCAGATGGCATGTTCCTCATCGATCAGCATGCCGCACACGAGCGGATCCTGTACGAGCGTTTCATGGCCGCCCGTAAGCGGGAGGGTATAGCTTCGCAGGGGCTGGTGGCAAGCGCCACAGTGCAGCTCGCGCCTGATCAGGCGACGCTACTCGGCGAGCATCTGGCGCTCCTCAACCGCCTTGGCTTCACGATCGAGCCCTTTGGTCCTAACACCTTCGTCGTGCGCGCCATTCCCGCGCTGCTTTCGCGCCTCGATCCGGCGGCGGCGCTGGTTGCCGTGGTCGACGATCTGGAAGCGGGGAAGCAGCCGCTTGCGGATGAGGTAGAGGCGCGTATTATTTTGCGCGTCTGCAAAACGGCGGCTGTGAAGGCGGGGCAGTCGCTCTCCAGCGCCGAAATGGAGGCGATGATCCAGCAGCTAGAGGAGTGCCAGAATCCGCACACCTGTCCTCACGGTCGGCCAACCCTGATTCACCTATCGGCGGCGCAGCTGGCAAAGCAGTTCGGCCGTACCTGAGGGAGAAAGCGTCCGGGCACCACGGACGCGAAGGCGCGCCGAAGTCAGCTTTCTTTATCGAAGCGGCGCCCGGCGCCTGTTGCTTGCTGTTTAATAGAGGAACATCGGCTTGCCGAGGACGTGGCGCACCTTCGGCCGGTACTGGTCCACGTCGTATAGTTCGTCGACGTCCACCCGCTTCACGCCGCTGGTCACGGTGCTCATCGGGATGTGAGTGTAGTTGCCGTCGCGGAGGGCGACCATGCGCCCGCTGGCGCCGCTCTCCAGCAGATCCATCGCCATGTTGGCAAAGTTGACGGCGACCATCAGATCAAGCGCGTCCGGAGCGCCGGAGCGCATCAGGTAGGCCAGCCGCTGGATGATCATGTTCTCCCCGGTGAGCTTCTTCAGCGCCTCGCCGGTGATCTCGCCGATACCGCCCAGCTTGCGGTGGCCGTAAGGGTCCGCTTCGCCATACTCGACTACCTTGCCGCCCTGCATGTGGGCCCCTTCGCTGATGGTGACCATGGCGTAGTTGCTGGGATTGCGGCGCTTGTCCTCCATTAGCAGCTCTGCCAGCTTCTCCGGGTCAAACGGCACCTCGGAGATCAGCGCCCGGTCCACACCCGCCAGATAAGAGCTGATGAGGCTCGTCTCGCCGCTGTTGCGGCCGAAGAGCTCGACGACGGCGATCCGTTCGTGGGAGCCGGTGCTGGTGCGTAGCTGGTGGATAAAGTTCACGCTCCGCGTGACGGCGGTGCTGAAGCCGATGCAATAGTCGGTACCGTAGACGTCGTTGTCCATCGTCTTCGGAATGGCGATGACGGGGAAGCCTTCGCTGTGCAGGCGCTCACCGTAGCTGAGAGTGTCGTCGCCCCCGATGGGGATCAGCGTGTCGATACCCAGGTGTTCCAAATTGGCCAGCACGTGCGGGGTGAAGTCGCGTGGGCGCGTGTCCTGTGCTTCCGCCTCCGGGTGTTCCGGATCTTTCAGAAATTCAGGTACCTCCTGGGCCTTCACCCGGCCCGGGTTGGTGCGGCTGGTGTGCAGGAAGGTGCCGCCGGTCCGGTCGATCGTCCGTACAAGGGTACGGTTAAGGGGGAGGATGTGCTGGTCGTAGCTGGCGGGATCCTCCCGGTTGAACTCCAGCAGGCCACCCCACCCACGCCGGATGCCGATTACCTCGTGACCGTTGGTGGTAGCACGATTGACGACCTCTTTGATGGACGCGTTGAGACCGGGGACGTCGCCGCCGCCGGTTAAGATACCGATCTTCATTTTTTACTCCTTTATTATCTGCCAGCCCGCTCCCCAGAGAGTCAGCATAACAGGCAGGTGGCCTGTCATAGAAGGGGCGGGCGTTACTGTCTGCGTGGGTCCTGTAGGATACTCTGATCATAGCGTCATCTGAACGGATAATCAAGCGTCGCCGCCCTGTGCCGGTTACGGTGGCGAGTCGATCATGATCGCGCCCAACGTGACCCGTTCGGGCCGCCCGGCCAGCCCGACCTGAACCCACGCCGGTGTAGGGGCTCGTATCTCCTCTTCCAGGCGGACACCGACCCGGCTGACGACGATCGCCTCCTCCGGCCACAGCGTTGCCGGATAGAGGCCGCCCCCATGGTAGCTGTGCAGTTTGCCGACAACGATAAGCGCCTCGCTTGCCTGCGCCTCCGGCGCATAAATCTCGAAGACCACTTCCGGCGTTGCTTCTCGGGCGGTGAGGGAGCCGCCCACATGTAGATCCCTGGAACGCCAGTACAGCGTCAACCAGACAACGTCCCCCGGTTGGGCCGAGGCAGTCTTTAGTTCCCCCGCGACCAACTCCACCCCCTGCCCAAGCGCCGCTTCCACGCGCTCGGCGGAAGGCGGGATGGCCATCTCGTGACCGGTCGGTGGTGGCGCATAGGTGGAAAGAATGGTAGCCAGGCCGGCACAGGCTGTAAGCAGCGCGACGGCGGGCGCGACGACGGCGAGCCATCGTCCGGGAAAGTGGTGCAGACCGTACGCCAGGCCCAGCGCCAGCGGGACGAGGGCAGGAAAGAGAAGGCGCCCCTGAGCCGCCGGTGTCCGCAGCATGAAGGTCACCAGGCCGCCATAGACCAGCACAATCCAGCCGGCGAGCAGGAGCATGAGCAGCCGCCGCGCCTGTTTTGGCGGAAGCCGGACGGTGCTCCGCTCGACAGTGGGGTGGGCCGCCATCCATCGACTGCGCCTCAGTCCGTACAGGGCGCCGACCAGCGCTAATACGAGCAGTGCATTCCAGAGCAGGTAGACCCAGTCCGGCGCGCGTACGTTAAACCAACCAAAGACGGCAAAAGTGGAGGTCCAGAGGCCACCGCTTTCGCCGAGTACTTGCAGGAGTGTGTAGTTGCGGTCGCCGCCCGCTATCATGACAAACTGGTTGGCGGCGGTGGGGTCCCTGTACAGCGACCAGTTGCGCCACAGCAGCCAGCCACCGAGCGCAGCAGCGGGAAGTCCCACATAAAGAAAGAGCACGCGCGTGGCGGCGAAGAACGCGCCCCGGTAGAGCCAGCTAAAGATCAAAAATACGAGGCCCGCATAAGCCAGTAAAAGGAGGCCCGCCGTCTTCGCGAGGATCGCCAGCCCAATGGTGATTCCCAGCAGGAGGAGTCGCCATCGCGGGAGAGCGTTCACCCGGCGGCCGCGTTGCCAGAGACTGAGCAGCTGCCAGATCGCGGCGGCGGAAAGGAAGACGATGAGGGGATCGTTGCTGACGGCGCTGTTTAGAAAAAGAAACTGGGGCAAAAAAGCGGTCATTGCCGTTGCCAGCAGGGCACACGCCGGCTGCGCCGGCCACAGCACGCGTCCGCTTCCATAGATGCAGAGCAGCGTACCCAGCCCCAGCAGCGTGGAAAATACGCGCAGAAGGTGCGCTGCCAGCGCATAGCCCTCCCACGGCCATTCCTCCCAGGGCCCGTGCACGAAGGCATTAACGTTCGTAGGTGCGCTGGGGTCGCCCAGGCGCACGAAAGGATTGGGCCACACGACCTCCCGCGCATCGTCTGTGTCGATCGGTGCCGTGAGGAGAGCGCCCAGCACGTAGTACAGCGGCGGCTGGGCCGCCTCCTGACGGGTCCACTCGTCGATTGGATCGGTGACTACTGGCAGCCGGCGCGTCTCTTTTACTGTCTGGACGGTGAAGTAGTGCCACTGTTCGTCCGGCGCTTCAAAAAGCGGATTGGCCACCCCATAGGCCAGCGCTAGTATGAGGTAGAGGAGCAGAATCGGGGTCAGAAGGCGCTTCGGCCGGAAGAGCCGCCGCGGGGGAGGACGAAAAAGGCTCATCGGATGCTGAGCGTCTGCAGGAGAAAGCGATCGTCTGGCTGCGCCGTTCCCTCGGCGACAAGCGGCAGGCGGGTGCCGGTGTCGGTGTTCAGAAGGCTGACGTAAAGGCGGTACCGCCCCGCCGGTAGCTCTGCTGGTAGCGCCATCTCATAGCTATCTTTCAGGACTTCGCGCGCGCGCCAGCCGCCGGTCATGCGCAGCCCGTCGACGGGGATGCTCTGTCTCCGGACGACGACCTCTTCCGTCTCGTCGACGAGCTCGATGACGACGTCGTAATCGCGATCGGGAACGGCGGTGGCCCGCCAGTAAAGGGATAGCGCCAGCCGCTCGCCGCCCTCTGTTAAGACCCCTCGCCTGTCGCCGTTCTCTTCTGCATCGACGCGTCGCGCGCCTTCGAGGTCATAGCCATAGAGATGAATGCCGTGCCCGAAGTCGGCCTCCACGAACTGTTCGGGAGCGGACTGCGCTACCTGCAGCGGCCAGTCATGCATCTCTACTGTGCCTAACCGTGCACGCGTGCTGGACCAGGGTCGCCAGGCCGGGCGCGCAGAGACGGCGGTGTCGCCTTCCCAGAGTCGCCAGCGTAGCGCGTAGGTGCCGGGCGGCGCATGCGACGGCACGACGAGGGACAACGACTCGCGGACGGCGTCATCCCTGGGCCAGTCGGGCGCTTTCAGCCAGTCCGGACCGGGCCGCGAGCTCTCGCCTGCCCATACTCGCCCGTCTGGGCCGACCAGCTCCACCTCAAAGGCGGTCTCCGCCGACGGCCCTCGCCCCCGCACCTTCCAGAAGAGGGTAAGGGGAACTGTGTACCCCGGGTACCGCACCGCCGGCTGACTCTCGACGGCGAGGAGAGAGAGACCATTCCCGAAATGGACGGCGGCGAACGGATCACGCGCCATGAAGGTCGTCACAGCGGGTGCTTCGAGAGTGATGCCACCCACGGTGCGCCAAGTCCGCCCATCGCCCGTCGGCGGGAGCAGGCGCAGCTGGTAGCTGCCCGGCGGCATTCCCGGAGGGAGCGGGAGTCCATAACGAAGGCGAACGAGAGGCGCGGCGAGGGGAGCGGGCGCACGTGGGGGAGTGGCTGGCAGCGTAATGTTGACCCAGTACTCTCCGTTGGCCCCCTGCAGTCCAAAACGAAGCAGCGTATCGGCAGGCGGTGCGCTACCCGCCCAGAAGAGATCGAGCCACAGCGACAGCGGGCCGCGCCCGCTGACCTGCCAGCCCCGGAGCGGGGGGAACTCTTCCATCTTCAGGGAAACGGCCTCCGCAGCCGACGGCAGGGCCTCTGCTGCCGGAGGGCGGCTGTCGTAGACGACCACCTCGGCCCGCATGCCACGCGCCGGGGCGTTATACTGATCGACTGCCAGGAGGTGAGCGTCCAGCCAGCCGCGCACGCGGCCTTGCGGATCCTGCGAGCGATCGGTGGGCGGATCGGCGACAAACCAGATGCGCTCGTGAGTGGCTGCCAGTTGCGTAAGGCGGCGGAGCGTGTCGTCAGAAGCGGGGTGAGGATAGACCGGCAGCGCCTCCACGAGAAGCGCCTCCCGCTGCCGGTAATGTTCGTGCAGAGGGAGCAGAATCGGGTTGTTGTAGAGGACGAGATCCCCCGGATCGGCGTGCTTCTCGATGTGCCGCACCAGCGCCCGGACGTCGTCGCGGGCGAAGGCAGGATCGTTATACAGGTTAAAGAGGGAGAGCCCGCTCCCCACAACGATCAGCCCAAGCGCGAGCGTCGGCCCCACCCAGGCGCGGCGGGGAAGGGCCAGCAGCCCGAGGGCCAGTAAAAGAATGTAGGCTGGACTCCCGATCATGATATGGCGCACGCCGAGGTACATCGGCTTTAGGAGCGAGACGAGCGCGAGGCCGGCGACAGTGGCCAGGAGGTAGGCCAGCAGAAAAAGGCGCGCGCGCCGGCCAGACGGCCAGGGCCGGGGGCCGACGATGCCCGCCACTGCAATCAGCGTCAGGACCGTTAATAGGATGGTCATCGGCAGCCGGGATGCGTCTGCGGTGAGCCCCAGGCTGAAGCCGCGCGCAACGTCGGCCAGCATGACCAACGGCGAGACATATCTGTAACCGGTCTCCGCGCCCGTAAACAGACGGGGCAGAAGCTGGGGCACGAGAGGCACCATGACGAGCGCGGCAAGCAGTCCCCCGGCGAGGAGCAGGTCGCGCCGATCGTGCGCCCAGAGCAGCCAGAGCCAGAAAGGGAGCAGGCCGGCGATGAGGAAGGCGGCGGTGTAGTGGGTGAGGAACGCCAGGCCGGCGAAAAGGGCAAAGAGCAAGAAGGAGCGCAACAGCGGCGCCCCCTGCCAGGCGCGCCAGAGCAGATAGGCGGCGATGGCGCCCAGAAGGACGACCAGCGTGTACATTCGCGCTTCCTGCGCATACCAGATCTGCAGCGGGTTGAGGGCGGCGAGCAGCGCCGCCAGGATCCCGGCGGCTGGGCTATAGAGACGACGGCCAAATTGGTAGAGTAGGGGAATCAGAAGGATGCCTGCAAGAACGGAAGGATAGCGGAAGGCAAAGTCAGACGTGCCGAAGAGGGCGCGCGTAGCGTGGATAAGCAGGAAGTAGAGAGGCGGATGCGTATCCTGCCCGGTTCCTTCCTGGATTGTGATCCGGTTGCTCACTATCTCCGGCGCGCTATAGCCAGAGCGTAGGGGCGTCAACCCCTCGTCCAGCCAAAGGCTGGGACCGTCCAGGTTGTAGACGCGCAGGCCAAAGGCCAGCAGCGCCAGCAAGAGGACAATCCAGATTTGGGAAGGGGTCCATCGTTTCATCATTCCGCACTCTGCCACACTCTTTCCCACCAGCTCCACCGTCCCGGCGGAAATCCAGCGCGTATTTTTATCATAAAAACAGGCGGCGACAATCTGCAGCAGATAGGCGCGCCTGAACGGCACCTGCCGCCTCACGATTGTTGGACAAAAGGAGCAGTGTAAGGTAAGATCACTGCCCTGTCTGATGCATGGTGACGGTCGTTCAGGCTGCGTCGGTTCCGGCGGCAGACAGTTGTGAAAGAATATCCCCGTTTTCACCTGCGAATTAAGAATACAGTAAGCGTCAGGTGAGCGGACGATATGCTTACCATCGTCTCAACGACAATGAACCGTTGTTACCGTTGTTAGAAACCCTTTCCGGAAATTTTAAGGAGGTTGGCGGATGGCATCTCTCGCCCCAGAATTTCAAAATATAGCGGACTCCCTGCTGCAGCAGGTTGAGGCCTTTGATCGCAAAGTTGAAGCGCAGAGTGTGGGCACCGTGGACTCCGTCTATGACGGGGTTGCGCTGGTCAGCGGCTTGACGAACGTGACGGCGATGGAGCTAGTCGAATTTCCGAACGGCACCATCGGTCTGGCGCTGAATCTGGAGCCGGACAGTGTCGGTGTCGTGGTCATGGGCGACTATACCGAGATTGAGACGGGGGATGAGGTGCGGACCACCGGCCGTATTGCCTCGGTGCCGGTCGGCGAGGGTCTTATCGGCCGCGTCGTCAACCCGCTCGGCCAGCCGCTGGACGGGCAGGGGCCGATTTCGGCCGCCGCTCGCTACGCGGTCGAGCGCATCGCGCCGGGTGTTATCGAGCGACGCGGTGTGAACACGCCGATGCAGACAGGTATTATCGCCATCGACGCCATGTTCCCCATCGGTCGTGGCCAGCGCGAACTGATTATTGGCGACCGCCAGACCGGCAAGACGGCGATCTGTCTCGACGCGATCATCAACCAGAAGGGCCAGGACATGGTCTGCATTTACGTCGCCATCGGTCAGCGCGTGGGGCAGGTGGCTCACGTTGTGGCAACACTGGAAGAGACGGGCGCCATGGAGTACACAACGGTCGTGGTCGCCGGCGCCTCTGAACCGGCACCACTCCAGTACCTGTCGCCTTACGCCGGGACCGCGATGGCTGAGTATTTCATGGAGAAGGGGCGCGACGTGCTGATCGTCTACGACGATCTCTCCAAGCACGCCTGGGCTTACCGCGAGATGTCCCTTATTCTCCGCCGCCCGCCGGGCCGTGAAGCCTATCCGGGCGATATTTTCTCCCTACACAGCCGCCTCCTGGAGCGCGCAGTGCGCCTGCGCGACGAGTATATCATCGTCGAGAAAGGCACTGAGGTGACTGCCGACACACAAGGCGTCAACGGCAAAGTCTACTTCGGCAACTTCGACGTCGAGGAAGTAGAGAAGGATCTGGAAGCGCTGGACGACCCGGAGAAGTACGAGATCGTCCAGGTGCCTGGGACCGGCGGCTCTCTGACGGCGCTGCCGATCATCGAGACGCTGCTAGGCGACGTGTCGGCTTACATCCCGACCAACGTGATCTCCATTACCGACGGTCAGATCTTCCTCGAGACCGACCTCTTCAACCAGGGCCAGCGCCCGGCGATCAACACTGGCCTTTCCGTCTCCCGGGTGGGCGGTGATGCCCAGCGCAAAGCGATGAAGCGTGTGGCAGGTGGTCTAAAGGCCGACCTGGCTCAGTACCGCGAGCTGGCGGCCTTCGCCCAGTTTGGCTCCGACCTCGACCGCGCCACCCAGCGCCAGTTGGAGCGCGGTGCGCGGCTGATGGAGTTGCTCAAGCAGCCGCAGTACAAGCCGTATCCGCTCGATCACCAGGTTATGCTGATCTATGCCGGGACGCGCGGCTACCTCGACGAGCTTCCGGTGGAGTCCATCCTCCAGTGGAAGGAAGATTTCCTCCGCTACATGGATACGGCCCACGCCGAGCTTGGTCGCCGGATCATGGATACGTACCAGTTCACACCCGAGATTGAAGAGGCGCTCAAGCAGGCGATCGAAGACTTCAATGTGAGCTGGACGCCGGAAGAAGAGTAAGACAGACGAGCGAGGAGCCGGGGGCCTGACAGCACGCGCTTTCACGCCTCCGCCTCCGATAAGAGGAGAGCGGCTTGGCTACTGAACGCGAGCTCAACAAACGAATCCGTAGTGTCAAGAATATTTCCCAGGTGACGAGCGCTCTCGCCGCTGTGTCGGCAGCCAAGGCGAACAAGGCGCAAAAGCGAGTGGCGGCGACCCGGGATTACGCCGGCAAGGCGTACGAGATCCTGATCAATCTGGCGTCGCAGCCACTGGTCGGTGAAGCGAGCCATCCTCTGCTGACCGCGCGTGAAGAGGTGCACACCTCCGGTGTTATTCTGATCACTGCCGACCGTGGGTTGGCCGGCGCCTACAACGCCAATGTGGTCAGCGAGGCGGTGCGCTTTCTCCGCCGGTTGGAGATGCCGGTGCGTATGATTACCGTGGGGCGCAAGGGACGCGATCTGATGGTGCGGCGCGGCTACAACATTGTCGCTTCCTTCGAATCGATTCCCGACGAGCCCTCCCTCTACAACATCTCTGGCATTGCCGACGTGGCGATTGAGGAGTTTCTGGATGGCACAGTTGACGACGTCTTCCTCATCTACACCGACTTCGTAAATTTTGTGACGCGCATCCCGACGATCAAACAGCTTCTACCGCTTCAGCCGCTCGACATCGAGGGGGCGCGCGAGTATTTGCGGGGACTGACCCAGGAGGACGTGGCGGCCCGCGTCTACAGCTATGAACCGGGGCCGTCGGAGTTGCTCGAGGAGCTCGTGCCGCGCTTCACAGAGCTGCAGGTCTATCAGGCCGTTCTGGAAGCCAAGGCCAGCGAGCACAGCGCCCGGATGGTGGCGATGAACAACGCCACCGACAACGCGAGCGAACTGATCGATTATCTGGTCCTGGAACGCAACAAGGCGCGCCAGACGAGCATTACCAACGAGATTCTAGATATTGTCGGCGGCGCCGAGGCGCTTTCAAAAGCATAAACTCTACCAACAGTAGAAAATGATCTGGAGGTATACATGGCAACAGGCAAAGTTCGCGCCGTCCGCGGCGTGGTAGTGGACGTAGAGTTTCCGGTCAGCGGGATTCCGGAAATCTATGATGCTCTGGAGATTCCGCAGGACGGCGGGGCGCCGCTCGTGCTAGAAGTGCAGCAGCATCTCGGCGGCGGCATGGTGCGCACGGTGGCGATGGGCTCAACCGACGGTCTGGCTCGCGGTGTAGACGTCGTTGGAACCGGCGCCCCGATTCGCGTTCCCGTCGGCCCCAAAACGCTGGGCCGCATCTTTAACGTCGTCGGCGATACAATCGACGGCGGGCCGACACCGGAGACGGACATTGAATATCCGATCCACCGTGAAGCCCCCACGTTTGAAGATCAGTCAACCGAGGCGGAGACGTTCGAGACCGGCATGAAGGTGCTCGACCTTCTGGCCCCCCTCCTGCTGGGCGGTAAGACCGGGATCTATGGCGGTGCGGGCGTTGGCAAGACGGTGCTTATCTCGGAGCTGATCCGCGCAGTGGCGGCGGCGCATGAAGGTGTGTCTGTTTTCGCCGGTGTGGGAGAGCGTACGCGCGAAGGCACCGACATGTACTATGAACTGCAGGAATATGGCGTGATCGATTCCGTCGCCATGGTCTTCGGACAGATGAATGAGCCTCCGGGTGTGCGCCTGCGCGTGGCGCTGACCGGCCTGACGATGGCCGAATATTTCCGCGACGAGGGTCGCGACGTGCTGCTCTTCATCGATAACATCTTCCGCTACGTGCTCGCCGGTGCAGAGATGTCGGCGCTTCTGGGGCGCATGCCCAGCGCGGTAGGCTACCAGCCGACGCTCTCCGCCGAGATGGGCGACCTGCAGGAGCGGATTACCTCCACCAAGCGCGGCTCCATTACCTCGATGCAGGCGATTTATGTGCCGGCGGACGATTACTCTGACCCGGCGCCGGTGACGACCTTTGCCCACCTCGACGCGGTTATCACCCTTGATCGTGGCGTGTTCTCCAAGGGCATCTTCCCGGCAGTCGATCCCCTCTCGTCGACCAGCCGCGCGTTGCAGCCCGACATCGTCGGCGAGGTACACTACCGCACCGCGCGCGAGGTAAAAGAGGTTTTGCAGACCTACAAGGATCTGCAGGACATTATCGCCATTCTCGGTATCGACGAGCTGAGCGAGGACCAGAAGCTGCTCGTGGCGCGTGCGCGCAAGATCGAGCGCTTCCTGGGCCAGCCGATGTTTGTGGCCGAAAAGTTCCACGGGCTCGAAGGGCAGTACGTGACGACCGAGGAGACCGTGCGTGGCTTCCGGCAAATTCTGGATGGTGAGCACGACGACCTGCCGGAGCAGGCTTTCTACATGGTCGGCACCATCGACGACGCAGTGGCCAAGGCCGAGCGTCTGCAGGCCGAGGAGTAAGAAGAGAGGGCGTCTCAGGCGGCGTGGCCTGAGACCGCTTAATGGTGGACCCTATGCCAATACAGTGTGATATCGTTACTCAGGAACGCACCGTCTTCAGCGAGGAGGTCGACGCAGTTAACCTACCCGGTCGTGATGGCCGGATGGGCATTCTGCCCAACCACACCGTAATGCTCGCCGCGCTCGGCTTTGGCGAGGTCGTAATTCGCCGGGGCGAGCAAGAGGAGTACGTTGCCGTCGGCGGCGGTGTTGCGGAGATTCTGCCGGATAAAGTTACGATTCTGGCCGATTCGGCTGAGCTGGCGGGCGAGATCGACCTGCAGCGCGCCCAGGCAGCGCGCGAGCGTGCCGAAGAGGCGATGAGCGGCGCCGTGCCCGAAGATCCCGAGCGCTTCGCCGCGATCGAAGCCGAGCTGCGGCGGGCACAGCTGCGCCTCGACGTCGGTCGGCGGCGGGCCGGTATGGGTGGGCTCGGGGGCCGCCGCTCGCGCACCATGCCCACCGGGCGCACTGAGAACGTGCCCGAGGAGGCGGCGGAGTAGTCGTGGGATTTCTTTCGTCACGCATTGCTATCGACCTGGGGACGGTCAACGTCCTGGTTTATGACCAGGGGCGCGGCGTCGTGCTCCAGGAACCGAGCGTCGTCGCTCTGCGCGAGGAGCGCGACAAGACGATCATTGTCGAGGTCGGCCGCGCAGCCCGCGATATGTATGGCCGCACGCCGGAAGAGATCGAAGTCATGCGCCCGCTCCGCGATGGCGTCATCGCCGATTACTTCGTCACCGAGGCGATGTTACGCTATTTCATCCAGAAGGTCGTCGGCCGTGTCAATCTGCGCAAGCCGATCGTCATGATCAGCGTGCCCTACGGCGTGACCAGCGTGGAGCGCCGGGCCGTGCGTGAAGCGGGCCTTGCCGCCGGGGCGCGGGAGGTCCATCTGATCCCGGAGCCGCTGGCAGCCGCCATCGGCGCTGGCCTACCGGTGGGGACCCCGACCGGAAATCTCGTTGTCGACCTTGGTGGCGGGTCGACCGAGGCGGCTGTCGTCTCTATGAACGGCATCGTCTGCGCCGAGTCCATTCGCGTTGGCGGCGTGCACCTGGACGACGCGATCATCAACTACATCCGCAAGAAGTATAACCTCGTCGTGGGCGAGCCGACGGCGGAGGCGATTAAATTAAAGATTGGCGCCGCGAGCGAGTTGAGCGAGCGGCTCAGCATGGAGCTCCAGGGGCGGGATCAGGTGGCGGGCTTACCCCGCACCATTACTATTACCTCCGACGAAGTGGAGGAAGCGCTGACGGAGCCGTTGACTGCCATTGTCAACGTTATCCGCGCCGTCCTTGCCAAGACGCCGCCCGAGCTTTCATCAGACATCATCGACCGGGGAATGGCGCTCACTGGCGGTGGCGCGCTGCTGCGGGAGATCGACACAAAGTTGACGGAAGAGGTCGGTATTCCGGCCTACGTCGCCGATAATCCGATAGCCTGTACCGCCCTCGGCGCGGGGAAGGCGCTGAAAGAGCTGCCCATTCTCCAGCGAAGCTTTAGCCTCCAGTAACGCACCGGCATTACCAGAAGAATAAGCGACCTCCGCCGCCCGGCGGAGGTCTTTTTTAACCCTCAGAACTATCGCGCGCACGAACCGTAGAACCTAAAGATAGTAGGTCATGCGCTGTAGCTGAATGACTGGATCGCTGTACTGAATCTTCACTTCGTCTGGCACGTTAAGGTTTAGCGGCGCGTAGGAGAGGATGGCACAGACACCGGCGTCTACGAGTCGATCGGCAAGCTCTTGGGCGGCATCGGCCGGCGTGGCCAGAATGGCGATCCGCGCCTGCTCGCGGGTCAGCGTCTCTTCGAGTTCGTCGACGTGTTGGATGATGATCCCGCCCACCTCCTCTCCGACCTTCTGTGGATCGTTGTCGAAGATCCAGGCGATCTCGAAGCCTCGATTCTCAAAGCCGCCGTAGCTGGCGAGGGCATGACCGAGGTAGCCGGCGCCGATGAGGGCTACGGGCCACGTTTCGTCGAGCTTCAGGATTAGCTGCAGTTGCTCGATCAAGTAGTTAATATGATAGCCGGTTCCCTGTTTCCCGAACTCGCCAAAGTGCGAAAGGTCTTTGCGGATTTGGGCACTGCTGATACCCAGCCGCCGACCCAGTTCCTGGGAAGATGTCGTCGTCTGCTCTCCCTCTTCCGCCATCCGGCGCAGCGCGCGCAGATAGATGGGCAGACGGCTGATGACAATATCCGGGATCTCATCAGCCATGCCGGCTCACTCCTTCATTTACCCGACATCCGTCAGTGGCTGTTCGAATCGAAGAGAGGAATTGGAACTGCGTGGCGCCGCCCCCCTCGCGGAAGCATCCACCGATGAAGCTGAGGAATGCACTTGCTCGTGTAACATTTCACAATTCTAACATAAGCAAAAGGCTGCCGCAAATTTGAACGTGATAAATTTCACTGATGCCGCTATTATGAGCAGCGTATTCAAGAGGCAGGAAGAGTCCGATGGCAGAGTCGCTATGGAAGGAAAAGGTGGTTATTGTCACCGGTGCCTCGACAGGCATTGGGGCCGCACTGGCCTACCAGTTGGCCGCTGGCGGCGCCTGGCTGGCGCTGGCTGCGCGCAACCGCGAGCAGCTGGCAGTGGTGGCGGAAGCGTGCCGCGGGCGAGGCGGGCGTGCCCTCGTCGTACCCACAGACGTCAGCGAAGAGGCAGCCTGCCGCGCGCTGGTCGAGCGGACAGTCGCCGAATACGGCGGCGTCGACTGCCTGATCAACAACGCCGGCATCAGCATGTGGACCTTCTTTGAAGAGCTACAGGATCTGTCGCCGCTCGCAGACATTATGGAGGTGAACTATCTGGGCAGCGTCTACCCCACTTACTACGCTCTGCCCCACCTGAAGGAGGCGCGGGGCCGCCTGGTGGCTATCTCCAGCCTCGCCGGTAAAAGCGGCGTGCCCACGCGCAGCGGCTACGCCGCCAGTAAGCACGCCCAGGTCGGCTTCTTCGACACGCTGCGCATTGAGCTAGCGGGCACAGGGGTCAGCGTCACCATCGCCTATCCCGACTTCGTCCAGTCGGAGATTCGAAAGCGCGCCTTCGGCGCCGACGGGCGACCTCTCGGCGAGAGCCCAGTACAGGAAGATAAGGTGATGATGGCCGACGAGGCGGCGGAGATCATCCTGAAAGCCGTGGCAGCACGCCGGCGCGAGGTGTACCTGACGACGCGCGGGCGCCTCGGGCGCTGGTTCAAGCTCATCGCTCCCGGCCTGGTCGATCGCATCGCCCGCCGCGCCATCGAGCGCGGGCGCTAGGTATGCACGTCGCCTTTAACGCCTACTTCTGGAACCGGCCCGCTACGGGTACGGGGCAGTATCTGCGCCAGCTCGTCACCCACCTCGACCGGTTTGTCTCCGATCTACAGATTACCCTCATCTACCCTCACGACGACGAGCCGCAACAGGTGCCGCCCACGGTGCACGTTCATCGCGCGCCGGCCCGCACCGGTCATATGGGGAAAGTGCTGTTTGAGCAGCTAACCTTCCCCCGTGCGAGCCGGGCGATCGGCGCCGACCTGGCGCACGTCCCCCACTGGGGCTCGCCGCTCCACACGCCGCTGCCGGTCGTGGTCACCATTCACGACCTGATTACCGTGCAGCGGCGCGAGTACCGCCGCCGGCCCGCGGCGCGCCTCTACAACGCGCTTGTGGCTGCCGCGGCGCGGGAGGCCGCACATGTGATCGCCGTCTCCCACTTCAGCCGCCAGGAGATTGTCCGCCATCTGGGCATTCCCGCGGAGCGCGTGACTGCCATTCATTCCGCACCGGCGCCGCAATTCAGCCCCCAGAGCGACCTGCTACTCGATATGGCTGTCCAGCGGAAGTATGATCTTCCCGACTTCTTCGTACTTTATCTGGGCGGGTATATGATCCACAAGAACGTGCCCACTCTGCTCGCCGCCTACACCTACGTCGCCCAGGCACTGGGGGAGGAGTACCCGCTGCTGCTGGCAGGCCGGCGACCGGAGAATCCCTCACCCGCGGTGCCCGACTACGACGCGCTCATTAGCCGGGCCGGGCTGGAGAAGTACGTGCGCTGGCTCGGCTACGTGGACGAGGAAGATAAGCCGGCTCTGTACCGCGCCGCGCTCTGCTTTGCTTTTCCCAGCCGCTACGAGGGCTTCGGCTTCCCGCCGCTGGAGGCGATGGCCTCCGGCGTCCCCGTCGTCACCACCGATGCCGCCTCTCTGCCGGAGGTGGTGGGCGACGGCGCCTTTACCGTCGATCCGGATGATGAGCGGGCGATGGCGGGGGCGATTATCTCCCTTCTCATTCAGGAGAACTTCGCCGAGGAGATGAAGCAAAAGGGGCTGGCGCAGGCGGCCCGCTTCTCATGGGAGGAGACGGCCACGCAGACGTTGCTGGTCTACGACCGGCTGGTTGGCGGTGGGAGGGGCGCGTGAGCCGGCGCGTCGCCGTCGTCACCGGCGGCAGCAGCACGTTGGGGCGCGCCGTTTGCCGCGCACTGGCCCGGCGCGAGCTCCGGGTGCTCCTGGCGGCGCGCAGCGTGAGCGATGGAGAAGCGGCGGCGGCGGCGATGCGCGCCGAGGGTGGCGATGTCCACTTTTACCCGCTGGACGTCGGCGAGCAGATGAGTGTGCGGCGCTTTGTAAAGAGTGTTGCGGACCGGTATGGGCGCGCCGACATTCTCGTGAACGGTGCCGCGATCTATCTCGATCGTGACCTATCGCTGCGGGAGATCGATCCCGGTCTGGTGCGGCAGACGTTGGAGACAAACTTCTTCGGCGCGCTGCGCCTCTCGCAGATGCTGGTCCCGCTCATGCAGCGCCACAGCTATGGGCGCATCGTCAATCTATCCAGCGAGATGGGGCTGTTGTCCCGGATGGGACCCCAAACGGGGCAAGGTTTCGGAGGTGGCGCGCTGGCCTATCGTGTTTCACAGGCGGCGCTGCATGTGCTGACGCGGGTACAGGCTGCCGAAGAGGCAGAGAACAATATTCTCGTCAACAGCGTCGACCCGCAGTGGCAGGAGAGCGGCAGGCCGGCGCGCACAGTTGAAAGCCACGAGGGGTTGCGAGCAGTCATGTGGCTGGCGACGCTGCCCGCTGGCGGACCAACCGGCGGCTTCTTCGTCGGGCGGCGCCGCATCACCTGGTAATCCGGCGGCGGTTGGTACGCCCTTCAGAGCATGATAAAATGCCGCCTGTGATCTTCTTCAAACATCAATGTTTAGGCATCATCATGCACTATGGAGGCCTCAATGGGGGTAAAGTCAGATTCCTGGATTCGAAGAATGGCGCGCGAGGAGAATATGATCGAGCCTTTCGTCGATCATCAGGTGCGTGAAGGGGTTATCTCTTATGGTCTCTCCTCTTACGGCTACGACATCCGGGTGACCGACGAATTCAAGATTTTCACCAACGTCCATTCTGCAGTGGTCGATCCTAAACACTTCAATCCCCAGTCCTTTGTCGACTATCGCGGCGACATCTGTGTCATCCCGCCCAACTCGTTCGTCCTGGCGCGTACCGTCGAGTACTTTCGCATCCCGCGCAATATCCTTACAATCTGTGTCGGCAAGTCCACCTATGCTCGCTGTGGGTTGATTGTGAACGTGACGCCGTTCGAACCGGAATGGGAAGGCTACGTGACGCTGGAAATCTCCAACACGACGCCCCTGCCCGCCCGCGTCTACGCCCACGAGGGGATCGCTCAGGTCATCTTTATGGGAGCGGACGAGATCTGCGAGATCTCCTATGCTGACCGCAAGGGCAAGTATCAGAAGCAGCAGAGCATCGTTCTGCCTCAGATTTAGCGGCGCACTTCTACATCAAGCGCGGTGGTTTTCTCTCGACCATCGGATGCCGTTCCGAAGACAGTCGTTCCATGGCTGGACGACCTGTCGCTCGTCTTAAGTCGTCCTTCTCAGAAGCACTTTTCGGCTTCTAACCAAACTCTACTGGTTGCTGCGAGGGTGGATATGATATACTCTGTACTCTGCTACACTGGCGGTCGTCGGCGACCGTCACTTGGGCGCTTAGCTCAGTTGGTTAG
>JAWVYW010000060.1:0-21227 GCA_033722535.1 Promineifilaceae bacterium (SeqCode)
CCATCCTGGTTCGACGTCGCTCTCCTTCTCCTCTATCATCGACGTCGGGGAGCCCATGAGCAAGACAACCAAATCATTGCACAAGGAGGAAAACGACGATGGAGTACCGCAGACTGGGCGACGCCGGGATGAAGGTGAGCACAATCTCCCTGGGCGGGTGGATCAACTTTGGCGAGGGCAAGGTGGAGCGCGCCGCGGCGCGGCGCGTTGTGGTGACCGCGTATGAAGAAGGGATCAACTTCTTCGACCTCGCCGACGTCTACGGTAAGGGCGACGCCGAACGCCAGATGGGGCAGGTGCTGGCGCAGTTTCCGCGCCACACGCTGGTGATCTCCAGCAAACTCTTTTGGCCCATGAGCGACGACGTCAACGACCGTGGCCTCTCGCGCAAGCACATCATGGAGAGCATCGACAAAACGCTGGGCCGGCTGGGCACCACCTATCTGGACATTTACTTTTGCCACCGCCACGACCCGGACACGCCCCTCTTGGAGACGGCGCGGGCGATGACCGACCTCATCCGCCAGGGCAAAATCCTCTATTGGGGCACCTCTGAGTGGCCGGCGGAGAAGGTGGAGGAGGTCGTTACGCTCTGTCGCAAACATGGTCTTTACGAACCCCAGGCCGAGCAACCTCAGTACTCCATGCTGTGGCGCGAGCGGGTCGAAGAGGAACTGCTGCCGGTAACGGAGCCGCGCGGGATCGGGCTCGTCGTCTGGTCGCCGCTGGCGATGGGGATGCTGACTGGCAAGTATGATCAGGGGATTCCCGAAGACAGCCGCTTCGGCCGTGAAGAGTGGGCGCGCGACCGCTACCTGACCGACGACAAAGTGGCCCGCGTGCGCCGCCTGAAGCCGATCGCCGCCGACCTCGGTATCTCTCGCGCGCAACTGGCTCTGGCGTGGGTCCTGCGCCAGGAGGGCGTCTCCAGCGCGATCACCGGCGCGACCCGTCCCGAGCAGGTGCGGGACAACGCCGCCGCAGCCGCGGTGCAGCTATCGGACGACGTAATCACGGAGATTGAGGATATCTTGATGTAACACGAGCCGCTGGTAGGCGTCCGCCCGCGCCCCCCGCTCAACGCTCCTCGGACAGCCAATATCCAAAGCGGTCGCGCAGACGGGTGCTCAGATAGAGGTGCCCGGACAGCACCGCGCGGATACCGTCGATAATATCGGCGGCAGCATCTTTCTTGTCGATGTAGCCGCGGGAGCCGTTGCGCAGGGCGCTGTCTACGTAGTGGGGCTCTACGTGGCCCGAAATGACCAGTGTCGGTAGCTCCGTAAAGCGCCTATGGAGGGCGGCGAGAAAATCGAGGCCGCTCATGCCCGGCAACGACAGGTCGACCAGCACAAGATCGGCGGACACCTCTTCCAGCTGTTCCAGCGCCTGCTCCCCCGTCTCCACCATGCCGACGAGGACCATCTCCTCCTCTTGCTTGAGAAGCAGCCTGTAGGCGTTTTGCATCGCCTCATGATCTTCGACGATAAATATATTTGCAGTCATAATCGCAGGGATCCCATTTCATTCAGTGTATCACTCGTGTTGAGCAGCGCCAACGTGTTTTACACCCTTATATGTTAATTAGACATTAAGCGAGACGGCACAGATCCTGTGCCCAGAACTCAAAGGGAGACGACGATGGACGTACCACAACTACTGCTCTGTGACCTGGACGGCACCCTTGCCGTAAAATGGAAGCCGGATCTGCTCCCGGGCCGGCAGGAGGAAATTGCGCGGATCGATCGGCCGGTGGCGATCGTGACCAACCAGGGCGGCGTTCACGTGCGCTGGGCGTGGGAAAATCGCGGCGAGCCGGAGCGGGTACGCAACTATCCGACCATCGAGGAGATTCAGGAGCGGGTTATTGCCGTCTCTCAGGCGGTGCCTCAGGTCCGCCGCGCCTACGTCGCCCTCTACGTCGGCCACACTGGCTATGAGTTGCCCGATCCCGCCGACGATGTCATCCTCACCCTGCCCAATGGCGTCCACTTTCACGCCTCCTGGAGCCGCGAGTGGCGCAAGCCCAACCCCGGCATGTTACAGCAGGCGCTGCACGACTTTGACGTCGCCACCGAAGACGCGCTGATGCTCGGAGATTCTGACGACGACAAGAACGCCGCCGCCCGCGTCGGCGTGCCTTTCATCCGGGTAAGTGACGATCTGTGGGAGCCGGGCATGCTGGGCGCGGTGCCTTGAAGCTTATCGACGGTGCTCCGCGTGTGTCAGCAGTCTGCGTCGCGGCTCCAACTTTGTCCCACTGAGCGGCTCTGCGCGGCCTGGCGCTGACGGTCCGCAATCAGATTGGAAGAGGAGGGTACATGATGGCCTGGATACGTGTCATCTCCGAAGCCGAAGCAACCGGCGCTCTAAAACGATGGTACCGCAAGCTGACGGAACCGTGGGGCGGTGTCGACAACATTATGAAGATCCACAGCCTCAACGTGCGCTCGCTCAAGGGGCATTTCGAGCTTTACAAGGCCGTCATGTACGGTCGCTCCGACCTTACCCGCACGCAGCGCGAGATGATCGCCGTCGTCGTCTCTGCCGAGAACCACTGCCACTACTGACTGGTCCATCACGGAGCGGGTCTCCGTCGGCTGACCGGCGACGAAGCGCTGGTCCAAGCATTACAGGAAGATTGGCGCAGCGCCCCCCTGCAACCGGCAGACCGGGCAATGCTCGCGTACGCCGTCAAGTTGACGCACGCGCCGTGGGAGATGCAGGAGATAGATGTCGTCGCCCTGCGCCACGCCGGCTTCGGAGACAGCGCCATACTCGACATCAACCAGGTCGCTGCTTACTACGCTTACGTCAACCGGCTCGCCGATGGGCTGGGCGTGGAGCTAGAGGATTTCTGGCACGCGGCAGGGGAGGACCACGAAGCTCAGGGTCCGTAAGCGAAGCGCCGACAGTGCCCCGTCCCGCGTTCCCTACGGCGCCGCCAACCGGTAAACGCGCCCACTACTGCCTGTCGGTCCTGTCGCCTCTGAAGTCAGCACGTATACCTCCCCTTCGACATCCTGGCCAAAGCTGAGCAGGAAGCTGTCGAGCGTACCGTCGGTGCTGCCCGCGACCGGAAGGTCGCGCATCTCCCAGCCTCCCCCTTCAGCCGGCACACCTATCAGGAGCCGCCCGTTACCCGGGCCAAAGCGGTCGCTCCAATCGCCAAAGACGTACACGCCGCGCAGGCCGGGCAGAGCATTGCCGTGATAGACATAGCCGCCGATGACGGCAAGGCCGAGACCGCCGGCCTGATTGGCGTTGGGATATTCGAGAATTGGTGGGATGAGGGGATCGCCTTCGGGATCGCTCTCGGGGCAGTTGGGCGCCATAAAGCAGTGACTCCCCTCGCGCACGTTCCAGCCATAGTTGCCGCCTGCCTCGATAATGTCCACCTCCTCCCAGCGTCCCTGGCCCACGTCGCCGGCAAAGAGGGCGCCGCTCACCATGTCGAAGCTGAAGCGGAAGGGGTTGCGCAAACCGTAGGCCCAGATTTCCGGCAAGGCCTCTGGCTGCCCGACGAACGGATTGTCGGCGGGAATGCCGTATGGCCGCCCCTCGCTCTCCCCGTCGACGTCGATTCGGAGGATCGAGCCGAGCAGATTCTGGGCGACATCCTGCCCGTTGCCGCCCTGATTGGCCGCGTACCAGTCAGAGACGTGGCCGCCTCCGACGTCATTCGCCGCACCGCCGTCGCCCAATGCAATATAGAGATAGCCATCCGGGCCAAAAGCGATCTGCCCCCCGTTGTGGTTGCCTTGCGGCTGGTCCACCTGCAGAATGATCTGCTCGGAATCCCGATCCGCGCGGTTGGCATCTGCGCTCGAGACTTCAAAGCGGGAGATATGACTGGTGTGGTCGCCGGTCCCACCGCGGCGTAGCGGTGCGCTGTAATAGACGAAAAAATACCCGTTCTGCGCATAGTCAGGGTGGAAAGCCAGGCCCAGCAGACCTCGCTCGTCGAAGCCCTGGTTCAGCGGCACGAGACTTGCCCGCAGGTCGAGAAATGGCTCGTCCAGCAGGTTCTCCTCGGCGTCCAGCACGTAGACCAGCCCTACCTGGTCCACGACCACATGGCGTCCGCTGCCGTCCGGCACCGGCTTAAAGACTACCGGCGCCGCCATCCCTTCGGCCACTCGCTCCAGGCGTACCGCGGCGGGCACGGGAGCCGTCTCCGTCGCCGTTGGCGAGGGAGTCGCCGGCTCGGCGGTTGCGGCCGGCGGCTGGGTCACGACAGGCGGAGTCGCCGTCGCTGCCCCGTCAGACGCTCCCCCATTAGTAGCTGCCGGCACATCCTGCCCGGCTACATCCTCGGCGATTTCCCCGTCCTCCTCTACCTCCTCCGTGCCCACATCCGGTGGCTCATTGGCGCCGCCGGGGGCTGTTTCCGCGCCGCAACCTGCGACCATGACAGCCAGCAAGAGAGTGCTCAAAGTAATCACAATGCGCTGCTGCATACTCAGCCTCATTTATTTATGCTTCGTCAGGGAAGGTGCCGGCTCAACCCGCTGCCATCCGGCGTCCGATCTCCTCGCGCACTACCGGCGCCACCTTCGTGCCGAACAGCTCGATGGAGCGCATGACCTTGTCGTGAGGCATCGTGCCGATGGTAAACTGCAGGAGCAGCCGGTCGTGGTTAAAGATTTCGTGCTGGTAGAGAATCTTCTCGACGATTTCATCCGGGCTCCCGATGAAGTTCGCGCCCTGCAGCGTCGTCGAAGCCTCGTACTGTGAGCGCGTCAGCGGTGCCCAGCCGCGCTCGCGGCCGATGCGGTTCATCATCATCTCGTACGCCGGAAACGCCTCATCCCGCGCCTGCTTGGCGCTGTCGGCGATGTAGCCGTGCGAGTTGATGCTCACTTTCGCCGTCGCCGGGTCGTGGCCGCTGCGGCGTATCGTCTCCCGGTAAAGCTGGACCAGAGGCGCAAACTGCGCCGGCCGCCCGCCGATAATCGCCACCGCCAGCGGCAGCCCCAGTCGTCCGGCGCGCACAACCGACTCCGGCGTGCCGCCCACGGCCACCCAGATCGGCAGCGGCTCCTGATAGGGGCGCGGGTAGACCGCCTGCCCGGTCAGCGGCGCCCGGTGCTTGCCCGACCACCACACCTGCTCGTCTTCCCGGATCTCCAGCAGCAGCTCCAGCTTCTCCTCAAAGAGCTCGCCGTAGTCGTGCAGGTCATAGCCAAAGAGCGGGAACGACTCGATAAACGAACCGCGCCCGGCCATTATCTCTGCCCGCCCGTTGGATATCAGGTCCAGCGTGGCGAAGCGCTGGAAGACGCGCACCGGATCGTCGGAGCTGATCACGCTGACTGCGCTCGACAGCCGCAGGCGCTCCGTGCGCGTCGCCGCCGCGCCCAGAATCACCGCCGGCGCCGAAGAAATAAAGTCCGGCCGGTGGTGCTCGCCCAGCCCAAAGACGTCCAGGCCCACCTGATCCGCCAGTTCAATCGACTCCAGCAGATCCTGCATCCGCTGGCGCGGCGTTATCATTTCGCCGGTGTGGGCGTCGGGCGTCAGCTCTGCAAAGGAGTAAAGACCGAGTTCAAACGGCTTTTTCTCAACATCTGTACCGTTCTCTGCCATCTCTCTTTCCGCTCCTTTACGCGCTCACAACCGGCACGAAATCAAAAGCATTGACGTCGACGAGCCCCTTATCCGAAATGCGCAGATCGGGGATGACCACCAGCGCTAGCAGGCTGAGCTGCATGTTGGCATTGTTGAGCGTGCAGCCGCAGTCGCGGAACGCCGCCAGCAGCCCCTCCGCCTTCTCAGCCACCTGCTCCGCGCGCTCATTCGACATCAGGCCGCCGATCGGCAGCTCCACCAGCGCCACGACCTCCGGTCCGCTTTCTCCCTGGCGCACGACCACCTGCCCGCCCTGCACGCGCGCCAGCTCGTTCGCTGCATAAGCCATCGCCTCTTCGTCACCGCCGACGACGATCATATGGTGGCTATCGTGGGCGACGGTGGTGGCGACGGCGCAGCCGGCGTTGAAGCCAAAGCCGTGGACCAGCCCCACCTGCACCTCCCCCGTCCCCGCGTGGCGCTCGACGAGCGCAATTTTGAGAACGTCCTTTTCCAGGTCCGCCTGCACTTCGCCATCTTTCACCATGACCTCCCGCTGCAGGTGGCGCGTCGGCGCCTGATTTTCGACCACGCCGATGATGTTCGCCCCTGCGGTGCCGCTCGCTATCCCGTCGACCGGCAGGCGAAAATCGTCCGCCACCAGTACGCGGGCCAGGTTCACCGACTGCGTCGCCCAATCGGGATAGCGCATCGCCGGCAGCTCCTCCTCCAGCCGCCCGTCGCGCGCCACCACCTGCCCCTTCGCAATCACCAGCTGGGCCTGGAACTCCGGCAGGCTTTCCGTCAGCACAATGTCCGCGTACCGTCCCGGCGCGATCTGACCCACGTCACGGGCGAGGCCAAAGTGCTCGGCCGTGTTGAGCGTCGCCATCTGAATCGCCGTAATCGGCTTCAGTCCCTGGGCGATCGCGTGGCGCAGCACGCGGTCCATGTGCCCCTCGCGCACCAGCGTGCCGGAGTGCGAATCGTCGGTGCAGAGGATAAAGTGGCGCGGGTCGAGCCCTTTCTCCGTAATCGCCCGCACCTGCGTGGCGACGTCGTACCACGCCGAACCCAGGCGCAGCATCGCCTTCATCCCTTGGCGCACACGCGCCACGGCGTCTTCTATGCGCGTCCCCTCGTGGTCGTCCTCCGGCCCGCCGGCGACGTAGCCGTGAAAGGGGCGGCCGAGGTTCAGGCTGGCGTAGTGCCCGCCGATCACCTTGCCCGCCGCCCGCGTCTCCGCCATCTCCTCGTGCATCTTCTTGTCGCCGTTAAAGACGCCGGGAAAGTTCATCATCTCCCCCAGCCCGATAATGCCCTCCCAGCCCATCGCTTCCGCCACCTCCTCCGGGCCAATAGAAGCGCCTGGCGTCTCCAGGCCCGGCGCAGAGGGTACGCAAGAGGGCATCTGCACCCAGACGTGCACCGGCTGCCTCGTCGCCTCGTCCACCATCAGGCGCACGCCGTCCAGCCCAAAAACATTGGCTATCTCGTGCGGGTCCACGAACATCCCCGTCGTGCCGCGCGGCGCGACCGCGCGCACAAACTCCGTCACCGTAATCATGCCGCTTTCGACGTGCATGTGGGCGTCGAGCAGGCCAGGCACCAGATAGCGGTCGGCGGCGTCGATGACTTCTGTCTCGTCGCCGATGGTATGCCCCGCATCCCCCCCCACATAGGCGATACGCTCCCCCTTCACGGCTACGTCGGTGCCGGGAATAATCTCTCCCGACTGCACACAGACCCAGCGCCCGTTCTGGATCACCAGATCGGCCGGGGCGCGCCCCATGGCGACGTCAACGAGGGTGCGGGTGTCGGGGGTGTCGGTTGTGGCGCTCCGGGCCATCGCTACTCTCCTCCATCTCTCTGAAGCAACAGTGTCGGGTGCAGCTGACGCTAACGGTCCCTGCTGGTAAGGTTGCAGTATAGCATATATCGTCCGCGCCGGATTGTCACCCTGCTACATCTGGCGCCGCCGTTCTCCCGGGCAGCGGAGCGTGCTATACTGTCTACCGTTGCCCCTGAACGTCTGGGAGCACGTGTCGCTGGTGTGGAAAAGGTGGAAGACGATGACCTCCCTTCAGACTCCTCAGCCTGTTGGCTGGCTCGCGGCGCAAAAGCGCCCGATCATCGCCGTTACTGTTGCTGCCCTCGCGCTCCTCGCGACTGCCTTCTTCGTCGGCGATCGCCCTCTCATCCTCTCCCGACTCCTTTGGCCCGGCCTGCTCTACTACCTCGCTTTCGTCCTCTCCGCTCTGGCGCCTTTATGGTTGGTGCAGGCAGCCATCTACCTGCAGATGCGACGGCACGGCCGCCCACTATTCGTGCATCCCGGTGCAGTCGCTTCGCTTCCACCGGAGCGCACCTGCCCCTTCTTACTTGCTCTGCGTCCTCGCGTCTTTACGCTCAGCGCCCTTTACCTTGCGTCGACTCCGTCGGCAGCCACGCGGCGGCAGTGGGTGCGACCGGCATGGCTATTTTTCGCGCTCTTTGCCACCGGCCTCCTCGCCTTCTGCCTGTGGACAACGTTTGTGCCCGCTCTGCCTCCGCTCCTTCTCCTCAGCGCCATGACCTTCTGGTTTTCCGCTTTCATCTTAGGCCTCAGCGATCTCTTCGGGGCGGTGTGACTGGTGCGGACGTACAGTCGGAGTTGCCATGCTGGCGCCGCGCCTGATTTGACAGCCATTTGCGGCGGTGCTACCCTGCGCGGCGACTTTGGAGACTGTTCATAGCGCCGCCAGTAAGAGGCACATTTGACATACCGCAACATCATCATCCTCTCCTTCTGTCAGGCGCTCGGCCTCGCCGGCGTCTCCGCCGTCGTGCTCCTCGGCGGCCTCGTCGGCACCGATTTGGCGCCTACGGAGGCGTTGGCGACGCTGCCGGTGGCGCTGCTCGTGGTGGGCACCGCCATCAGCGCCGTGCCCGCCGCACTGCTCATGCGGCGCGTCGGGCGCCGCGCCGGCTTCGTCTTCGCCGCCCTCGTGGCGAGCGTCGCCGGCTTCACCGCCGCCGCCGCCGTTATCGCCGCTAACTTCCTCCTCTTCTGTGCCGCCGCGCTCCTCGTCGGCGTCAACGCCGCCTTCATTCAGCAGTACCGCTTTGCCGCCAGCGAGAGCGTCGCGCCGATCTATGTCGGGCGCGCCGTCTCCCTCGTCCTTCTGGGCGGCATCATCGCCGGCTACTTCGGCCCCGAACTCGCGCGTTCCCTCAGCGATGCCCTTCCCGCCGCCCTCTACAGCGGCTCCTTCGTCGGCGTCGGCGTGCTCTACGCCGTCGCCGCCGTGCTGCTGCTCTTCATTCGCGATGTCGAGCCGCCTGATCCGCGAGAGATGGGCGGCGAGCGACCGTTGCGCGCCGTCGTGCGCCAGCCTCTCTTCCAGGTGGCCGTGCTCGCCGCCGCCGTGGCCTATGGTGTGATGACTTTCATCATGACCGCCACCCCCATCCACCTCCATGAAATGCAGGGCCACACGCTCGGCGCCACCACCACCGTCATCCAGAGCCACATCATTGCCATGTACCTGCCCAGCCTCTTCAGCGGCTTCATCGTCGAGCGCCTGGGGCTCCCGCGCATGCTGCTCGCCGGTGCGCTTGTAATGGTGACCAGCGTTCTCGTCTCCCTGTTCGGGGTGGGAATCACCGCCTTCTGGGCCGCCCTTGTCCTGCTCGGCGTTGGCTGGAACCTGCTTTTCGTCGGCGCGACCGTGCTCCTGACCCGCACCTACACCACGGGGGAGCGCTTCCGGGCACAGGCGGTGAACGATTTTTCGATCTTTGGCGTTCGCGCCGTCGCCTCCCTCTTTGCCGGCACGATCCTTTTCTTGGCCGGCTGGCAGGTCCTCAGCTTCATCGCCCTGCCGCCCCTGCTGCTGATGCTGGCCCTTCTCCTCTGGCGCCGCCGCCGCATCGCCCACGCTCCCGTTCCGGCCCCCGTTACCCCCCTCCCCGCCGCCGGCGACGGAGACTAAAAGAAAAAGCCCCGGCGGCTAGCCGAGGCTTTCAGGGGAGACGAGAATTCTATCCCTGTCTCGCCCGTTTCACAGTTGGAAACCGTGGCTTAACGGCGCCGACCGCGCCCGCGACCGCCGCCACGGCTACCGCCGATGGCGCTGTCTGCGGCGCGCGCCTCTTCCAGCGTCCACCCTTCGAGCACCGCCTGGCGGCTGAGACGAATCTTCTCGCCGTTGTTGGTGACGTCAGTCACCATCACCATGATCTCGTCGTTCAGCTGCACCGCGTCCTCCGGCTTCTCGACACGCTCCGTCGACAGCTGGGAGACGTGCACCATCCCGTCGGTGCCCGGGATCAGCTCCACGAAGACGCCGAAGTCCGTCACGCGCACCACCTTGCCGGTGTACACTTCGCCCAGCTCCGGCCCCTTGGCGATCGCTTCGATTCGCTCCAGAGCCATGTCGGTCTTTTCTCCGTCGACGCCGGCGACGAAGACGGTGCCGTCGTCCTGAATGTCGATGGAGACTTCGAATTCCTCTTCCATGGCACGGATGTTGCTGCCACCCTTGCCGATGATCGCGCCGATCTTGTCCGGGTCGATCTTGACCGACTCCATGCGCGGCGCCCACTTGCTGAGCCCTTCGCGCGGCTCGCTGATCGCCTCGTTCATGGCGTCCAGGATCCGCATGCGCCCGGCGCGCGCCTTTTCCAGCGCCTCGGCCATAATCTCGCGGGAGATACCGCCGATCTTGATGTCCATCTGCATCGCGGTCACCCCTTCGCGGGTGCCGGCGACTTTGAAGTCCATGTCGCCCAGGTGATCCTCCATCCCCTGAATGTCGGAGAGGATGGCGTAGCGGTCATTCTCCTTGATCATGCCCATCGCCACACCGGCGACGGCGCGCTTCATCGGCACGCCGGCATCCATCAGCGCCAGGCTGGTGCCGCAAACGCTCGCCTGGCTGGTGCTGCCGTTCGAGCTCAGTACCTCGGAGACGACACGGATCGTGTAGGGGAACTCCTCCTCTGTGGGCAGCATGGGGGCGATGGCCGCCTCGGCGAGTTTGCCGTGGCCGATCTCACGCCGCTTGGGTCCGCGCAGGAACCACGTTTCGCCGGTAGAGAAGGGGGGGAAGTTGTAGTGGTGGATGAAGCGCCGGCGCTCCTCCGGGTAGAGGTTGTCTAGCGTCTGCGCCTCGCGCGGCGTGCCCAGCGTGGCGATAGAAAGCACCTGCGTACGGCCGCGGCGGAACAGGCCGGCGCCGTGGGCGCGCGGGCTGATGCCGATCTCAGCCGACAGCTCGCGGATCTCGTCGTAGCCGCGACCATCCGGCCGGATACCTTCGTAAAGGATACGGCTGCGTACCGCCTTCTTCAGCTCGTCGCTGATGACGGTGCGGATCGCTTTCGGCTCGAGTGTCTCGTCTTCCTCCAGGAAGCTATCGACGATCTCCTCGCGCAGCTCGTTCATCTCTTCATTGCGGTCGTCACGGTCCGGGTTGTTGGCGACGATCTGCTTCACGCGGTCGCCCAGCCGCGCGCGCACGCGCTCCGCCAGATCCGGATCGGGCTCGATCAGCTCAACCTCACGCTTCTCCTTGCCGATCTCTGCCCGCATCTGCTCCTGAAGGTCGATCAGCGGCTGCATGGCCTTGTGGCCAAACTCCAGCGCCTCGACCATCGTTTCCTCGTCGACCTCATTAGCGCCGGCCTCGACCATAATAATCGCGTCGCGGGTACCCGCAATGCGCAGGTCGAGCTGGCTCTCTTCCATCTCCGGAATCTGCGGATCGACGACAAACTCGCCGTCGATCAGCCCCACGCGCACAGCGGCGACCGGCCCGTTCCAGGGGGCATCCGAGATGTGCAGTGCCGCGCTGGCGGCGTTGAGCGTCATGATGTCCAGGTGCTCCAGGCTATCAGACGATAGCGCGGTGATGATCACCTGCACCTCGTTGCGCATCCCCTCCGGGAAGAGGGGGCGCAGCGGGCGGTCGGTCAGCCGGGCAATCAGGACGGCGTCGGTGGAGGGCTTCCCCTCACGCCGGAAAAAGCCGCCGGGAATGCGGCCCGCCGCGTACAGCTTCTCTTCAAAGTCCACCATCAGGGGAAAGAAGTCCAGTCCCTCGCGCACACTGCGCGCCATGGTGGCCGTCGCCAGCAACAGGCTGTCGCCGACGCGAATCGTCACTGCGCCGCCCGCCTGTTCGGCCAGCTTGCCGGCGCCAAAGGTAACCTCTTTGGTGCCAACGGTGGTGGTAAAGGTTTTCTCGGTTATCATGAATCCTCCGATTCTACTATGCGCCCCGAGCCGGGCGGCGCTCCGCCGGCCGGTCTTTGACAGGGCTTTCTGATTCAGAGGCGGGGAGAATCGGCTCGCGATGGGTCAGGAACTGGGAACTGGTCCCTACCGTTCGTAGTCAGCGCTTCAGCGCCCCCACGGGGTACGGAGCACTTCCCAATACCTGATTCCGATCGCTCGGGCGATCCCCCTGCCTGTTAAAACAAAACGCGCAGATGAGGCTTCAGAAGCTCACATCTACGCGTCCGCAACGCATTCGATTACCGGCGCAGACCCAACTCAGCCAGAATCGCGCGATAGCGCTCCGGATGATTGTCGCGCAGGTAGGCCAGCATTCGGCGCCGCTTGCCGACCAGTTTGAGCAGGCCGCGGCGGGAGCTTTCATCATCTTTGTGCTCTCGCAGGTGGTCCTGCAGCTGGCGGATGCGGGCGTCGAAGATGGCAATCTGCACTTCGGGTGAGCCGGTGTCGCCCTCATGCTGGGCGAACTTGTCAATCAATTCGGCTTTTTCTTCAACTGTTAGCGTCATTTATCTATCCTCCATGACAGTAGGTACAGGCCCAGATAGCCGTCGAGCCGATTTCGTCGGACTACCGAGTCAAGACAGCTTTCCATTATAGCGGAGAGGAAAAGCTAGAGCCACTGATCGCCGGAGGACGATGATTCGATTCTAATGGAGCGGTCGATCCTCGCCGCTGCTCCGGCGCGCGCGCCACACCAGCGCCCCAATCGCCGCCATCACCAGCGGCGGCAGCCAGATGCTGATCAACCGTAGCAAACGCAGCTGCCCCTCGGGGATCAAAATCTGCCGCTCCACCGTTTCACGCGGCGTCAGGTCAATCGTCAGCGTGTCCGCCGCCAGCCAGTTGAGCGCGTTGCTGAAGAGGAGGCTGTTCCCGCCCCAGATGAGGTTGCTGTTGTTGAGGAAGTCGGCGTCGCCGAAGATGACCAGCCTCGCACCGGTGCCCGGCTGCTCCGGTAGATCCGCACTCTGGGCGCTGGCCCCCACCGTCAGCGTCCCCTGCGCCTCATCCGGATCCGGCTGCGCGAAGCCCTCCGCCGCCATCCGCTCCAGCCCCGTCTCCCCCCACGCCTCCGGGCCCGTGAGCACGAGGTTCGCCACGATGATCTCATCCCGGTTGACATCCACGTCCACCGAGCGCGCAATGCTGAAACGCACGCCGAACTGCTGCAGATCCTCGGTAATGATCGGGCTCTCCCCAAAGGCGGCGGCGAGAAACTCTATCCCGAAGCGCTGCCCGGCCTGCGCGAGATCTTGATCCACGATCACGTCCTCGCGCACCCGCACGCCCCACGCCTCGTCAAGGTAATCGTCCAGCGGGTCGTTCTCCGGGATGACCAGCTGCTCCACCGCCACCACGTCGCGGGCGATGAAAGCTGCGCCCCCGCCCTCAAGATGGGCGGCGAGCGCCTCGACCTCCACTGGATCGAGCGCCGTCTGTGGGCCGATCAAGGCGACGAGCGAGGCGTCTGCGGGCACAGTGCCGGTGGTCAGCAGATTGAGGGGCTCAATCGTAAAGCCCTGATCCTCCAGCAGCCCGACCATTGTCCCCAGCCCCTGCGGGCCAAAGTCGTCGATGGCCGGCTCGCCATGGCCGGTCATCATGTACAGCTTCTTCTGGATCGGATTCGCCAGCCCCAGCAGAGCGGCGTAGACGGCGCGGTCGGAGACCGTCGCGGCGCGCGTGAACTGTTCGTCCGGCGTTCCCCGGTTGCGGATGAAGACGAGGGTGCCGTCGAAGTTAAGCTCGTACTGCTGGGCCAGCAGCGGGTTGGCGGCGGGATCCACAAACTGGTAGCTCAGGCTCTCCTCCGCGGCGGCGAGCGCCCGCAGGTACTGCTCCGCATCGGCGCGCGCCAGCGCCGCGTCGGCACCAAAGAAGGCGATCACGTGCACCGGCTCTCCCGCCTCTGCCAGCTCCTCCAGCAGAGCCACCGTCTCTGGCGGCGCCGTAAAGTCCCTCGTCTCGGTAAGGTCCAGCCGCCAATCCGGGTTCTGCACCGCCAGCCAGTAAAGGAGAAGCGCCACCCCGGCGAAGAAGGCGATCAGCAATAGATTCGCCGTCGTCCGCCGCGCCGCGTAGCCGTCCGGCCCGGGGCCAACCAGAAAAGTACGGATCACCTCCGGCTGCAGGAGCGCATAGCCGAGCAACAGCAACCCACCACTGCCCAGCAGCAGATTCGTCGCCATGTCGAAGCGCCCGCCGATAAAGAAAAGCACGGCGCCACCCGCCAGCAGGAAGAGGGCCAGCCACGGCACGTATGAGGCAATATCAGTAAGTCGTGGGCGCATCGTAATCTCTATCAGAGGTAGAATGTGAATCATTAGTCGGAAGCAGCGGGATCTCTGCTGGCGTCCGTCGCGTCAGCAGCTCGGCGCCATCTTCGCGGATGACGATGTTTTCTTCATGAACCATCATCCGGCCCGGTCCCAGCCTCAGGTACGGCTCCAACGTGATTACCATTCCCGGGGCAAGCACTGTTTCGTCCCACGGCGCCAGCGAAGGCCACTCCGTCAGCTGCATGCCCAGGCCGTGACCCATGCGTCCTGCTGTCCCACCGCCACCGGCGGCGTCGGCACTTCCGGCTGCCTCCAGAACCTGCGCCATCTGCCGGTAAAGCTGCGCGCAGGTCGCGCCGGGACGGGCAGCGTCCAGACCGGCTGCCGTTGCCTGGTACAGTATATCATGTGCTCGGCGGGCAGCATCGGAGCGCGATCCGGTGGCAAAGTTACGGTTGAAGTCACAGAAGTAGCCGTCGAAGCGGGCGCCGGTGTCCAGTACCAGGATGGAACCGGGTTGCAGTTGCTCGGCGCGCGGTGCGGAAACGATATCCCCGTACCCATCCCAGCCGACGCTGCCCACCAGGTACGGGACGTCGTCGGCGCCGCGCCTTAACAGCTCGACACGAAAGGCGCGGAAGATTTCGTCTGTGGTCGCCTCCGGTGCGACAAGCGCGGGTAGCGCACTGTAAGCGCCGGAGACGATTGCACAGATGTGCTTAATCTTGGCAACCTCCGCTGCCGACTTGACCAATCGCAGCGCGCGGATGATCGATGTCGCGTCCGTAAACTTATTTTCCGAGCGGGCGCGGAGCGCGTCAAAAGCCGCCAGCGGCATCCCCAGGCGCGTCTCGTGTCCCATTGGCAGGCCCACAGTGCCGCCGGCACCCGCTATCTCGCGCAGCGTCCTCCCCAACAGAGAGAGACCGTCATCCGGCGGTGCGGGCGCGGGCCACGTCCGGATATCCTCAATCCAGCTCTGTTCCATGGCTGCGCCGCCGATCTCAGGGATGACGGCCACCGGCTTTCCCTGCGTGGGAACGACCAGAAACCACGGCCGCGTCGGGCTCTCCCAGAGCTCGATGAAGAAACCGCTGAAATAGCGGATCTCCGGCTCCGACGTCAGAAGCAGCGCGTCGAGCTCCCCTGCGCGCATCAGCCGCTGCGCGCGGTCGAGCCGCGCCTCGAATTCGGCCGTCGAAAAGCCTCGGGGTGGGGGAGAGTGCACCGGCATCACGCTTGCGTTCGTCTCGTTCCGGAAAGGCTACTGCCGCCACCGCCGGCTCTCCAGCAGCCGCGCCGCGGCAAAGAGATTTAAAGCCGTCAGGGCGACATAGTAGACGACGTCGCGCGCTGTGAGCAGCCCGAGGAAGAAGCTGTTCAGGTGGCTCTGGAGTGAAAGCTCCCGCAAAATCGTCGCCGCCAGCGGGTTCACGCTTCCAGCGTAAAGCTCGGCGGGCAGGAACGCCAGGTAGAGGAGCAGGATCGCGCCGGTCGCCAGCGCGAAGGCTGTAATCTGGTTATCCGTCACCGTCGAGGCGAGGACGCCGATGCTCAACAGCGCCGCGCCCCACAAAATGAGCCCCAGATAGGCTGTGACGATCGGCCCGACGTCCGGGTTACCAAAGCGCAGCAGGATCAGAGGGTAGACGAAGGTTAGCGACGTCACGAGCACGTAGAACGCCAGCGCCGCCAGAAACTTGCCCAGAATGACCTCCAGGTCGCGCACCGGCAGGGTGAGCAGCATCTCTATCGTCCCCGTCTGGTGCTCCTCCGCCAGCAGTCGCATCGTCAGCGCCGGGGCGGCAAAGATGAAGAGGCTGGCGAACCAGCCCAGCGGCGCGGCAAGCGTCGGTGGCGGGCCCCCCTCCGCCAGCGGGAACGAGAGCTGCGCCGCAAAGACGATGCCCGTAATCACCATCACCACCACGGCAAAAATCGTCGCGATGGGGCGCGCAAACATCGCCCCGAGCTCGCGCCGGGCGATCGTCGTCGTGTTAATCAGGGCGCCGGCGAGCATTATGCTTGCTCCGGCTGCGCATCCGCTTCCTGCAGCGATGCCGCTTCCGCCTCGCGTAGCTTGCTCAGGAAGACAGCCTCCAGCGTCGGGCGCACCACCGCCAGTTCCAGCAACCCCCAACCGGCGTTGACGCAGCAGCCGGCGAGGGCAGCACGCGTCTCCTCGCTGCCATCATACCAGATGCGGAACTGCCCGCCGGCGCCGTCATCCCCATGCTCCGCTTCCACCCCGGCGATCCCCGCCAGATTCCCCAGCACGCCGACCGTATCGCGCGTGGGCGCCACCAGGTGGAGGCGCAACTGTGGCCCCTCGTCGGCGCCGGTAATCTGCGCCAGGGGCATGTCCGCCCAGATGCGGCCGTCGATGAGGATAATCACCCGCTCGCATAGCTGCTCCACCTCGCTCAGGATGTGGGTGCTGAGCAAAATCGTCGGCGGCTCTCGCCGTGGCCCTGCGTCCGCACCGAGCGAGTGGATGAGGTTCCGTACCTCCACGACTTGGCCCGGGTCGAGCCCCAGCGTCGGCTCGTCCAGAATCAGCACCTCCGGCCGGTGCAAAATCGCCTGCGCCAGTCCCACGCGCTGTCGCATCCCGCGCGACAGATCGCCGATTTGGCTGTGGGCGCGGTCGGCCAGGTTCACGGCGGCAAGTGCCTCGTCTACCCGCCGCTCGCGGTCGTCAAGCCGCCGCAGGCGGCCCACCCAGCTGAGATAGCCGCGCGCGCTCATCTCGGCGTAGAGACGCACCGTCTCTGGCAGGTATCCCAGACGGCGGCGCGCAGCCAGCGATTCGCGGACGGTATGGTGGCCGGCAATGTAGGCTGCACCGGCGCTGGGCGGCATGTAGCCTGCCAGAATGCGCATTGTCGTCGTCTTGCCCGCGCCATTCGGCCCCAGAAAGCCGACGATCTCCCCGCTCCGGCAGGAGAACGTGACATTCTCAATCGCCGCCCGCCTCGCACCGCGCTCTCCGTAGAAACGGGTGAGCCGGTCGGCGCGGATCGGCGCTGTGTCGCCGTCCATCATCGCTGCGAACCGTCTGGCATGCGGATGACCGGCAGAAACGATGCGTGCAGCATCTTTACGGTCTCAAGCGTAGCCGAACGGCGCACGATGTCGTCGAGGCCGGAGACGAATGTAGCGGTCGCCACATCCTGCACGCCATCGCCGGCTGTTACCTGCACGGCAATGGTCGCGCTGGCGCCCGGCGCCAGAAAGCCGCTGCTCGCTGGCGCCTGGCTCAGCCACTGGTGCCCGCTGAGCGTAATGTGGAAGATGTCAGTATAGTTGCCGCTGTTGGTGACGACGACCGTGTGGTTAACCGTCCCGCCCGGCTGAACCGAGAGCTGCTGCGAGAGGGGCGAGAGCGTTATCGCCGCCGTGGCCTGCAGCACCGTGCGCCCCTCGACCGCCAGCGCCACCTCCGGACGGCTGGTCGAACGGAGCCTGACCGTAAAGGTATCGCTTCCCACCGGCGCATTGGGCGCCTCCACAGCAACCAGGATCTCTGCGCTGTCTCCGGCGGCCACCGTAATCTCCGCCTCGCTGACCAGAGTTGTGGGCCAGCTGCCGGCGTCGATTGCCACCGTAAAGCTGTCCCTCTCCCCGTCGTTGCTCAAAACGATTGTATGGATAACCGTCTCGCGCGGCGCGACCACCTGTGGCGTGTGACTCAGAAGGAGGTTCGACACCGTGGTGAGCGTGACGCTGGCTTCGGTCGCACCGTCGAGGGTGCTCGTCACTCTGAGATCGGCGCTGTCCGCTGTTCCGCTGCCGACGACGACGGCAACCGGGAACGTCGCGCTCGCCCCCGGCGCCACCGGCCCAACAGAGGGCGGTGCGTCTACAGCCCAGGCGTTGCCGCTTACTGTAATGGCGTAGGTGTCGGTGTAATTGCCGCTATTGGCGACCGTCAATGTATGCGTCACCGTCTCGCCCGGCGCGCCGTCCAGTAGCGGCGGTGGGGCCAGAGCCGGCGCTGCCGTCGCCTGCACCTCCGTCGTGACCGTCGCCTCTTGCAGCGCCGTTGGACTGCCGGCAGAGGTAGCGCTAAGCGTGAGGCTGTCGCTTCCTGAGCTGATGTTGGGCGCCTCCACGGCAACCCTTATCTCCGCGCTCTCGCCGCTTGCCAGCGAAAGTGTGGAGGCGGTGAGTAGCGTTGCCGGCCAGGCACTCCCCGTCACAGCGATTTCATAGCTGTCTGCTGTCCCTGCGTTGGTCAGGGTCAGTATATGAGTAACCGTTGCTCCGGGAGCGGCGATCTGCTCGCTCTGCCGGTCGAGCTCGAAACAGCCGGGCATCGTCATCGCGCTGATGTAGGTGCCCCACTTGGTACTCTCGCTGTGGTCGCGGCTATACTGCCCCAGGTACCAGAACGTTGCCCCATCCGGATCTATTGTCATACCTGTATAGTCGCCCCAGCGGTAAGGGTCGTTGTCGGAGCCGTCGCCGTCGAAGCCCTGGTACGGTACCTCCCCCGCTTTCAGCTCAATTTCTCCTGCCAGCGTTCCTGCCGCATCGCCGCTGCTCCGCCCGGCAGCCCACACCCCGGGATAGGAGGCGCTGTTCGACTTTGTGTAGCCGACCACCATGTCGCCGCAGCGGTTGGCAGCCAGATCGGGGAAAGAGCGATAGTCGCCGTTGGAAGCGAAGATCCCCGCCTGCGTGATGCGTGCGCGCGCAAGCTCGATCTGCGCCCACTGGACGCAATTCACCGTACCCGCACCGGGGTTGCAGGCGACCGTCATCGTCGTCCAGCCGTACCCATCCCGGTACTCGAAGTCCAATGCGCGATAGTCGTTGGCCCGGTAGCGACCGCCGTCTTTTTGCAGGTTATTGACTGGGTGGCCAACCGCCACGCCATGCGCGGCGGCGATGTCCAGAACGGCCACGGAACGGAACTCATTGCGGCCAAACGGGTCGTCCCACGTGTAGAGGGCATAGGTGCGACCATTGAAACCGGCGCTCGTCAGCACGTAGTGCGGACCAGCGGCGGGCCACGTCCCCTGCTGAAAACCGTGCAATTTAAGTGGCTGGGGTGTGTCGTTAAGGCCGGTACTGCGGCTGACAAAGCTGGCGGGCTGTCCGGCGTAGAGGGCGCTCTTGTCGAACGCCCAGACCCGCCCTTCGGCAAGACTGCTGCCGGAGAACATGTTGGCGCCCACGTAGATCGCGTCGCGCCCCACGCCCGCGTGCGGAAAGTCGAAGAAGTGCTCGCTCACGTTCGTGGGAAATTCGTACAGGTACCACCCTTGGGTCGGGTCCCCGCTCCGGGATACGGCCATACAGTAGGAGGCGCCGTCGCCGTCGATGCCGAGGATAAAGCGATCCGCCGCCTCGTCGTAGAGCACGTTGGGGTCGAACGGGCCGTTGAGCTTACAGTTACTGCTGATCCGCCCGCTGGTGTCGGTGGCGAAGAGATCGGCGAAGCTAGTCGCCGCTGTCAGCGGCTGACCTGCCTTATCGTAAATCTGAAAGGCCACGTTGACGGCGGCAATCAGGTGTGCCGGCCCGGCAGCCATCTCCGGGTCCGGCGGCGTGAAGCCCCCTGACTGCGGGTAGGGAATGGCGTCAAAGTGGACGCCGCGCTCGGGAAGCGCCTGCGGCGCCCTGGGCCCCGCGTGCGCGGCCTCCGGCTGGGGCGGCAGCGCCAGTGCTGCCTCCCTCAGCGCCGCCATCTCCGCCGGGCTGCCCAGCATCTCGTTCTCCAGATCGATCAGCCCCTGCTGCCAGCGCGTCTCCTGCCCCGTCGCACCGCCGCTGCCGGGCGCCACATCGGCCAGATGCACCACCGCTGGAACGACCGGTTCCTGTGCAATCACCGTATCGTGCAGCGCCGGATCGCTCTCCTGCCCAGGCGCGTTCAGGCGGCTCACCCTGTTCATTTGCAGCAGCGCCTGCTGGCGCGCCCTCCCTTCCGGAGCCAGCGTGCCCACGCTGGTGAGCAGCCACGCCCCCAATGCCAGCGCCAGTACAGGTAAGATCGATTTAAAGAGCAACCCTCTATCCATAAGCTATCCCTGGTAGCGGGCGCCCACGAAAGCGCCGCCAGCCATTCCCTGGTCTTTGCAGTAATTTCTGTTGACCTGTGAGCAGGTGCGCCCCTCTATCCCTCCACACGTGCGGGCTGGCGCGCCAGTAGATTATACCAGAAGGGCGCCATTCGATGGTAGCCTATCAGCAAAGGATAAGGTAGACGGCGTCGCCGCCTATCGCCGACCCTGCGTCCATCCCGGCTGCCCGCCGTGAAGCAGGGTGTAAAACTGGAACAAAGAGATATAATCAACTGTAATGCACTCCCACGCAATTGTTCAGGAAATCGATCGCACGTTGCCGCAGACGCCCCGTAGCGAGGGCGGCGGCAGCCTGCTCGCCATGGTTGGTTTACCCGGCGCAGGCAAATCCTACCTCGTTCAGCATCTGCTTCGGCGCGTCCCGGCGACGGTACTGACCACCGATCGCATCCGGCGCATCGTGCGCGAACAGCCGACCTACAGCGCCGCAGAGATGGCGTGGATCTACGAGCTGTGCTACCGCACGATGGAGCGGCGCCTTTCACTGGGCGAGCGCGTTGTCTTCGACGCCTCCAACTACCTCGCCCTGCGCCGTGAGCGGCTGGTCGAGATCGCCGCCCGCCACGACGTTCCCCTCGCGCTCTGCTGCGTGCAGGCGTCAGAGGCGGTGACGCGGCAGCGGCTCCTGCGGCGCGTCCAGGGCCGGCGGAGCCCCGGCGATGCCTCAGACGCCGGATGGTCCGTCTACCGCCGCATGCTCGAAGCGCAGGAGCCAGTCATCCTGCCCCACCTGTTCCTCGATACCTCCCACACACCGGTCGACATTCTCGCCGAGCGCCTGCACGACTACTGGATGCACCAGGAGGAAAGCCACCGCCACCTGAACGATACTCAAACCCTGCACAAGTGTGCAGACCTGCACAAGCGTGCAGACCTGCACAAGAGCGGAGACCTGCATGCCGGCGCCGGAGATGGATCGGGACAGGGGAGGCTGGATCGGCGCAAATGAGGGCGACGGCGACGATCATCTACAATCCCCTGGCTGGGCCGGGCGACATGGAC
>JAWVYW010000061.1:0-21190 GCA_033722535.1 Promineifilaceae bacterium (SeqCode)
CCGTCGATCCACAATGAAGTCCAGGCGGCGTCGACGAGGGCCAGGAGGATCAGGGCCAGGCCGCCAAGCAGGAGGAGTAGGTTCAAAACGCTAGTCCTCACCGCCGGCGGGCGTCGGCGTCGCTGACGGAGGTTCGAGAACGATGACGGAGATCAGGGGCATGACGTTATAGCCACTGTCCAGTAGCGCCTGCTGGATGGAGCCCCTCACCGCTTCTGCTATCGCTTCGTCGTCGGCGCGAATCCCCTCCTTGCGGCGCACGTAGATGACGCCCAGCAGCGTCTCCTGCTCGCCCGTCTCCGGCCGGGTGAATCGCATGTTTGCCTCGATCAGGTCGACCGTTTCACTCTCAGAAATAACCCGGTCAACCACATCCAGTGCACTCTGGGCGCGGCTGGAGCGCTGGAAGGACGGCTGCTCTCTGAACTGAAAGGCGAGGAGGCCGACGAGAGCGAGGATAGAGAGCGCCATGGAGCCATAGAAAATCACGGCTTGGCCGCGGCTGTAGCGTGGCCCCGACGGCTCCACGCCGTAGAGGCGAAAGACGATGCTGCCGGCAAGATTGATCGCCACCAGCTGGAGCACGAGGACAAACACGCCGTTAAAGGCCATATCCCAGCGTCCCAGTGCCCCCGCCATACCAACCAACCCGGCCGGAGGCGCCAGCGCCGCTGCTACCAGCAGGCCGACCGCCGTTCCCGGGACGAGGCTGCTGTTCTCTGCCTGGATCAGATTCAGCGCACCCGCCGCTCCGGCGATGAGGGGCAACAAGGCGGAGGTGGATGCCACTGTACTCACATCGACCATTGTCGTCGTCGCCGTCTCCTGGCCAAAGAGTATGCTTAATAGGGCGGCAATGACGATCGTCAGCGAGATGGAGACGACGTAACGCACGAGGTTGCGCCACAGTAGCTCGCGGTCCCCGCTCGCCGAAGCCAGGGCGGTGTTCATCGCCGGTCCCGCAAAGGGGGCCAGCAGCATCGCCGAGACGAGCAGAAAGATGCTGCCGGTGAACATGCCGATCCAGACGACGACGCTGGCAAAGGCGGCGTAACCGAGAAAGCCCTTCCACGCGCCGACGCTCTGGACACCATTCAGCCATACTTCGATCGGGCTGCGCGCGGTGACGTGTCGTATCTGGTCCGCCACGCTGGCCTGTGGCGGGTGCATGGGCATGACCCCGTGCGGCAGGAGGGTCATGTAGACGTCGGAGAGCGACTGCAGGTCCTTGATCAGATCACCCACATCTTTGTTTGCAATGTGAATCATCACCAGGTCGCGCGGTCCCTCATCGTCCGTCGCCTCGATGCAGACGCTATTGCTGATGCCGTAGTCAGCCGCCATCTCCAGAACGCGGCCGCCCAGCCCGCGTGATACTTCCACCAGCAGTTGTCGCATATGGTTGCACCTTCTCCGTTGTGACCAGCCTGACCGACAACATCAACACGCCCCGCGCACCGTTATCACGCTGTCGCCGTAGTTGTATCACTCTTTCCCCGGCCCGGCATGTCGGCATGACAGCAGTCGGGGAGTGGGTATAATACCCACGCGCCCAACAAAGTGGATCTGAGGAAGGATCGATGCGTATCTTCGTCACCGGAGCGACTGGTTTTGCAGGTAGCCATCTTGTGGACGACTTGCTGGCGGCTGGCCACGACGTCTTCGGTCTCGTCTACCGAGAAGAAGCGGGCGCACGGCATTCTGCGGACGCTCCTTCCCGCTTCACGCCCATTGAGGGAGACCTCCTCGACGGGGCTGGCCTGAGAGGAGCGGTCGAACAGGCAGAGCCCGATATTATCTACCACCTCGCCGGGCAGGCGCTGACGGCGCAGTCGTGGCGCCAGGCTGCGCGCACCATTGCCGTCAACACCGGCGGCACCGCCAATCTGCTCGACGCCGCCGCCGCCTGGGGCCGCCCCCGCGTCGTCGTCGTCACGAGCGCCGAGATCTATGGCACGGTGACACCAGAACAGCTTCCGATCACCGAGCAGAGCGAACCCGACCCGCACCATCCGTACGGCGTGAGCAAATGGGCGGCGGCACGGCTGGTTCCCCTCTATCACAAGCGCTACGATCTTCCCGTCGTCGAAGCGCGCCCCTTCAACCATATCGGTCCTGGGCAAGCACGTGGCTTTGTCGTACCCGATTTCGCCAGCCAGCTCGCCGCTATCTGCCTCGGGCGGCGGCCGCCCGAGATGACTGTTGGCAATCTCTCGGCGCAGCGCGATTTTACCGACGTGCGCGACGTCGTCCGCGCCTACCAGGCATTGGCCGAGGCCGGTAGGCCCGGCACAACCTACATCATCTGCTCCGGTCAGCCCGTGGCGATCGAAACGCTGCTGGAGTCCCTGATCGAGATCGCCGGAGTGCCGGTGACGGTCCGCCCAGACCCGGCGCGCATGCGCCCCTCAGACACACCCGTCCTCTACGGCAGCTACCAGCGTCTGCACGATACCAGCGGCTGGAGCCCCCAGATTTCGCTCCGCCAATCGTTGCAGGATGCCTTTGCGGAGTGGGTGGCGCGGTTGGAGGCTGAGGAGGCGATAGATGAGGTGGCGCAGAGTTAGCAAAAGGGGCAAAGGAGGCCGCGCAGCGTGGCAAAGAACAAAGAACGGCTGGATAAGCTAATGGTGGAGCGCGGGCTGGCGCAAAGCCGCACGCGCGCGCAGGCGTTAATTATGGCGGGCGAGGTGCGCGTGGACGGCGTGCGTGCCGACAAAGCGGGAACCCCAATCCGCCTTGACGCAGAGATTGAGGTCGATGAGCCGCTGCCCTACGTAGGGCGTGGTGGCTACAAGCTGGCCGGCGCGCTCGAGGCCTTCGGGATCGACGTGGTCGGGCGCGTGTGCGCCGACGTCGGCGCCTGTACCGGCGGCTTTACCGACGTCCTCCTCCAGCGTGGTGCGGCCCGCGTCTACGCCATCGACGTCGGCTATGGGCAGCTCGATTGGAAGCTACGTCAGGACACTCGCGTGGTGGTTATGGAGCGCACCAACGCGCGCCACCTGGAGGCACTGGCGGAGTCTGTCTCCTTTGTGGCGATCGACGTCTCCTTTATTTCCCTGACGCTTATTCTACCCGCCGTGCGCCAGTGGTTGGCGCGCGACTCCGACATTGTGGCGCTGATCAAGCCGCAGTTCGAGGCGGGGCGGGAGCGGGTGGGTAAGGGAGGTATCGTGCGCGATCCGGCTGTCCACCGGGAGGTGCTGGAGCGGCTGCTGGCGTGGGCGCGGGAAGCGGGATTGCCGCCTGCGGGCCTCATCCGCTCGCCTATCGAGGGCACAGAAGGCAACGTCGAGTTTCTGGTGTGGCTGCGGCCAATCGAGGCGGGTAGCGACCGCTCCGATTTCGACGTCGACGCGGCGATTGCCGGGGTGCTCCAGTAGCGCTTTCCGCTGCTGGCGGCGCGGGCTGTCACGAACATGCGCGAATACAGCGCCTCTCAGCGCACATTGATCCGCCCGATCCACTTCACCTGTCGCAGCGCGTCGTCCCGTTCCGACGGCACCACCAGGCGCACCAGCCCCTCCTCGCGCTCCATCCGTCCCCCGTCCACGCTATGAGCGAGCAGAATCGGGCCCGCCGGGTCCGGCTCTGCCAGCTCATGGTGCTCGACGCGGTTGCCGAAGCCGTCGGCGCCGATCACCTCTACCTCGCGCCACGGCTCCGTGACGTAATGCTGTAGCAGGTCGTAAAGTGTCACCCCCGTAAAGGTGAAGGGGCCGGAGGTGCCGTGGCCGGTGCTCACGATGAGGCAGCCGGGTACGACCGCTTGCGGGAGGTCGTGCAGGTCACGCACCGTGATCCGCGTCTCGTCGCCGTCCGGCCTTTTCAGTATGAACGTTGCGTCGGCCGTCGGCGGCTTGGGGTTTGGGTCGTGAGTGTGGGGCCGCAGGGGATCGTGCTTGTGAGTGTTTCCCATATTCGTGCTGCGCCCATTCACACATTTAAAGGCGCTTTGATATACTGGAATCTATGGATAGAGAGAAGATACGCAATTTTTGCATTATTGCCCACATCGATCACGGGAAGTCGACGCTCGCCGATCGCCTTTTGCAGGCCACCGGCACCATCTCCGAGCGCGAGATGCAGGAGCAGGTGCTGGACGACATGGATCTGGAACGGGAGAAAGGCGTCACGATCAAGGCGTCGGCGGTGCGAATGAGCTACCAAGCCGACGATGGCCAGAAATACGAGATGAACCTCATCGACACGCCCGGCCACGTCGACTTTTCCTACGAAGTCAGCCGCGCGCTGCAGAGTTGTGAAGGGGCGATTTTGGTCGTGGATGCCACTCAGGGTATCGAAGCACAGACCCTGGCCAACCTCTACCTTTCGCTGGAGGCCGATCTGGAATTGGTAGCGGTGGTTAACAAGATCGACCTGCCGGCGGCGCGACCCGACGAAGTGGCGGAGGAGATCGAGGGGGTGGTCGGGATTCCGGCAGAGGATATCATTCCTATCAGCGCCAAGATGGGGATGAACGTACAGCAGGTGCTGGAAGCTGTGGTGCGAACGGTACCGCCGCCGCGGGGGCAACTGGAAGCGCCGCTCCGGGCGCTGGTCTTCGACAGCCACTATGATGCGTACAAAGGAGTCGTGGCCTACGTCCGCGTCTTCGATGGAGCGCTCGAACGCGGGCAGAAGATCGAGATGATGTCGAATCAGGTGGAGGCGGAGCCGATCGAGTTAGGCATTTTCAGTCCGCGCATGAAACCGGTGCAGCGCCTCACGGCGGGAGAGGTGGGCTATATCGCCACCGGCCTCAAGACGGTGCGCGAGTGCCGCGTCGGCGATACGATCACGCTTGCCGCCAACCCCGCCCAAAAGCCTCTTCCCGGCTATCAGGCGGCGAAACCGATGGTCTTCGCCGGCATCTATCCGACGGAAGGAGACGACTACGGCCTGCTTAAGGAAGCGCTAGAAAAACTCCAGCTCAACGACGCCAGTCTCGTCTTTCAGCCGGAGACCTCGAATGCTCTCGGTTTCGGCTTTCGCTGCGGCTTCCTTGGTCTGTTCCACATGGAGATTATCCAGGAGCGGCTGGAGCGGGAATACGACTTAGACATCGTCGCCACCGCGCCGAGTGTGGAATATCGGGTGCTGCATAGCCACACCAGAGAATTATCCGTCATCGATAGCCCGGACGATCTGCCCGCTCCGAGCGAGATTGAGGAGATCCGCGAGCCGTGGATGCACGTCCAGATCTTCACACCGGAGGAATACTACGGGCCGGTGTTGGAGCTGGCGATGCGTCGGCGCGGCGAGCTGGTGGGGCAGGAGTATCCTGCGCCAGGAAGGGTGGTATTGAAGTTTGACCTGCCGCTGGCAGAGATCGTCGTCGACTTCTATGATAAGCTGAAGAGCGCTACCCGCGGCTACGCAAGTATGGACTACGACTTTGCCGGCTACCGCGCCAGCGATCTGGTCAAGCTGGAGGTCCTGGTGAACAAGACGCCGGTCGACGCGCTGGCGATGATCGTCCACGAGGAGGACGCCTATCATCGCGGTCAGCGCCTGGTCACCCAGCTCAAGAAGGAAATTCCGCGCCAGCTGTTCGAGGTGCCGATTCAGGCCGCGGTGGGCAAGCGTGTCATCAGCCGTGCCAACGTGAAGGCGGTGCGCAAAGACGTGCTCGCCAAGTGCTACGGCGGCGACATCACACGGAAGAAGAAGCTCCTGGAGCGGCAGAAGAAGGGCAAGCGCCGCATGAAGATGATCGGCAATGTCGAAGTGCCTCAGGAGGCGTTCATGGCAGTCCTGAAGATTAATGAAGACTGATCCGGCGTAGGGTGGCGCCACGCGGGCGTTAACGGGCGCTTAAACCACCGCGCCTGTACTAGCACACCGGTCGCTACTGGGGAATAGATCTGTATAATCGACAGCCGCTTGTATCAGAGACAGGAAAGAGGAGCAACGAAGCAAACGCGAGCCCGATGAAGCGATTGGAAGCGACGATACACGGACATGTTCAGGGCGTGTTTTTCCGCGACACCACCCGTCGCGTTGCCGGCGCCCGCGACATCACAGGGTGGGTTCGGAACCGATCCGATGGCGCGGTGCAGGTGGTAGCAGAGGGCGAGGAAGCGGCGCTTCAAGAACTACTCGACTTTTTGCACAGCGGCCCTTCCGCGGCGCGCGTTACACGAGTTGATTCAGAATGGCAATCGGCGACAGGCGAGTTCACGACGTTTCGCGTTCGGCACTGAGCGGCAGCCGCCGCGATGGGCGGGAGCGCTTTGCCTGGCTGGTGTTGCTCGCCAGCTTCGGCGTCTGGCTGTCGCTGATGATTACCTTCCCGCTCGCGGTCTATAACTTTCTGCACAACGCCACGCTTCCCCTCGTCTTCATGGTCGAGTCGAACGAGGGCACCGTCGGTCTGGAGGATGAAAATGGGCGCCGGCCGGCGATTCTTGCCGGCGATCCTCCGCAGCGTGTGGAAGGGCTGGAGAGCATTCTCACCAACAACAGCGATTCGGCCCTGGTTGCCGTTTACACGCCGGACGAGTCGGAGATCCTGGCCCGGCTGAAGATCAACGGGAACACCCACGTCGAGGTGCTGGACGCCCGCGCGCCGCGCTTTGGCATGAGTGATGCACAGCACGAGCTGGCGCTGGCTGCCGCGGCGGGCATTGTACGCATCAACCTGCCGCCGCGAAACGGTCGATCGCTCGCCTTGCAGGTGCACACGCCGCAGGGCGGCACTGTCTTGCTCCAGCATGCAGGGCAGTACACCCTCGACGTCACCAATCACGAGACCTGGATCTTGGTTCAGGAGGGAATGGCGCGCGTAGAGGAGGGAGGACGCGTTCTCTCGTTACGGGCCGACGAAGGAGCACTCATGGCGCTGCAGTCGCCGCTCCAGGGACCGCTGAGCGGCAACCGCAATCTGGTCACGAATGGCGACTTTAACAAGAATATGGATGGGTGGCAGCCGCGGGCGTGGGAGATCGAATGGCCGGACCAGCCGGAGGGCGAGGTTCAGGTCGCCGACGAAGCCGGTGAGCAGGTACTGCGTTTCCGCCGTCTGGGCACCGGCCACGCCGAGGGAAGCGTGCTCCAGTTGATAGAGCAGGATGTGAGCAATTTCCAGGCGCTGAACCTCTATCTCACGCTGCGGATCGTGAACCAGAGCCTGCCGGTCTGCGGGGCCAAAGGGAGTGAATGCCCGCTCTTCGTGCGCATCGAGTATGAGGATATGTACGGCGTCTTGCACACCTGGCAGCAGGGCTTCTACGCTGTAGGCGAGCCGGCGGTGGGCGTCACGCCGCCCTTCTGTATCCACTGTGGCCGGCCAGGGGACACCATCCACCAGCGGGTCCCGTTTAACCAGCTTTACTTCTACGAGTCAGGCAACCTTCTGGAAAAGCTGTCCCGGCAGGATATTCGCCCGCGCGTCATCAACAGCATCATCCTCGTCTCGTCCGGCCATGCCTTCGAGGCGCAGGTATTTGACGTGGCGCTAATGGGCCACGAGTAGCGCCCACCCGCGGGCGGGAAGCGGTAGGCGGGTGCGAGTATGAGTTTATTCAGGTTGCCAGTTGCGGAGCCAGCTTTCCAGATCGCGCGGTGCGTTGGCGACGACCGGGATGAAGCGGGTGCCCGGGTAGTTCTGTTTGAACCAAGCGTCGGTGAGGATGCCTGGCCAGTGGTGGGGGTTGACGGCGATCACGTGTCGCTCTTCCAGATCGCCGATTCCCGCGTCGTCGGCCGAGAAGCCGATGGTGTAACGGCCGGCGTAACTGCCGCGGGCGGCGGCCTCCGCCCATGCTTCGGTCGCCGTCGGCGGCAGCAGTACGTATACCCGCCGGTACTCCTCGCGCGGCAGGTTGCTCGGAACAAGCTGCGTGTGGCGAGAGATCCGTACCAGGCGCTGGGAGAGCAGGCGAGCGCCCCGATCGCCGACGAAGCGAAGATCGTAGAGACCGGCGCCGTCGGGTAGAAAGGTATAGCGCCAGATCGTCCGCCCATCCTCTTCGCTGCTCCCGTGGAAGACGGCCGCCGAACGGGCCTCGTCGGGCCGCCACACGAGCAGCTCCACGAAGGGAAAGTTGCGAATGGACGAGACGGCCACGGAGACTTGCTCTTCCGGGTGTGGATGCTCGGGCGTGACGGTGATGTGCGTATCGCCGGGGCCGACAATTGTCATACTGCGGCGGTATTCGCCCCCCGGTAGCAGCAGCGCATCACGCCAGAAAACGACCTGCTGCCGTTTGGGCAGCGTCGGCGCACTACGCAGGAAGACCGTAATGATCGCCGCCTGCGCCTCTACGGAGAGCCGGAGCGTTTCCCAATAGCCGTGCGGTTCGGCAACGTTACTCCACTCGACAATAGGGCTCGCCGGGTCAAGACCGCCGGTCGGATCAACTCCAATCTGCAGGTTGACATCGCTTGACTCACGTTGGCTTCCCCGCTCAGGATCTTCACTGGACCAGGCCTGACCGCTAACCGAGAGCTCGTAACGGTTCCCGGGTGCGGCCGGTACCTGTTGCCAGAGGCCGGCGACGTGCGTGCCGTAGGGCGTCTCCAGCCGTTGGACGGTGCGCTCGTCGAGCGTGACCGGGGCATAGTGCGGCTTCTGATGCTTCCACTCCGGCTCCCCTGCTTCCCGGGCCTGCCACCACGGCGCCCAGCCAGCGGCTGTTTGTAGCTCTTCGTCGTTGCGGTACGGGCCATAGTCGCGGTCGAGTTCGCCGTTTCGAAGTTGGTTCCGTTTCTCCATCGTTTACGTTGGCTCCGTCGTTTGAATTGGCTCCATCGTCTGCACCGACTCTTTCAGTGCTGTGTTGACGGCGCTCAATTCGGGATTGTGTAGCTCTCAATGGTATGATTCAGGGTCGGCAGGTAGATCTCTTCGAATGGGTTGTCGTACATGACGGTGAACAGGAGGAAAGTGGTGCCGCGCGTTTCGAAAAAGGAGATCCCGCTGTAGTCGCCGCTCCTCGATTCCCAGACCAACCGTTCGCTGCCGTCTGCCTGTACCTGATCGTCGATAATTGTAATGTCGTTGGCATAATACTCGCGCAACAGTTCCAGCGCAAAATCACCCGCCTCTGAACGGGAGATTTCGAGCCCTTCGTCGTAGGTGATGTTCTGAATTACCGCGTGCTCATCAGGCGCGAGAAAGGTATCGACGGTGACCGGTCCGCCTTCATCGCGGACATACTCCCAGGCCATCGGCACGTCGATGGCGAAGAGGCCATCTGGTCCTGTAAAGGTGTAGACCCAATTATACTCCGGCTGTTCGCTGGCTCGATCAGGGTTCGTCTCTACTGTCCCCAGCACCTCTTCATACAGCACCGTGTAGGGCTCGAAAAGCGTTTCGTCCATCCAGAAGTCGTAACTATAGATGATCGCTCCGCTTCGCTCGTATACGGTGATCACGATCTGCGGCGCCTGCTCGAAGGTAAAGCTTTTAGAGACGGTAGCGATGCCATTTTCTACGTCCACAGTAGATTCGAGCGGCGTGTAATTTTCGAAAGCGCCGAAGGTGTTGAGGTCGCGATTCTCGACGAAGTTCTCGAAAGCGGATGCGTCGAGCGGGTGGCCGGTGTCGGTGACCTGAACATAGATGAAGCCTGAGCCGTCCGCTGCGTCGAAGGAGGCGGAGGCGTCCGTATCGGAGATAGTCCAGCCCGCCGGCGGCCGCAAAGAAAAGATTCCCGCTGGGTGGAAATAGGGCTGCGCCGCCAGCTCAATCGCCGGTAGTGTTGCCAGCGGCGCCGTCGTCGGCGTCGGGCGCGGAGCGAGGGTGCGGGTCGACAGTGGTGTCGGGGCAGGCGTCGGCTCCACGACGACGTTCTCCGGCTCGGCTCCGGGATCTGGTTCGACCTCAACGACGTCCACATCCCCATCACCGCCGAGGAGGGCGCAGGAGAGCGCAGGCAGGGCAAGCAGGAGGAGGAAAATAAAGAGAGGGCGCAACTTCATAACGACAACTCCTCTCGGTCTATGGGGGAAGGCCCAGTACAGTGCCGGCCGGCTGCGCCGTCAGTCGAAGCCCAGCCCCCGCTCTTTCAGCGAAGCGTAGCGCTGGTGGCCGATGACGATGTGGTCCAGCAGTTCGATGTCCAAAAGGCGGCCCGCCTGCACGATCTGGCGCGTCACGTGAACGTCTTCGGGGCTGGGCGCGGGATCACCGGAAGGGTGGTTATGCACGACAATAAAGGCGGCGGCGTTGTCGCGGATGGCGTAGCGAAAGAGCTCACCGATGCGCACGACAGAGGTGTTGAGACTCCCTTTGTAGACAGTGGGTGTGCCCAGCACGTGGTTGCGTGTGTCGAGCAGGATGAGACGCAGATGCTCCTGTTCAAGCAGCATCATCTCTGACATCAGCAGGTTCGCCGCATCGGCGGGGGACGTCACGCGCGGTCGCTCCTCGGGCGCTGCCGCCAAAAGCCGCCGGCCCAGCTCTAAGGCCGCCTTGATCTCTACTGCCTTGGCGGGCCCGATCCCTTTGATCTGGCACAGCTCAGAGAGGCTGGCCCGGGCGACGCCGGAGAGGCCCTGAAACTCCGCCAGGAGCCGTTCTGCCAACCGTACGACGCTCTCGCCGCCAACACCGGTGCGCAGCGTAATCGCCAGCAACTCCGTCGTGGACATAGCGCGCGCGCCGACCTGGATAAAGCGCTCCCGTGGACGCTCGTCCACGGGAAGATCGCGGATCATGGGGCTGTATTCGACCACGTCGGCCATAATAGGAATCCAATGGCGGCTGCGTCTGCGCTTTTCACGTAGCCGCCATAGCGCGCACACCGCGTCCGACCAGCGCCGGCCGGTTAGACGGAGGCTACGGCACGCCTTTCATCAACTCAACCAGCTCTTCCCACTCTTCAGACGTCATATGAAGCGAGACGCCGCCGAGCTCTAGGTGGTAGGCGTACTCGCCGTCCTCATCGCTACGCCACACGAAGTAGCTTTCCGTTTCGGCCAAAATCTCGTTGTTCAGATCATCACTTGGACTGCCGTTGCTCATCACTGTCTCCTGTTAAAAAAGTTGGGCGGGAATATCGGCTAGAGAGTAGCACAAAGCGGGCGCGAATAAAAGAGCAGGTGGCATTGATCCGCACGAGAAGGTGGCCTTTACGCTCCTGCCCGAACATCTTCACCCTGCGCCTCGCCTAGCGGCCGTTCATAGATCCACATTTCGAACTCTGGCGCGATCTCCCATCCGGCGGCGGCGAACGCATCGCGGAAGGCGGGCGCGGCCGGCGGCATTCCGCGCATGCGGTGGTGCCCATAGCGGGGCGCGAGGGTATGCAGGTCGGCGACGACGGCTTTCAGCACATCGGGCGCATCGAGATAGTTGAGCCGGAGCGTGCGCCGGTTGTCGTCGCCGACGATGACGATACCCGCCATGTCGAGCGGAGCCCTGTCCTGCGGGCGCCAGAAGTAGACGCGCTCCTCGCGGACCAGCGCAGCCAGACGCGGCTGCAGCATGTACCAGGCCCAGCTATCCTCAAAGAGACCGCCGGCCTCCCTAAAATGAGGGGACGCTACCAGACGACGCGCCAGGGCGGGCAGCGTTTCTTGTGTCGCGGGCACGAAGGGCAGCACCGTGCCGTTCGCTTCGCCGGCGTGGACCTCCACACCCATATGCGCGCTAACTTTGTGGAAGCCGCTCTCTCCAGCCAGTTTATGAACGGCCTCGTTGCGCCGGTGGGTAGAGAAGCGCAAAATGCTCCCTTCTTCGGCAGCGAGCTGCTCGGCGAGGGCAACACCGTTGTGGTGCAGGCGGCGCGCGATGCCTCTGCCCCGGTACTCCGGGTGCACGCGTAGCCCCTCCATCCACCACTCGCCGGCTGCCAGCCGCGTCAGCTTGCCACAGCCGGCAATCGTATCGTTCAGACAGGCGACGGTGAACTGCCCGTGCTCATCCGCCAGCCAATCTGCGAACACTTTTGGGATGTAGTCGTCGCCCTCCCAGATGTGAGCGGAGAGAGCTATGATCCCGCTCTCATCTTCAGGACGGGCGGGACGCAACGTCAGTGGTCGGTCCATCTCTTCTCAATTCGCTCTCGGCGCCGTCAATGGCGCAGCAGGTTGCTGATAAAGAACCAGAGATTTGCCGGTCGCTCCGCGAGCCGCCGCATAAAGTAGGGATACCAGGCGCTGCCATAGGGAACGTAGACGCGGACGCGATACCCGCGCGCCACCAATTCCTGTTGTAGCTCGCGGCGTATGCCGTAGAGTAGCTGGAATTCAAAGGTGTCGCGCGGGATGTCGTTTGCTTCCGCATAGGCGATTGCCGCCTGGATCATATCTTCGTCGTGGGTGGCAATCGCCGCATAGAGACCGTTGGCGCGGGCGGCGTCACTTAGGAGCAGGTGCACCAGGCGCACGAAGTTGGCATCCACATCTTCCTTGTGCGGGTAGGCAACCTCGGGCGGCTCTTTATAGGCGCCCTTACACAGCCGCACACTGTCGCCGCTTTCGATGAGTCGGCGCACGTCCTCTTCACTGCGGTAGAGGTAAGACTGGATTACGACCCCGCTATTTTCGAATCCTTCCTCGTGGGCCAGCGTACGGTACAGACGGAGCGTTGCACTCACAAGAGCGCTCTCTTCCATGTCGATGCGCACGAATATGTCATGCTGGGCAGCGCGCTCCAGGATGCGGCGCATGTTTTCCAGGGCGAGGTCGAAGTCTATTTTCAGGCCCAGCTGGCTGAGCTTGACGGACACCCCCGCGTCCAACCCGGTCGCATGGATGCGCTCCACAAGCCGGAGTATCTGGTCGCGCGCGGCGCGTGCTTCCGAGGGGTCGGTCACGCTTTCGCCCAGGTAGTCGAGCGTTACCTTGATGCCCGCCTCGTTCAGCTCTCGTGTGGCGCGCATTGCATCGCTCACCTGGTCCCCGGCGACAAAGCGGCTGGCGACGTACCACGCGGGGGGGAAAGCGGTGACCAGCCGGCGCGCCCAGGCGGCGTTAGAGAGATACAGTAGCAGTGCGCGCAGCCAGCGCTCGCCGTACACGTAGATGAGCAGTGTGAGGAGAAGGGAAAGGAGGAGGATAGGGAGCCGACTGTGTTTGTCGCGGTTCATGCCTGTGTTTTCCCTGGTTATCGTCGTGGCGTCACAATGAGCAGGAGCGCGCCGCATTCGACGCTTCTCAGCGCGCCAACAACGCGTAGCCGCCGTCGACGACGATCGTCTGCCCGACGATCATCTTTGCGTGCGCGCTGCAGAGGTAGGTGACGACGTCGGCGACGTCGTTCGGGGAGGTAAGCCTCCCTGCCGGCGTCCGCTCCTGCACCTCCTCAACCAGATCGCGCCCTTCATCACGGAAGGTGGCAAAATGTTCCAGCGCGTCGGTGAGCACGACGCCGGGGGAGACGGCGTTGACGCGAATATCGTGAGGCGCGAGTTCAGCGCCGAGGTAGCGTACCAGCGCCTCGAGCGCTGCCTTGGAAGTACCGACCAGCACGTACTCCTCCATGACCCGTTGCGCGCCCAGGCTGCTGATGGCGACGATGGCCCCACCGCGCCCGTCCATCAGCCGCGCTGCATGCTGAGCGCCGAAGAGAAGAGAGCGGGCATTGATGTTCATCGTCCACTCCCAGCCCTTTGGACGCTGCTCCAGCGCCGGACGATTGTAGCCGGAGGCAGCGTTGTGCACGAGGATATCCAGCGCGCCGAACTCTGCTTCAATTTCACGGTAAAGACGAGCCAGATCGTCGAGGTCGCCTACGTTGGCGCGCACCACGAGCGCGCGCCGACCGAGATGCCGAATCTCGCCCGCCGTTGTTTCCGCTGGCTCCCGGTTGCGGAAGAAGTTGACGACAAGGTGCGCCCCCTCGTGTGCAAAGCGGAGGGCAATCTCGCGTCCAATTCCACGGCCGGAGCCGGTGACGAGTACGATTTTGTCGGCGAAGCGTGGCATACACGTGGGTCCCAAGTTCCAAACAGCGGCAACCTGCTCTGGCATGCTCATTGTAGCTGCTGTGGGCCGGTAGGCAAGTATCTCTCGCTTGCAGAAACCGCTGCCCGCGCTATGGTAGAGCGCGATGACAGAACGGCTCAGACAGTCCTTTTATGCCCGTCCCGCGCGCGTGGTAGCGCAGGCGCTGCTGGGACAGCAGTTGGTGCGCCTGGTGGATGGGCAGCGAGTCGGCGGCCTCATCGTAGAGACCGAAGCGTACTGTGACAGTGAGGAGCCAGACCTGGCCTGCCACGGCACCGCCAATCGCGGGCGACCCACCCCGCGTACCGAGGTTATGTTTGGGCCGCCCGGGCGCGCCTACGTCTACTTTACCTATGGCCTCCACTGGCTCTTCAACGTCGTCACCGGGGTTGAAGGGGAGCCCAACGCGGTTCTCGTGCGTGCGCTGGAGCCGCGGGAAGGGGAGGCGGTGATGGCCCGGCGGCGGGAGGGGCGGCCGCGACCGGAATGGACCAACGGACCGGCCAAGCTGACGCAGGCGCTGGCCATCGACGGCGCGCTCCATGGCGCGAATCTTTGCACCCCCGACCGGGTTGTATGGATCGAGCGGGGGATCCAGATCGCGCCCGCCGATATCGCCCGGGGGCCGCGTATTGGCCTGGGAAAGACGCCCGAGCCATGGCGCTCCGTCCCATGGCGCTACTGGATTCGTGACAATCGCTGGGTTTCAAAGTAACAGGAGGAAGAATGGAAAAGCTGCTGCAAGGGAAGAAGGCGTTGGTCTTTGGCCTGGCCAATGACCGCTCGATTGCCTGGGGGATCGCGCAGACGTTGCACGAGCATGGAGCCACTCTCGGCTTCAGCTACGGCTTACCTCAGCTGGAGCGCCGGGTGATGCCACTCGCGAACTCCATCGGCGTCGAATTTGTGGAGAAGTGTGACGTGTCAGACGATGCGGAGATTGAAGCGCTTTTCGCGAAGGCCGGCGACCATTTCGGGGAGATCGATATTTTGATTCACTCCGTGGCCTTTGCCCGCCGGGAAGAGTTGTCGGGGCGCTTTGTCGATACGAGCCGCGAGGGCTTTGCGCTGGCGCTCGACATCAGCGCCTACAGCCTCGTGGCGCTCACCCGGGCCGCTCTGCCACTGATGACCGAAGGCAGCAGCGTTCTGACGATGACCTACTACGGCGCCGAGAAGGCGATTCCCCGTTACAATGTGATGGGCGTTGCCAAGGCGGCGTTAGAGGCCAGCGTACGCTATCTTGCAGCCGAATTGGGACCGCAGAACATACGCGTCAACGCTATCTCTGCGGGGCCGATCAAGACCCTATCCGCAGCCGGGATCCCCGGTTTCCGAAAGATGCTGCACTACGTGGAGGAGCGGGCGCCGCTGCGCCGCACCGTCGATCAGGAGGAGGTCGGGCGGACCGCCCTCTGGCTCTGTAGCGAATTAGGCAGCGGCGTAACGGGTGAAGTCGTCTACGTCGACGGCGGTTATCATATTCTAGGCATGCCGGAGCCGCCGGAGAAGTGGGAGTAAACCCGCTTGACAGCGCCCCGGGAGGCGCTATACTCATTTCCGTAACGAGGCTAGATCGGCCTCGTCTTTAACAGCGTCATACTTCTTATCCCGAGCAGTGGAGGGACCGGCCCTGTGAAACTGCAGCAACCACCCGACGCGCCGACGATGCGTGTCGTTCTGGGAAAGGTGCTAATTCCGACAGTGGATACTGGAAGATAAGGGGACATATCTGTTCACAGAGCCTCCTGTCTGCCGCCAGGAGGCTTTTTTATTATTAGGCCCCGCGCGAGCAACATTGTCGCGCCGGGTGCTGCTAAATTGACTCTTTAAGGAGGGTAGCAGTTATGAGTACAACTTTTATGAGCGCTCCTTCATTGCTGTTTACGTCCGAATCGGTGACGGAAGGCCACCCGGACAAGCTTTGCGACCAGATCAGTGATGCCTTTCTCGATGCGGTCCTGGAGCAGGACCCGACGGGGCGCGTGGCCTGTGAAACGGCGACCAAAACCGGCTTCGTAATGATCATGGGTGAGGTGACGACGGAGGCTTTTGTCAACGCCGACGAACTGGTGCGCCGGGTGCTGCTCGACATCGGGTACGACAGCAGCGAGAAGGGCTTCGATGGGAACACCTGCGGTGTGCAGGTGGCGATTGCCAGCCAGAGCCCGGATATTGCGCAGGGCGTCAACCGGGCGCTGGAGTACCGCAGCAATGGAGATGAAGAGGCGGCGATCAACGCCATTGGCGCCGGCGATCAGGGCATGATGTTCGGCTTCGCCTGTGATGAGACCGACGTTCTGATGCCCCTGCCGATCCATCTGGCCCACGGTCTGACCCGCCGCCTGACGGAGGTCCGTAAGAACGGCACCCTCCCCTGGCTGCGCCCGGACGGCAAGTCGCAGGTCACAGTGGAGTACAGCTATGGCAAGCCGAAGCGCGTCCACACCGTGCTCATCAGCACCCAGCATGCGCCGGAGGTCGACCAGGATACGATCCGCGAGGCGATTATCGAGAACGTGATTGATCCGGTCATTCCAGAAGAGCTGATCGATGATGAGATCCGCATCTTTGTCAATCCCACCGGGCGCTTTGTCATCGGCGGACCTATGGGGGACGCTGGGCTGACGGGGCGGAAGATCATCGTCGATACCTATGGTGGGATGGGCCGCCATGGTGGCGGCGCGTTCAGCGGCAAGGATCCGACGAAGGTCGACCGTAGCGCTGCCTATGCGGCCCGTTGGGTGGCCAAAAATGTGGTCGCCGCCGGGCTCGCCCAACGTTGCGAGGTGCAGGTCGCCTACGCCATCGGCGTTGCCGAGCCGTTGAGCATCAACGTGGAGACGTTTGGAACCGGCAAGCTGCCGCCGGAGAAACTGGTGGAGCTGATTGACGAGACGTTCGACCTGCGGCCGGGGGCCATCATCCGTGACCTCGATCTGCGGCGGCCTATCTACCAGGCGACGGCTGCTTATGGACACTTCGGTCGTGACGACATCGACGCCCCCTGGGAAAACACCGATCGCGCCGAGTTGCTGCGGGAGAAGGCGGCGGCCCTCCTTGAAGAGGTGGCCGACTGACCGCTCCGGACAGACCGCCAACCGCAGGTGCCAACCAGCGGGTGCCGGTGATTAAAATTGACGATGTGGCCTCGCTCCGCTAGAATTGTTAATTTGTGGCGAGGCCACATTTTTTGTTCCTGATTGAATGACAAAGGAAAGCTAGTAGGTGTTTGAGTCACTGCAAAATAGACTGCAGTCAGTCTTCGATACGCTTGGGCGCCGGGGTAAACTCACCGAAGAGGACGTCGATCGGGCGATGCGCGAGGTTCGCCTGGCGCTGCTCGAAGCAGACGTGAACTTTAAAGTTGTGAAGGACTTTGTGGGCCGCGTGCGCGAGCGCGCCGTCGGCCACGAAGTGATGCGTAGCCTCTCACCCGGTCAGCAGGTGGTCCAGATCGTCAACGAGGAGTTGGTCCGCACCCTGGGCGAGCCGGGGCGTCTCAACCTGGGGATGCAGTCGCCGGCTGTTATTATGCTCGTCGGCCTTCAAGGCTCTGGTAAGACGACGACGGCGGCCAAGTTGGCGCTCCATCTGCGCCGCCAGGGGCGTCGTCCGCTGTTGGTGGCCGCCGACGTCTACCGTCCGGCAGCGATCGACCAGCTGGAGACGCTCGGTCGCCAGCTCGACATCCCCGTCTTCAGCGAAGGCGTCGACGCCAGCCCGCCAAAGCTGGCCGCCAATGCCGTGCGCTATGCGCGCGATGAAAACCTGACCACCGTCATTGTCGATACCGCCGGACGGCTGAACATTGACGAGATGATGATGGATGAGATCAAGGCGATTAAGCGGCAGGTCGAGCCGATTGAGACGCTGCTGGTCGCTGACGCTATGACCGGGCAGGAAGCGGTGCGCGTTGCGACCGACTTCGACGACGCAGTTGACATCTCCGGGCTGATCATGACCAAGATCGACGGCGACGCGCGCGGCGGCGCTGCCATCTCGATGCGCGCCGTGACCAACGTGCCCATCAAATATCTCGGTACCAGCGAAAAGCTGGATGGGCTGGAGCTATTCCACCCTGACCGTATGGCCAGCCGTATTCTGGGCATGGGCGATGTGCTCACGCTGATTGAGAAAGCGCAGCAGGAGATGGACGAGGAAGAGGCGCGCATCGCCGGCGAGAAGCTGATGGCGGGCGACTTCACACTCGAAGATTTCCTCAGCCAGATGCAGCAGATCAAACGGCTGGGCCCGATCGGCAAGCTGATGGAGATGATCCCGGGTATGAATCAGATGGCCCAGGACGTAGATCTCACTGATGCCGAGCAGGAATTGAAGCGCATCGAGGCCATCATCCGCTCGATGACGCCTTACGAGCGGCGTAATCCGAAGAAGATCAAGGCCAGCCGCAAGCGCCGTATTGCTGCCGGCTCCGGAACGACGGTGCAGGAGGTCAACGCTCTGCTCAAGCAGTTCCGGGAGATGCAGCGGATGATGAAGCAGTTAAAGAGCGGGCGCGGTCGGCGCGGGCTCGCCGGCATGTTCGAGGGTTTCCGTTAAAGCTGCCCCGTGATTCGTTTTATTTGCAAATAGAGTAATGGTAAGTCCGAGGATTTCGGACGCTTTGAGACTGGAGAAGAAGTTATGCTGAAGATTAGATTAACCCGCATCGGGAAGAAGAGACAGGCCTATTACCGGGTCGTCGTCGCCGACTCAGAGGCGCCGCGCGACGGACGCATCGTTGAGCGTATCGGCCACTACACGCCGCTCTCCGATCCGATCACCTATGAGATTGACGAGTCGCGCGCTCTCTACTGGCTGAGCGTAGGCGCCCAGCCTACCGACGCCGTGCGCCGCCTGCTCGATAAGCAGGGTACTTTTGTGCGGCTAGAACGGCTGCACGCCGGCGAGGCGCTGGAAGCACTGGTGGCCGAGTTCGAAGGCATCGAGCTCGCCGCCGAGGAAGATGTTGAAGAGGTAGAAGCGGCCGAAGAGAGTGAGGAGGCCGTGGAGCCCGCTGCCACACCCGAGGCTGAAGCTGAAGTGGAGGGCGAGGTGGAGGCTGTTGAATCCCCGGCGACAGAGGTCGGCGAGGCTTATACGGAAGCCGGAGAGGAAACAACCGTTGCCGAAGATGTGACGGAGACGGTCGACGATGTGACAACCACAGTGACTGATACCGTTGCTGATGCCGTTCCCGAGAGTGTTACCGAGGCGGCATCCACTGCTGTGGAGACGGTGACGGATACGGTATCCGATACGGTGGATACCGTTCGCGAGGCCGTTGACGAAGTGCTGGAAGGTAGCGAATCTGAAGCCGGGGAAGCGCCAGAGGTGGAGGAATCCGCGGAAGAACCAGAGGAAGCATCTGAAGAGGAAGCGTCCGCCTGAGTTTTCCCCGCTGACGCTCAGCTGCCGCTCTCTATCGCGCGCGCGGCAGCCAGGGCACAATTAGAGGCGTTATGAAAGAATTGGTCACATTTATTGCCGAGTCTCTGGTCGATCATCCAGAGAGCGTCCGCGTAGACGAAGTGGAAGGCCGTGGCGCCACCATCCTCGAGCTGCGGGTCGCGAGCTCCGATATGGGGCGCGTCATCGGGAAAGGGGGGCGCGTCGTCAACGCCATGCGCACGCTGGTCGAGGTCGCAGCCGACCGCCAGGGTCGTGATGTGGTGCTGGAGGTCGTCGACTAGTGGTTGCGGTCGAGCCCGGCTTCCTGGTCATCGGTCGCGTCGTGCGCCCGCACGGCGTGCGCGGCGAGATGCGCGTCGAGAGCCACACGGAGCTCCCCGAGCGCTTCACATGGCTGGAGCAGGTGTACCTGGCTCGCGATCCCGATGATCCCGACCCTGAGCGCCACGCTGTCGACACGGTACGCTTTCACAAGGGCTACGTGCTGCTCGCCCTGGTCGATGTCAATTCCCGCGAAAGTGCGGAAATGCTTCGCGGCGCCTGGCTGATGGTGCCCGTCGCCGAGGCGCTCCCCCTGGAAGAGGGGGAGGTCTATCATTACCAGCTCGAGGGCCTGGAAGTGGTCAGCGACGAGGGTGAATATCTGGGTGAACTGGCGGAGATCATCGAAACCGGCGCCAACGAAGTCTTCGTCGTGCGCCACGCGGAAGGCGAGCTGCTGCTGCCGAACATCGAAGCGGTTGTGAAAGAGGTGGATCTCGAGGCGGGCAGGATGACGGTGCATCTTATGGAAGGGTTGCGCTAAGACAGTCGCCGGGTGAACAGGGACGTGGGGAGCCAGCAGGTAGAAGGAAAAACTTGACACTGTCCCTCTGACTCTTTATTGTAGCCCCCATGCGCGACTTAAAGTACTGGCTCGGTTTCAATCTCGTAAGCGGAATCGGTCCTGTCAGGTTGCAGGCGTTGCTGGATCACTTTGGCAGTCCTGAGGCTGCGTGGCGGGCAAGCGAGAGAGAGTTGGAACGGCTCGGTCTGGACCGTCGCGCGCGGCGGGCGCTTTCCGCCGCGCGGCGCGATGTCGACCTCGATGGGTACCTGGAGCGGGTACAGGATCGGGGTTGCACCGTTCTCACCTGGGCCTCGGAAGATTATCCGCCTTATCTGCGGGAGATCCCTGCGCCGCCGCCCGTCCTCTATGTCGCCGGTCGTCTGCAAGAGGTCGACCGCTGGGCCGTCGCCGTCGTCGGCACGCGCCGGCTTACCGCCTACGGGCGCCAGATCACCCGCGAGCTGGTGGCAGGGCTGGTCCGTCATAATGTCACCATCATCAGCGGGTTGGCGCGCGGCATCGACGGCATCGCCCACAAGACGGCGGTGAAAATGGGCGGGCGCACAATTGCCGTCCTCGGCTCGGGCCTCGACTGTCTCTACCCGCCCGAGCACCGGAACCTGGCGCGCACCATCGTCTCTCAGGAGCAGGGCGCGGTTGTAACCGAATACGCACTCGGGGTCCAGCCGGATGCACGTAACTTCCCGCCGCGCAATCGGATCATCAGCGGCCTCTCGCTGGGGACCATCGTCGTTGAAGCTGGCGAGCGAAGTGGCGCTTTGATTACGGCTGACTTTGCCCTGGAGCAAGATCGGGAGGTCTTCGCGGTCCCGGGCAACGTGAACAGCCGCGCCAGCAAAGGAACGAATCGCCTCATTCAGCAGGGAGCGAAGCTGGTGCTGGGGGTGGAGGATGTGTTGGAAGAGCTCAACCTGCACATGGTGCCGCAGCAGGTAGCGGTGCAGATGGCGATGCCTGAGTCGGAAGAAGAAGCTGCACTGCTAAAGCTGCTCTCTGTCGAGCCGCTTCACGTCGACGATCTCA
>JAWVYW010000062.1:0-20569 GCA_033722535.1 Promineifilaceae bacterium (SeqCode)
CATAGTGAGTCGTATTTCTGGAATTGTTTGGGTTGCAACCCGCTCTCCCATCTTCGGCCTCTCAGCCTCCGTAGGGCGCAACCGGGTCGCTTACCGCTTCTTTTCCTATCACACTTTTGTTGTTTAATTGAAGGGACTGAAAACAGTCCACCCGCTCATCCGACGGGCGTTTGAACCCATTCTCACGAGCGGATATGTAGTATAGCATGAGGGCACATGAGGATCAAGGAAATTTCATAAACTGCATGTTAGAAAGCGTGTCGCAAAAACGCGTTGGAGAACGCGTTCCCCAACGCGTTTAAATAAACGGGCCGTGTAAGCACGACGACACGTCCGTCGAGGTCTCGTTTTTCGTCGCTACCACTATACGCAAGATCTGTGTGAACGGCCATTTTTTGCCGTAAAAGAGGAAAATTGAGCGCGATGCGGCTTCGCCGGCCCCCAATCACCCTTCATTTGCCCGCTGGAGCCGGCCTCGCAGGGATCCGTACTCTGCATCAGCCGGTTTCTATCTGTTGTGGCAAATGTTTGGATTCCCTTCCCCGATACGTCTATGCCCACATCTGGCGGATCGATGGGGCCGATATCCCACATATACCTGTAAATTACTGAAATTTGGCCCCCAAAAGGCGTTATTTAATTATGAGTGGCTCACAAATAAATCTCGTCGACAATATCTCTCATTTCTAATAGTGAGAGCCCCGACAGATCCGGCATATCCTCATCAACGAACTGCTCCAGGAGGTTGAGCGCCAGCGTGAAGACTTCACTGCGCGTGGCACCAAAGAGGACGTTGAGGGTACCATGCACCCGCCCAAGATCGATTGCCTGCTGCGGCGAGACACGGATTGAGGTCCAGCGCGGGTCTTCGTGCTCCTCGGGAAGGGGCAGATCCCACAGCAGATAGAGGCTTTCCAGATCGGTAATCCCTTCCGGGATTTCGCGCGTCCGGCCGGAGACGGCCCGGCGTAGCGCTTCGAGGCGGGCGGCGAGAACCATGATCGCCAGGTCGGGTACATCGGCGCGGACAAAGTTTTCCGGCAGATGAGTCGCCAGCGCAGTCAGCTGCCGCTTCTGCTCGGCGTCCAGCTCGACGTAGACATTCTGGCGGCTGATGGCCCGCGGCGGACGCCCCCGGCGGCGTTTATCGCGCAGCAGTGCGGCGAGCGTGCTATCTTTTTGCTTCTCACGGTTCTGACGCGCCGGCTGCTCGTCTTCACGAGCAGGACCACCCGCCGGCCGTTTGTCTCCGCTCACAACTTATCCTCCAGGCGGCGGTAACTCTGATGCTTGCTCAGGAAGTTGACCACAAACGCTTCCGTAACCTGGTCTTCATTCTGATCGAGCAGCTCCAGGCAGAGATGGAGGCAGAGGAGACAGATGCTGCGGGGATAGCCGCGCGTCTCCTTCCAGATCGGCAGTATCGAGTCGTTCGTAAAAAGTGGACGCAGCTTGGGATCCCGGCCGGCAGCGAGCAGGCGATACTCGATCAGGGACTTGGTATCGTCGGGGGTTAGCGGATCGAGGGAGCTACGGGTGGCGACGCGATCGTTAAAGTCGGGCACATCGCGCAGATTAATGTCCAGCTCCGGCCGGCCGAGGAGAATCAACTGGTAGGCCTTCCCCCCTTCCGGGTCGCGGAAGTTAAGCACCCGGCGCAGCTCCACAAACTGCTCCACGCCCAGCTCGTGCGCTTCGTCGATGATGATCAGGGGCAGCACGCCCTTTTCGCTCTGCCGTACGAGAAAAGAGCGGAATTCGTTCAACTGGTCTTCCGTCGCCCGACGGGTGCGGAGATCGAACTCGGCGGCGATCCGCCGGAGTAAGAGCAGGCCACTGCGCTTAGGCGGCTCGTCCACGCGGGCGGCCAGAAAGTCGGGGCGGCGCTGATAGCGGCTATGGAACCAGGAGGCGAGCGTCGTCTTGCCCGTTCCTACCTCGCCGACGACGACCGAAGCCCCCTGCCCCGCTTCGACCATGAAGCTCACTTTAGACAGCGCGCGACGGGTATCGTCAGAGATATACATGAAGCGGGGGTCGGCTTCGATGCTGAACGGCGGCATCACCACGCCCAGCCGTTCCCAGTTCGGCTGCGCAAACCGCTCTAACTGGAGCGCCGGATTTAGATCGTCGATCATGGCACACTATCCTTCATACTGCTCACTCACGGCCGTTTTACCGTGAGTAGGTGGGGACAAGATTGGATATGTAGCACATTTTACAAGAAACGTGACCAAAAATCAAATCTATATGCTATAGATCGGTTGACAGGCCAATCTAATTTTGTTAGACTGCGATCAGTCGCCCTTTATGAGCGACGCCGTGACCGCGTTGATACGATTGTACCGTATATATCGCGTGCTTAACAACGATCTCGTAGGGGAACAGAGAGAGGTGGACGACGGCTCTGTAGCATGTCTGCAATGACTCTCAGCCCACGAACGATCTGTGAACGGGGCGGTACGTAAAGCCGTCCTTTAGGCGGGCGTTCGCCCGCTCCTAAAAAAAAGGCCAGGCGCTTTCGCGCTTGGCCTTGTCCCAGTTAATCTGCCCTTCTCGGTAAGGGGTGCCGCCAACACCCTTTGCTTACAGAGCCCCTTTAATGGGGAGGGGATTTTTATGTCCCGGGGCAGCTTACCTAGTTGCGTAATGAGCATAGCACACGCTCGCGACACTGTCAACGTCGATGAGCGCCTGCTTATATCGATCTGACAGCCCGGGAGGAAGCCCTTCTTCCGCGGTGGGTCCAGCTTCCCGCAGGCGCAGCTAACCGGCGATCGGTGTGGCCTTCGTTGCCGCTGCCTGCTCTTGCGCAGGGAAGTGTGCACCGTGGCCCAGCAAACAGGCAGGCAGTCGCGCCGCTCCATAGAAGGAGTGGCGGCCGGGGCAACAGCGGAGGCAGGAGAGCCATCGGCGGCCCTGCTTGCCGCACAGGAGCAACTGGCGCTGCGGCGCCAACAGCACCGGCAGCAGCAGTGCGCGCGTAGCGAGAACCCTCGTCCCCTGCCGACTCGCGGCGCTACGGACGCGCAAAGTAGCGCTGCGGACACAGGTGGAGCAGCTAGCTCTCGTAGTCGCGGCCGATGCGCGCACCGGAGCTTTAGCGGCGCGCCACCACAGGTGGCGAGTCGGGTGGACCACCTCCGCGCCGATGCGCAGGCGCGGCGGAAGGTGCGACCAGTAGGGGCATCTGAGCAGTTCCGAGACGCTTTACAGGCGCCCGGCAAGAGCGTTCAGTCCCCTTTGGGGTGGGAGAGCGAAGCACTGACCCGGGCGCTGCGGGCAGCCCAAGAGCGGCGGCGGGCAGCGGAGCAGCGGGCGCAGGCGCTGCGGCTGGAGTGGCTGCCGACTCAGCCCCCCACCCCGGGGCGGACGGATGATCGCCCTCGCCAGACTCCTGAAGGCCCGGGCAGCATTTCGGCCCCCGCCGCAGCGACCGTCTCGCTCCTGCCCGACCTGGCGCTGGCCCTTTTGCGCGAAGGGGTGGCTGCCCCCGGGCGCGTCTGGCTGCTCCTGCGCCACATGGACGCGGAGGGCGCGGGCTGGATCGAATTGCGTGATGCCCGCGCCCACCTGACAGACAAAAAGTCGCCGCTGCGCATCTGCGGCTGGCGCCAGCTCCGCAATCTGCTGCGCGAAGGAGAGCCGACGTTCTGGAGGCGCGAGGTGACGAAAGACGGCGAGGAGCGGATCTGGCTGCGCTCGGCAGCGCGAGTGGCGGCGGCACTGCAGGTGACATGCCTGAAGATGCGCCCGGTGGCGGTGCCGGTGGCCGCACTGGCCGAGAGCATTGGCCTCGCCCGCGCCCATTTCTACGCCACCTTTCACAGCGCGCGCGCCCAGGGAGGCCCGATTGCGCGGGAGACGCTGGAACGGCTAAGCGGCGTCAGCCCGCGCACCCAGCGTCTCTATGAGGAGCGAGCCGGCGTGGAGCGGCAACGTAACTGGGCACTTGGCCCGGCGTATAGTCTCGAGGCGGCACAGGAGCGCGCGTGGCGTCACGGGCATGCCATTTTCCGCTTTACCGACCAACAGGGCCGCCACGGCCCGGCTGGCGCCAGTTACCTGGCCTGGCAACTACCGAACAGTTACAGCGGCCCCCACAGCGTAGAGTCGCGCGGGCGCCAGAAACGGCTCAACCGCCAACTTGTAGACCTGTTTTCGAAAGGGATAACGGGGAACGGCAAGAATGGAGTTGACGCCGCCAACGGTGTATGCGGCGACGGCGACGAGATCGATCCCGAGAAGATCGTGAGATGTTTTTACGCCAACGGGCAGCAGGCTGTAAAGGGTTATAACCGCGACTCTCACCACGACGCGTACTGGCAGAGCCTGCACCCGGACGGGGGACGGAAGCAGACAGTTAGCTGCAGCCGTACGCAGCAGCAGCTCTGGCGGACCATTCCAGGGGAGGCGTATACCCGATGAAGATTAGCCGCGCCCCCGCCCGGAAAAAAGTTGCGCCCATTCCAGGGATAAATAGAACTTTTCTACGATTTGGTTACGACGTCAACCCCACTCCCACCGGCGCTGGCCAGAATCTCAGCTGCCGCCTCGAGCCGTTTCTGATCCGTCCCCCGTACCAGCAGCAGAATCCCACCGCGCTCGATGCCTTCTTCGTAGATGTGTGTCTGTTCCTCAGCCACGCCAAAACCGACGAGCGCGCCGACAAAGCCCCCATAGGCCGCGCCAATACCGGCGCCAGCGGCTGTTGTGCCGAGCACAGTGGCCCAGATGCCCCCGGCGAGGGCTGGGCCCAACCCTGGAAGGACAAGCGCACTGGCGCCAGCAAGGAGGCCGATCAGCCCACCAAGTGCCCCTCCGCCCAGCGCGCCGATACCCGCCGATTCGGCGGCGTTTTCTGCCGGCTCCTCGTCCAACAGCGCTTCTACCGCCTCCTGCCGGGCCAGAACACCTATTTCTTCTGCGCTGTAACCGGCCGCGTCGAGGCCGGCAAGCGCCTGCCGCGCATCATCGCGCTCCAGGAACATTGCAAGTGCAGTCTTCACGCCGTTTCTCTCCATTGACGTACCGGCAGCCGTCAGACTGAGGTACCGTGTCTACTGTGCGGTTCGATCGTACATCCCTTCCGCGAACTGCTTGAAGTTGCGGAGGTCAGTTTCCAGTCGTTCTTCAGGGTCTATCAGCAAATGCGCGACCACCTCGCCCGCAACGCCAGCTGGCGGCGTATACTGCAGGACGACGGTCACCTGCACTTCACCTTCAGGCAAGGGATTGAAGCTCACCTGGCCGCTGGTGGTGAGCATTCCTTCGTGGTCCTTTGTATTCCAGCCGATACGTTTGTTTTCCTCAAAGCGCGTCAATTCGGCTTTCCAGCGCACGCTGGCGCCCAGTGGACCGGCGACGGTCCATTCGCTGAGACGGTCGTCAAGCTTCTTGACCGCCTTCACATGGCGCATGAAGTGCGGGAAGTTTTCAAAGTCTGCCCACAGATTGAAGATCGATTCGAGATCGGACTTGATGATAATGCTCTTTGTTACTTGTTTGGCCATGGTAACCTCGTTTAATCCTCGTCGCGGCGGCCCATCGCCCAGGACGGCGGGTCGCTGGTGGGGAACGATTCCCAAGACGCCTCGGCGACCTCGTCGCCGCGCGTAACACTCAGCGGCGGCGGCTCGTTCGCCGGGAGCAGATCCGCTTTTGTCCCGCGCCGGGGCAAGAAGTCATAGGCGTAGCAGTGGCCGGTGACGCCACGGTAGAGCAGATAGAGGCCGACCGCTGCCGTTATTACGCCGACGACCGACTTCTGAGCCAGGCCAACGCCGGTGAGGACCACGCCGGCGACTCCCGAGATCCACCGTTCTCCAAAAGAAACATTTACGTTAATGTCCAGTTGTTTGTCTTTCATCGTGTCGCTTCCTTTCTCCCTAGTGTACATTCCGACTGCGCTCGTCTCACGTGCGTTCCCCTCGCCAGCCAAGCCGGTGCTGCACTTGCCGCACGGCCCGCTGCCGTCACGGCGTCATCACGAGCGCCGCTTGCAGCGCGCGCAGGCGATCGCGGGCCGCGCGGATCGCCTGATAGTGACGGTCGATAAGGACGTGCAGCTCGCGCGCCAGCGGAAGCTGCAACGCTTCTACATAGACTTCGACGGCAGCCTCTTCGCCGCGTTCACATTCCTCCAGAATAATCTTAAGCTCGTGTCCTGTCAGGCGCACCCGGAGCCGCATCCAGGTGCGGTGAATGAAGCCGGCGAGATCGCCCTCTGTCTCGGCCACAGCGCCGCTCTGCTCGAGCCGACCGTACAACTCAGCGGCAAACTGCCGCCGTTGCCGTGCGTACTGGAGGAAGAGCTCTTTATAGCGCCCCTCTTCGATGAAGCGCGCGGCGACTTCATAGCCCAGCGCGCCGTCGTGGCAGATTGCAATCAGCTCATTAATCCGCGAGACGACCTGCTGTGTCGACAGAACGTCATCCGGAAGTAAATCGCCGAGGCTGCCGGGTTCAGTCATAGAAGATCACCGCCGGCGATGGCGATACTGGAAGGGGCCTTGCGTTCCGACAGAAGGCTTTTAACGTACAGGGTACCCCTTCTGAGTGCTCGGCGCATGTATGTAGATATAGTTAAAGGATACAAACGACGATATAACAGCCAATCGGTGACCACCGGAGGCCACTCAATCTCCGTCACGACGGCGTGAACGTTCGACGAGGCCGATGACGAGGGCCAGCGCGCCCACAGCATAGTCCCGGGGCGACCACTTCTTTTCCTCTCGTTCGGCCCTCGTCTCCCGCCGGACGTATGTCCGCTCGGGGGGCGGGGTCGCCGTCGAGCGGGCGGCGGCGCTGTAAGGAGAGGGCGCTGGCTCGCGCTGCTCTGCTTGCTGTGTCGGCTGGCTTTGACGAGCCTGCCGGGCCCGCTCGCGCCCCGGGCGCAGTACGCGGTCGCCCGGCTGTTCCGGCTCTGTGCTGGGCAGCCCCTGCTTGCGCGCCACGGCCTCGCGCAGCGGAATCGCACCTTCCTCCAATCTGATGTCGGAGCCATACTGATTGACGTAGACTTGGGTAAACTCTGCGCCGAGGAACATGATATTGGTAGAGTAGTAGACCCAGAGAAGGAGGACGACCAGGCCTCCTGCGGCGCCATAGCTGGAGGCCCTGGCGCCCGAGCCGAGGTAGTAGGCCATGGCGATCTGGCCAAGCATGAAGAGGAAACCAGTCGCAATGGCCCCAATCCAGACGCCACTCCAGTTGATGCTCACATCTGGTACCACCTTGAAGAGAACGGCGAAAAGCAGCGAGACGATGGCCCAGGAGACGAGGAAGTTAATGATCTGCTGCACCCACTCGCTGCCCGGCAACGCCTGCACCAAGGGGTCGACCCCGGCAATGGCGGTGGTCAGGATGGCCGAGAGCAGGAAGAGGGCGCCGATGCCGATAACCATGAGAAAGGCCATGGCTCTATCCGTGATGAAGGCCATAATCCCGCTCTTCTGCGGATCGGGCGCCACCTCCCAGACGGTGTTCATCGCGTCCTGGAGCTGCGCAAAGACTCCGGTGGCGGCAAAGACGAGGGTCGCGATGCCGACGATGGTGGCGATGATGCCGCCGCTCCCCGGCCGCCCTGCACTCTCCACCATGCTGGCAACTGTTTCCGCCGCGGATGACGGCAGGACAGTCGTGATCTGCTGCTGTAACTCTGCCTGCGACATATCGACGACGTTGCCGAGGATTGCCAGCACAATGAGGAGAATCGCCGGGATCGAAAAGACCGTGTAGTAGGCCAGCGCCGCCGCCAGCCGCGATACACGATCCTCAGACCACTCAAGGGCAGCCTGTTTTGCGAGAGTAAAAAAGTCGTTGAAGCTCATCGAATTGCCTCCGTCTATTTGAGTCGAATCTCATTCCTCTAACCCCTCGGGGACTCCCCCCGGGAAGACGTTTGCAATCGCCTCCTCTATGTTTCCAATGCGGTTATCTGGATTGGGATGGGTGCTGAAGAACTCTGGCTGGCGGTTCGGCCCGGCCGCTTCGGCCAAGATTTCCATCACCACGATCAGCGCCCGCGGGTCATAACCAGCTTCCGCCATGTAGTAAACGCCAAGCTCGTCCGACTGTAATTCGTCATCACGGCCGAACTTCATGTTGATCATCTGACCGATGAGTGCCGCCACCTGGGCCGAGGCCTGAGTACCCGGATTCTCCGGGTCGTAGGCGGCAATCACGGCGGCTCCGGTTAGCCCCTGGGTCAGCTGCGCGTTGGCCATCTGCTGCGCCGAATGGCGGGCGATCACGTGTACGATCTCGTGCGCCAGGATGCCTGCCAGTTGCCCCTCTGTCTCGAGGCGGTCGAAGAGGGCCGCCGTAATGAAGATTTGCCCACCCGGCAAGGCGAAGGCGTTGATTGTCTCCGGATCGCCGAGCAGATGGAACTCGAAGGGGTACTCGCTCTCGCCGAGATCGTTGGCAGCCACGATCCGCTCGCCCACCTGGTCCACCAGCGCCTGTGCCGCTTCGTCGCGATCCAGCCCTCCAAATTGCTGCGCCATCTCCGGTGCGGCCTGCAGGCCGAGCGCAATCTCCTGCTCCTTACTAATCGAGACATATTGCTCTTCTTCGGTAAAGGGGTTATAGGAGCGGGAGCCACAGTAGGAGAGGAGGGAGAAAATCGCCACGGCAAGCGCAATCAGGATCCGTGTTTTGCTAAAGCCGCCGCCGCCTCTACCATCAGCTCGTCTACGATACATTGCTGCTACCTCCCGGGCGCCGTCGCGCCCGTACTATGGATGCCTGCTACTCGTATTCGACTTCGACAACAAAGCGCTCTGTCTCCAACAGCTCGTAGAGCCCGCCGGCGACGGCGCCGAAGAGAACGTGGGCCACGACGTCGACCCAGGAGTTGACGGCGAAGAACCAGGGGAAGAAGTAACTGAAGGTGTAGTAGTTGATCGCGTAGAGCGCCAGCCCGAAGAGGGCGCCCACCACGATCCCAACCAGGATCTCCCACTCGTGGATGATCGCCGCCAGCACCATCGTAAAGAGAACGGCGAGGACGGTGTTGATGAGCAGGGCCACGAGGAAGACGAGCGCGTCGAAGCTGGTCGGCGGCGGCAGCACCTCCTCTCCGAGCACCATCGCCGCAATGTAGCGCGGCGCAACCCACAGTGAGCCGCCGGGCACGACGGCCTCGGCGACGCCTTCGATGATGATCGTATCTGCGTCGACAAAGCTGCGACCCACCATCTGCAACAGCAAGAACACAGCGCCGGCAATCAAGCCGGCAATCACGGCTGCGCGCCAGTCGACCAGTTGCTCGACTTCGACCAGCCGTTCACGCCTTTCTGCCATCTTTCACCCTCCTTTTCCTTCTATGGGCGAAGGGACACTCCAGTCTGGAGCGCCGTCAGCCCTGCAACAACGATTCGCCGCCGTCGATCCAGACAGGTGTGCCGGTAATGTGGGACGCGGCGGGCGACGCGAGAAAGAAGACGAGCTCGGCGACCTGTTGCGCGGTGCCCGGCTCGCCGTCTGTGAGCGGAATGCGCCCGGCCGGGAACTCAACCGGCTCTCGCGCCTCCTCCAGATCACGCGCCTCCGTATTCTCCTCGATCTGTGTCTCGATGGCACCGGGGCAAATCACGTTAACACGAATATTGTGCTCGGCGAGTTCCAGCGCGAGCATCTTGCCCAGGGCCAGCTGCGCCGCCTTGGTCGCCGAATAGGCGCTGGCGCCGCTGTTGCTGAAGACGCGCGTACCGTTTACGGAGGAGGTGATGATAACCGACCCCCCACGCTCCTTGAGGTGGGGAACGGCATAGCGGACGGTCAGGAACGTTCCATTCAGATTGACGTCGATCGTCTGCCGCCACTCTTCCGGACTCAGTTCGTCGATCGGGGCCCAGACGCCGTTGATGCCGGCGTTCGCAAAAAGAACATCCAGCCGTCCCCAGCGGGCGACCAACGCTTCCACGGCAGCGGCCATCGCCTCCGCATCTGCAATATCGGCGACGAGAACCATGCCTTCGCTTCCCGCCGCTTCCACTTCGGCGACCGTCTGCTCCAGCTCTTCGCGCGTGCGGCTCAGCGCGCCGATGCGCACCCCCGCGCGCGCCAGCCGCAGCGCAGCCGCCTTGCCAATACCGGAACCGGCCCCTGTGATCAGGGCCACTCTATTATTGTCGTTCAAAGCCAGGCGTGTTCCTCTTACTATAGATTATGGAACGCCAAACGGGCCCGCCCGCTCGGCGCAACAGCTTGTATTCCATCCATAGCATACGGGAAAGCCCCGGCTGCCGCTATATGACCCGGTACTATAAGCAGGTATAAAATGGGATAGAGCTAGAGGAAGGAGGAAGGAGCGAGAGACAGAGCTCAGGGAAAGAGAAAGAGGCGTCCAAAGCGACGCCTCTTTCTCTAGCTTTTTATGCTGTCTAATCTCTCTTAGAAACGGTAGACGGCGGCGATGGGGGTGGCGCTGGGCATCTGGTCGGAGGTGACGGCGTAAACGCTGCCGCCATAAGCCAGCGTCTGAACAGCGGCGAAGTCCAGCAGGTCCTCGTCGCCGTTCTGCCGCTCGTCGTGAACGTCGACGGAGTGCGTCTCCAGGTCGTATTCACCCCATTTCTGGGTACCGACGGCAACAAAGAGGGCGTCGACGCGCCCCTGTACGGCCGATGGGACGATCTCCATCAGATCGTCGCTGGCCTGATCGGTATGGGCCATCTCCTTATACCGCTTGAATACATCGGCTTTCGCCTCGGCAAAGAGCGGCTCGACGATCGCCCAAGCTGCCTTGTGCAGCTCTTCGGGTCGCTGTTCCTCCGGATTGCCGGTGACGCCTTCGTCCAGCAGGTGCGGCGAACTGTCCGCTTCCTTGTAGATCGGGTGCAGGTACTCTACCGCCGCCAGCACGAGGGGCGCGTCTTCGTCGCCAAGATATTTCTGTACGCCGTCGCTAACGTCGTTGAAATAGCGGCGGAGCCGCTGCAGCATCTGGTCGTCTATCTCACCCTGCCCGTGGTGGGTGATTCCCGGCTCGGAGCCGACGGCGCCAATAGGCGCGCCGCCCGCGCCAGAGGTCACGGTGTGGCTCATCAGCGCCTCCACCGGCTCGTCGTACCAGAGTGCGTCGTCGATGCTCTTGGGCACGTTCTCCAGCTCGATCTCGTCCACCGTGTACTGCGTTGCCTGGAAGAGGCGCACGTCACCCTGGCTGAGGGCCAGAATGTAAAAGCGGCCATCGTCGCTAAAGAGGGGTAGCAACGGCTTGATGTGGAAGCGGTCGCCAATCAGCGTTAACGGTTCGAAGTCCAACGGCAGCCGGTAGGTTTCGAAAAAGTCCGGCGCAATAAAGATGGCCAGGCCGTCAGACTGGTGCTGCCAGTAGGGGGATTCGTGCAGCAGCCGGCGTGGCTCCTCCAGCAGGTCGTCAATGTCGGATGGGCGCCAGTCATGCGCCTCCAATCTTTCCGCAACTTGCTTGAGCCCCGTCTTCATGCGGATGACGTTGCCCGACACGTCCGGGCCCTTGCGCGCCATCGGCAGGTAGATTGAAATAGCGGGATCGGCGCGATGATTGATCAGCGCCTGTAGCTCATTTTTGCGGATAAAGTCAGCGTTCATTTCGCCTCCTTTTTTCGCTCGACAGTTATAGGTCGACGGTAACATCGGCTTACCCATTTGTCAACGACCGTCAGATACAACTCTGATACAAGGGGCAGTGTGCAGGGGTCACACGACGAGGTTAAGATAGGGTCAACACGACCCACGATATCGAAGATCAGAGGATAAACGCGAGCCACTCCCCAGGAGCAACCGATGAAAATTCACACCCTTGACCTCCACTTCCAGGGCCATCCGCAGGCGATCGCCAGCTACCTGCTCGAGGCGCCTGACGGCCCTGTGGTGATCGAGAGCGGCCCGATGTCGACGCTGAAGGCGCTGAAGGAGCGCCTGGCGGAGCATGGCCTACAGCCGGCAGATGTGCGCCACGTCTTCGTGACCCACATCCACCTCGACCACGCCGGCGCCGCCGGCTGGTGGGCCAACCAGGGAGCGCGCGTCTACGTACACCCTGCCGGGGCGCCACACCTGCTTGACCCCTCGAAGCTGTGGCAGAGCGCCGGTCGTATCTACGGCGACGAAATGGAAATCTTGTGGGGCGAGATTATTCCCGCCCCGGCTGAGCAGATCGTCGTCGTCGAAGATAACGAGGTGGTCGACGCGGCCGGGCTGCAGATCACTGCCCTCGCCACGCCCGGGCACGCCTCGCACCATCACACCTATGTTGTCGAGGATGCTGCCTTCACCGGCGACGCAGCCGGCGTTCGCCTGCCCGGCAGTCCCTGGGTGGCCCTCCCTGCCCCACCGCCGGAGTTCAAGATGGAAGTGTGGGAGGAGACGTTGAAGCGGCTGGGCGCGCAGACAGTGGACGCATTCTATCCGACCCACTTTGGTCGTGTAGAGGATTGGAAGCACCAGCTCGACCAGCTGTGGGCCACGATGGGCGCCGCCACAGCTTTCATTCGCCGCCTGATGGAGGCAGGCGTCTCCCGCGAGGAGATAATCCGCCGCTACGCCGCCTGGAACCGCGAGCAGGCGGAAGCGACGGGGATGCCGCCGCACGTCTTCGACGTCTACGAGGCCGCCAACCCCCTCTTTATGTCGGTCGACGGCATCGTCCGTTACTGGCGCAAGAAGGCCGAGCGGGAGGAGCGGGAGCAAGAGCAGGCGTAGGTGGCCAACAAGCTGCTGCCGCCGCTCTGTTAATAGTGACTCACTCATAAGAAAAGAGCGCCGGCCGAGTGGCAGAGCAGACTTCGCGCGGCGGCACGCCAGCACTCTCTGCGAAAGTCAGTACTTTCGTAATGGAAGCAAGGGTACCATCGTATTACGGCAAACGGGAGACGCCTCTTAAGATCGAGCTTTAGCCACCGTTGAAGAGCGATAGAGAGGCTTGCCGTGCCCGTCACCCATTACAGACAGAGGCTTCCCTCCTCAGCCCCCGATAAAACGAGCGCGCGCTCGCAGCACCGATGCTGTCCTTAAGCGGGCTCTGGCCCAACGTGGCGCTACTCGTGGCGGCGGCGCTGCTCATCGGCTACGTGGGGCCCAAACTGAGCCGCACGGCAGACAAAATGGGCAAGATCACCGGTATGGGCGACACGGTGGCCGGGGCGATTTTCCTGGGTGCGGCGACGTCTCTTCCCGGCATTGTCGCCAGCCTGCGCTCTGCGGCCAATGGGCAGCCGACGCTGGCGGTGGGCACCGCCATCGGCAGCATCGCCGCGCAGACAATGTTCATTGGCCTCGCCGACGTGGCACTGCGGCGGGGCACAATCACGGCTGAACAGACCGTCTCCGACAGCCTGATGCAGACGGCCGTCTTGGTCTCGCAGTTGAGTCTCGTTCTCGTCGCGATGTTGGCTTCCAGCTACGCTATCTGGGGCGTCCATCCTGTCTCGCCGGTCATCATCGTCGGCGGTGTACTGGGCTTCCGTGCCATTCAGGGCGAGCAGAGGACCCCGCACTGGCGCGCGACGAACGAAAACCACGATTTGCCACCCGAGGGCCCGAAGGATGAAGAGGACGAAGAGGCGGAAGGCGACCAGGAAGCGACTGGCCATGTCGTCGGTCGCTTTGGCCTCTACGTCGTCCTCGTCTTTATCGGCGGCTGGTTCATCAATACCTCTGCGAACGGGATTATGGAAGCGACGGGATGGTCGCCCGTCATCGTCGGCTCCACGCTCATGGGCATTACCACCAGCTTTCCGGAGCTGGTTACCGCCATCTCCGCCGTGCGCCAGGACCGGGTGGGTCTGGCGATCGGCGACATCGTCGGAGGCAACGCCTTCGATACGATGGTCGTGGCGACCAGCGACTTCTTCTTTCGCGAGGGCTCCGTTTACAACGCCCTGGACGCCAACATCCACCTCTTAAACGCGCTGGCGATCCTGATGACTGGGCTACTGCTTGGCGGCTTTATCCGCCGTGAGCGGCGCGGCCCAGGGAATATCGGGGTGGAGAGTTACCTGATTTTGTTGACCTACTTGGCCGGCATAGCGGTCATCATTTTCTTTGGCGGGAGGCAGTAGACCGCAGGGCGCGCGAAGAAGCACGGGGACCCGGCGTCCGTAGGTAACGCCGGGTTCCCGTGCAGACAGCGCCTTACTGCTGGCGTAGATAGGTCGCGCTGTTGCTGTAGAGGGTGTCGTTCGGCACCAGCGAAGTCGCCTGCTCCACGTCGGGTAATGCCTGCGCCGGATCCTGAGTCTCCAGATAGAGGGCCCAACCGCGCAGGAAGTGGGCTGCGGCGCGCTGCGCCTGTGAGCTCTCGACCGGCGCTTCCAGGAGGCGTGTGGTGAAGGTCTGCAGGGCGCTGGCGAGCGACCCCTCGCTCCCCTCGGCGACGGTGCCGGCAACGGGCGGAGGGCTCGCGCTAAAGAGCTCTGCGGGCGCGTAGCCGCGGAGGCTGTCGATGGCGCGGCTGTACTCCCCGTAGAAGACGTTGCCCAGCAGCGGATAGGGGCTGACAGCACGTTCGCGTCCCTCGGCAATGAGGTTGATCAGCGCGGCATTCCAGGCGATCGTCTCCGAAGCGGGCGCGCCGGCAGGTGCCGCTGCCAGCGCCTGGCGGATGATCTCCTGCGCCTGCGCCCAGAGGCCGGCCTCGGCGAGATTCAGCGCCTCGTTATTGAGCGCTGCTCCGGGCGCGCCCTCCGGCAGCGCCGTCAGTGTAACCGCTTCCAGTGTGCTGCCGTTCCAGCGCAGCAGCTGGTAGTCCACCAGGCGTACGCCACAGGCGTAACAGAAGACGTAGGCATCGCTCTGGTCAAAGATAACCTCCTGCCAGACATCCCCGCCAACATCGTCTACCCGGCCGACGCGCGGGAAGGCGTTGCTGTGGGCGGCGGCGACTGTGATCTCCCCGGCATCTGGGTCGTAAAGCAGAACGTGAGCAGTGCCCCCATGGGCGCCAACGCCGCCTTCTACGTAAATACCACTATCTTCTGGTTGGATAAAGACCTGGCGCGCGCTCCCTTCGCCGAGGTAGTCAGGGGGCAACGGCCCTTCGCTCTCTGGTTCGGCGAAGGCGAAGCGCGCCTCTTCCTCCCAGCCTTCGGGCGTGAAGGAGTAGACGGCCAGCGTGTGCGGCTGCGGCGGGTCAAAGCTGCGCATCCCCACGCTGTGCACCAGCCAGCGCAGGCCGTCCGCCGTGTTCAGGAGCTGCACCGCGGCGCCCGCGATACCGTCTTCCTCCTGCAGGGCCAGGCTTGCCAGGAATTGGCTTTGCAATGCCTCCAGCTCCACGGCCGTCGGTCGCGCGGCGGTTGCCTCCCCTTCGACTGGCATGCCCCAGCGCAGCGTATGACCGCTGCCGGGAAGGTCCAGAACTGGGCTTCCGTCCGTGGACACCCAGCGGAAGAGCCCTTCGAGCGGGAACTGGTTGAAGTCCTGCGGCAGCACCAGAACCGCGCCGCTACCATCTTCAGCCCACAGTGCGTCGCTGGCAGGAAAGCGCTCTTCGCGCACCGTGGCTACCGTCAGATTCTCGCCATCGCTGCCAATGCCCACCATCTGCCAGCCGAAGCGCCCGTCCAGAGCGTCGAAACTGGAGGCATACTCCGCCAACGCCAGCAACCCGCCGCCGGGCGCATCGAATGGTGTCTGGAAGAGGGCCGCCTGGTTGTCGGGCCCGATCGACCCTTCTGGAAGCCCTCTGATCAGCGTCTCACCTTCACCGGTGGAGGCGTCCACACGAACGAGGCCCGGTGCTCCGTAGACGAGGATATCGCTGGCAAGGAAGCCGACCTCGCCGTCATTACCCCAGGCCCAGTCGCCGCTGGTGATCCCCTCGGGATTGTTGACCGTGACCAGCTCGCCGCTGGTCAGATCCTGGATTGCCAGGCCGCCGGCCTCTGGGTAGTAGGCAAACTCCATGAGAAGCTTCTGTCCATCGGGCGACCACGCCTCAGGCCAAAAGAAGCGTATCGGCTCATCACTGGGGGCGCCGCCGTCCTCCGGATAGGGAGAGCTGGGGCGAATGAGGGTGACATCGCCACCGCCGGACGGTATGAGGTTCACCCCGCCACGCCCGAAGGCGATGGTCTGACCATTGGGCGCGTAGCGGGGATCGGTGATCTGGCGCTCAAAGCGGCCGGTGAAGTCGTCTTCGGCCACCGGCTCGCCGTCCACCAGGACGAGGCGCGCGCCGCCTTCCAAGCCGATCTCGATCAAATCGTTGTTAGTGACGTAGACCAGCCGCCCGAGCTCCGGCGCGATGTCGAAACCGGTGACCGGCGCTGCTTCGTCAGTAAGCTGGCTGAGCGTGAGGCCGTCGGCTGCGAGCCGCATGATCTGCCCGTCGTCGAGGAAGTAGATGGGCGCGGGTAAAACTGCGGCCGCTTCGGTCTCTGGAGTTGCCGTGGGCGTCGCCGGGGGCACCGTGGCAGTTGCTGTGGCCGTTGCCGTGGCGGTGGGTGCCGGTTGCTCCGGCGTCGCCGTCGGGGCGTCTGGTTCGGTCGTCTCGGCGATGGTGGGTGTTAGAGGCGCGGCGCTCGCGGTCACCGTCGGCGTGTCTCCAGGCGTTGGCGCGTCCGGCGCCGGCAGCACAGGTCTACAGCCAGCCAGAACAGCGAGGAGCAGCAGCGCCAGCAGCAGTTGCACAAGGAGGGCGAGCAGCCGGTGGCGGTACTGTTGCAGAGTATGGTTCATTGTTAGTTCTCCTTTCGCCGTTATCAGGCTTCCTTGTAGACGATCACTTCTTCTGGTAACTCCCCAGGCAATCCATTATACTGTCTCTCGCTGCCCCGCGCGTCCCCAGGGTCGGAGAGCGTAGGGCACGCCCAGATTATGTAGGGCAAGCGCATAAATGGCTACTGGGCCCCTCCGAATGGTGAAGCATGCTCCCTTGGTGGAACCGCCTGCGTGCGGCTGCAACGCGGCTGCGGCGCCGGATCAGAAAAGAGACAGACGACGAAGCGATGGTCTCCTGGGAGAGTTATTACGATTGGCGGCGGGAGGATTATCACACTGTGGTCGGCGATGTGCGGATCATGGAACGGGTATGGAGCCCGCAACTGAAAAACCGGCGGAACCTGCTGGTCTACCTGCCTCCTGGCTACGCGCGGGAGACGGACCGCCGCTACCCGGTCATTTACATGCATGACGGGCAAAACCTCTTCGACCAGGCGACCGCCTTTGACCAGGAGTGGCGCGTCGACGAGACGATGGAGCGGCTCAGCCGAGACGGTCTGGAGGCGATTATCGTCGGCATTCCCAACGCCGGCGTCCAGCGGCTGGCGGAGTACAGTCCCTTTGACGACAACTATCACGGCAAGGGGCGTGGCCACCTCTACCTTTCCTTCGTCGTCGACACCGTGAAGCCGATGATCGACAGCGACTTCCGCACCCTTCCCGGCCGCGAGCACACCGGCACCATCGGCAGCTCAATGGGTGGTCTCGTCAGCCTCTACGCCTTCTTCAGCCACGGCGACATCTTCAGCTTTGCCGGCGTAATGAGCCCCAGCCTGTGGTTTGCAGGTTCGGCCATCTTTCGCTACGTGCGCCACGCCCCGTACGTGGACGGGCGGCTCTACCTAGACGCCGGTACGCGGGAGCTGGGCGGAAGTCCCGCCGATAAGGAGGCACGGGCACGCTCCCGCCGTTACTACGCGAGCGTGCGCCGCTTGCAGCGTCTGTTGGTGAAGAAGGGCTACCGCCCGCACCACAATCTACTGGTGGTCGAGGAGAAATGGGCCGGCCACAACGAGCCGGCGTGGGCCGGCCGGTTGCCCGGCGCTCTACGCTTTTTGCTCGCTGAGGGTGGCTGAGCTATCCTTTTTGCCGAGTCCCACTCCAGATTGCGATCCTCCGCGAGGCGCAAGACTGGATGCTTTTACGCTGCAGAGGCATACGCGCCTCTCGAATGTTATGACGCTGCAACACACGAGGTAGCATGACTACGCCCGACGCGAATCCGAGCGAGCTATATCGCCAGCCAGTCGCCGCTCTTATTGCCGCGCTAGACGTCGATCCGGACAGCGGGCTCAGCGCTGCCGAGGCGGCGGAGCGCCTGCATCGCTACGGGCCAAATGAACTGGAGGAGCGCGGGGGCAAACGACCCCTGGCGATCCTTCTCGAGCAGTTCTCGAGCACAATGGTCCTGATCCTCGTCGCCGCCGCCGTCGTATCCGCCTTTCTCGGCAAGCCGACAGAGACGATCGCCATTTCGGCGATCATTATCCTCTTCGGCGTGCTGGGCTTTATTCAGGAGTACCGGGCGGAGCAGGCGATGGCGGCTCTCAAACAGCTGGCGGTGCCCGTCGTACGCGTGCTGCGCGGCGGCGCCGTGCGCGAGCTCTCGGCGCGGGAGCTGGTGCCGGGCGATGTCGTGCTGCTGGAAGCAGGGAGCATGGTGCCCGCCGACCTGCGCCTGGTGGAGAGCGCGAATCTGCGCATCCAGGAAGCGGCGCTGACCGGCGAGTCGGAGCCGGTAGACAAAATCACAGAGGCACTCGACCGGCCCAATGTGCCGCTTGGCGACCGGCGCAACATGGCCTACATGGGCACGCTGGTCAGCTACGGGCGCGGCTCCGGAGTAGTGGCTGCCAGCGGTATGCAGACGGAGCTGGGAAAGATCGCCAGCCTGATCCAGGAGGTGCCGGCCGAAGACACCCCGCTGCAACAGCGGCTGGATCAGGTGGGCAAGGTACTCGCCCTCTTTGGCATCGTGGTCGCCGTGCTCGTGCTGATCATCGGCGTTTTGCGGGGCGAGCCGGTAGAGGATATGTTCCTGACGGCCGTCAGCGTCGCCGTGGCGGTAGTGCCGGAAGGATTGCCGGCGGTGGTCACCGTAACGCTGGCGCTGGGCGCGCAGCGCATGTTGCGCCGCCAGGCGCTGATCCGCAAGCTGCCGGCGGTGGAGACGCTGGGCTCGGTGACGGTGATCTGCTCCGACAAGACGGGCACGCTGACGATCAATCGCATGACGGTAACCGTCATCGACGTCGCCGGCCACTATCTGCGACTGGCAGGGAGCGGCGACGGCGACAGAGCGTCGGCCCACCCAGCTCCGGCGCTGGTCACGGTGGAGGAGCGCGCCGACCTGCTGCGCGACCAACCGGCAACTGTGGCCCTCGTCCTTGCCGCCGGCGCACTGGCGAACGACGCCTCGCTCCAGCCCGATCCAGAGAGCGGGCGTTTCCTGCCGGTGGGCGATCCGACGGAGGGGGCGCTGCTCCTGGCGGCTCAGCAGGCCGGCCTCTCCCGCGACGAGCTTGAAGAGGCCGTGCCGCGCGTTGGGGAGATCCCGTTTGAGTCGGAGCGCAAGCGGATGACGACCGTCCACCGGCTTCCGGATGGCCCGCTGCCCTACTCTCTGTCGCTTCTCGAGCAGTGCAATACTGCGTACGTGGCCGTGACGAAAGGCTCCGTCGACGGCCTGCTCGACATCTCCACCCGCATCTGGACCGCGGACGGGCCGGTGCCTCTCGAAGCCGATTGGCAGGAGCGCATCCGGCAGGCGAACGATCAGCTTGCCGCTAACGGCGTGCGTGTGCTGGGCCTGGCAGTGCGGCCGCTGGCGGATTTTACAGCCGAGGCGACCAGATCGGCTGGCGGCCTGGAGCAGGATCTGATCTTCATCGGCCTCGTAGGGATGATCGATCCGCCCCGGCCGGAGGTGCGCGACGCGGTGCGCGTGGCGCGGATAGCGGGCATCCGCCCGATCATGATCACCGGCGACCATCCCCTCACTGCCCGCTTCATCGCCCACGACCTGGGTATCAGCGACAACAACCGGGTGAAGACGGGCCAGGACCTCGACCGCTTTTCGCAGGAGGATCTGGAGGCGGTGATCGACGATGTCTCCGTCTACGCCCGCGTCTCGCCAGAGCACAAGCTGCGCATTGTGGAGACGCTGCAGCGGCGGGGGCAGGTTGTGGCGATGACCGGCGACGGCGTGAACGACTCGCCGGCGCTGAAGAAGGCGGACATCGGCGTGGCAATGGGGATCACCGGCACGGACGTCTCGAAGGAGGCGGCGGAGATGGTGCTACTGAACGACAACTTCACGACCATCGTCGCCGCCGTGGAAGAGGGGCGCGTCATCTACGACAACATCCGCCGCTTCGTGAAATTTTCCCTCGCCGGCAACATCGGCAAGGTGCTGGTGATGTTGCTGGCTCCGCTCCTGGGGATCAACGTCGCCCTGCTGCCCCTGCAGCTCCTGTGGCTCAATTTGCTTACCGACGGCCTGCTGGGGCTAGGGCTGGGGGTGGAGCCGGCGGAGCCGGGGACGATGCGCCGCCCGCCGCGCCCGCCGGAGGCCAGCCTCTTTAGCGGCGGCATCACGCGCCAGATCATCTGGGTCGGCGCCCTCATCGGCTTCCTGGCCCTCTTCGTCGGCGGCCTCTACTTCGACCCCGGAGATCCGGCCGGCGGCATCTGGCAGACGATGATCTTCACGACGCTGGCCTTCGCCCAGATCGGACAGGCGATCGCCACCCGCGCCACCGAGCGCCCCTTTGCCAGCCTCAACCTCGGCAACAACCGGCTGCTGCTGGTGATGGTCATTCTTGTCTTCGTCCTCCAGCTGCTCGTCATCTAC
>JAWVYW010000063.1:0-19670 GCA_033722535.1 Promineifilaceae bacterium (SeqCode)
AAGGCGCTCTGCCGGGCCTGCTCATCGAGGCCGTTGAAGAGAGGGGCCTCCGCCAGAATAGCAAGGGGATCGGTTGGCGGCGTGTCAGACATATCACCTATGATAACATCCCTCGCCGCTGAAGGATAGCATGTAGAAATAGAGGTGGGGGAGGGTCGCTCTCCTCGGTCTCTATCTGTGACCTATACCCTCTACTCCAGCCTATAGAGGTATTCGCCGGCGTTAGCGACGTGGAGGACGCCGTCGTCTTCCCGATTCTGAAAATCGGCGGGGTCGATGCTCTGCGGATCGCGGTATCCGAGATTAATCTCCCGGCATAGTTTCTCCGGGATGCCGGTTGCCAGCGTCACCCTGATCCGCGGCTCTTCGCGACCATCTTCGTAGTATCCCTTGCCCTTGACGTGGGTGGAGTGCGCCATCACCGCCAGCGGCACGTGGCGGAACTTCTCCCACTGCGCCAGGTAGTAGTCGCGGACGTGGTAGCCGATACGCCGGATCTGCTCACCGTGCGTCTGGCTAATTGTATCAAGCTGAGGCGCGTAGATGATCAGCTCACCGCCGTCGGCCACTACCGGCTCCGTCTTGTACATCGCCTTGGCCGCCGTCCATAGCTCCTGGTACATGCGCTTTGGTTGGGAGAGGACCGCCTGAAAGGGGTGCGGACAGTGGACAATATTTACCTGCGCCGATAGATCGGCCGCCGCCTCCCACGCTTCTACGATATCACCGATATAGAGGCCGTGCAGGTCGTGACCCTTCATCACCAGCGCCAGCAGCGTGACGGGCCGCTCCTGGCGCACGAAGTCGGCCGCCCGGTGGAGCACGCGTCGCACTGCGGTATCTTTGACGCCGATGGTGTCCATGCTGTGGGCAACCGCCCCCAGCCAGTGTGTATTGTGGATCACCTGAGGACCGGCAATACCCGGATAAAGGTACTTGGCCCCACCAGAGAAGCCGGCAACCTCGTGAGGAAACACTGGGCCGCAGATGAGGAGGTGATCATAGTCAAAGATGAGCTTATTGATAGCGACCGGCGTCTCCATCGCGAGCAGACCGCCGCTCAGATTGGCCATTTCCCGCTCCGTCACGTGACCCAGGATCTTTAGCTGCTGCGGCTTATGCCATTCGTGATTGTAAACCTCAGTCTTGGGAAAGCGCTCCCGACGCTCCTGCTCCTTCATTCCCAGCAGTTTATCGATGGCCTCAGGCTTCATCGGCGGATGGGTGCCGAGGGCGATAAGGTAGTCGAGCCGCGGAACGCGGGCGCCAACGATCTCGTTGAGCACGCGGAAGAAGAGGGGAATGGGCGCGGTGCGTGTGTCGTCGGGAATGATCACCAGCAGCCGCTTTCCATCCCACTCGCGGTCGGCAAAGGTCTCTTCGAGCAACGTGCGGACGGTGGCTTCGCCCAGCGGCCGCTCCGGAGAGCCGTGCTGGACGCGGATGCCGTCGCTCCTGCCCATGCCGGCGTATCCGCTCACGTTTCGCGGACGACGAAGAGGGTCGGGCCGCCCGCATCGAGACCGATGTCCTCCGGCTCAACCGCCGGATCGGGATCAAAGAGCAGGTCAGGCTCGACCGCCGGCAGACTCTCGAGGTCGGCGGCGCTGCCGGCGAAGAAAACAGCTTCGGCGTCGAACGGCTCGGCAAATCTATTTTCAAAGCGATCGGGCTCGACGAGGACGAGGATGTTTGTCAACGTGCGCACGATGACAAAGTGTATCTCTCCGTCACCGTCGATAAGAAAGCCTTCGACGGCGCCGATTTCGACGACCGCCTCGTCCACGACCTCTGCGCCAAAAAAGTCGGGGTTGATCTCTCCCTCCGGCACGGTCGTCTCGACGTCGCCGTTACAGGCGGCGATCACGAGCGAGCTGAGCAGCAGGGGGAGCAACACGAGCGTCAGCTTTCTTGCGAGCATCTTCCACTTGCTATTCATAACGAGATCCTCCTTTACATGGCGCCTGGCAGCACCTGTGCAGCGCTGCCCGAGCACGGCCTCAGCCAACTATAACACGCGCCGCCCTGTTTGGTTATTCTTCCTCCCCAGGCGCTTCGTCCGCCTCGACATCCTCTCGCATCACCGCTTCAATCTCGGGTCCCTCAAGCTGATCCAGACCGTGCTCCGCCTTTTCGGCGAAGAGCTCTTCCTCGAGTTCGCCCACGGCTGTCTCCAGGTGGTCGGGGGTCAGCAGCGGATCGCGCCCCTCCTCCCGCTCCGCCAGCTCCTGCGCTGCCTCACGTACCTCTTCTTTGCTCGGCCCTTCCTCGCCCTGGCCTACCGGCACCGTATCGTCAAACTCGTCCGCGGGCACCTCTTGATCATAATCTGGCTGACTCATCGTAATACCTCTCTATCGCTCACTTGTTACTCTCGCCAGCATCCACCGGCTCCGTCTCCACGTCACGCTCGGCGGCGTCCTCATCTCGAAGACCGAGGTCGCTGTCGGCCTCCAACGGCTCGGCGACGATGTCGCCATAGTAGCCGGTTTCGGCAAACTGCTCCCCTTCTAAGCCCTCTGCCTCCCCCTTCTCACCGGGCGTTTCTAAGCGCGCTTCGTCCAATGAAGGGCGCACTTCTTCGGCGGCAGTGCCGGGAACCTCGCCAGCATCCGCTACCGGCTCCTGTTCTTCGGCGTCCGGCTGCCGGGGATCCTGTTCTCTGTCGGCCATCGTTCCTCCTCGTCTGTGTTGTGGGCGTGAAGCGCCCGTTTGTTCCTTTAGCATGCCCTACAGGGATCATATTTACGTAAACGGGGGGCACGCTGCGGCACACGAAGGGCTGGCGAGAGAAAACGGCCCCCACCGGTTGGTGGGGGCCGTTAACAGAACTGCCACTTGATTTACTGCCGCGTCAGGTCAGGCGCCGCTAGCTGGCGGAGCGAAAGATGATCGGCAGGTAGATGCGGAAGCGTTCGGTCAGGTTGCCACAGGCAATCGGCAGCGTCGCCTGGTAGTCGGCGTCAACGGTCAGTCCGTGGAGGACAATGGTCCGCGACTGCAACGGCAGCAGATCGCCGGGGTCGACCACGTAGCTTTCGTGGAAGTTGATGCTCTGGTCGTCGGGCGTGGGGAACGGTTCCAGCGGTAGCAGCACCGGGCCGTAGAAAGGCGCGCCTTCGCCCAGATCCACCAGACCGTCGTCATTCTCGTCGGCTGTGGGCGGCGGGCAGGTCGCTTCCGCGCTGCTCATGGGGAAACCATGAACGTGCTGTGGGTGGAGCATGCCGGCCTCGACGCCAGTCGCTTCAATATCTACAGTCAGCAGGTTACCCTGGAGGGTTATTGTGGCCTCGCCGTTTACGCCGGAGTTGTTCAGTTCGTCGAGATCGCTCTCGACGACAATTTCGGGCGCGGCCATGATCTGCCCACAGGCAATCGGCAGTGTCGCCTGATACGTACCGTCGACCGTCATACCGTGGAGCACGATGGCGTTGCTATCCAGGGGCATCAGCGTCTCGAGGGAGACGGTGTAGCTTTCATGGAAGTCTATAGTGGTGTCGCCGGGCGTGGGGAACGGTTCAAGCGGCTGTAGGACTGGTCCGTAGAACGGAGCACCTTCGCCCAGATCCACCAGGCCGTCGTCGTTCTCGTCGGCCGCAGGCGACGGACAGGTGGCAGTTTGCATCGTCTCGGCGAAGCCATGGATGTGCTGCGGGTGCAGTTGTCCCGCCTCGACGCCGGTGGCGTGGAGGTTAACGGTGAGCTCGTCGCCGCTCAACGTGAGGTAAGCCATGCCCTCTACCCCGGAATCGTTCAGCGGATCGAGGTCAACGACGAAGTTTTCTACCGCTTGCTCCTGTAAGGCGCCGCAGGCAATAGGCAGCGTTGCCTCATAGCTGCCGTCGACGGTCATGCCGTGCAGGACGATGGCGCGCGATTCCAGCGGCAGGACGCTCGCCGGGTCGACGACGTACGTCTCTCGGAAGTCGACGGAGGTATTGTCAGGTGTAGGATACGGTTGGAGCGGCACGAGCACGCCACCATAGAAGGGGGCGCCTTCGCCCAGATCGACCAGACCATCGTCGTTGTCGTCGGCGGTCGGCGGCGGGCATGTCGCCTCTTCGCCGGTCATCGCGAAGCCGTGGATGTGCTGCGGGTGCAGTTCGCCGGCCTCGACGCCTTCTGCTTCGATATCAACCGTCATCTTGTTACCCTCAAGAGTGACGACGGCGAAACCGCTCGCGTTGGAGTCGTTCAGCTCGTCCAGAGCAGTGACAAAGCTTAGCCGTGGCGCAGGCATGATCTGGCCGCAGGCGATGGGAAGCGTCGCGTTATAGCTGCCGTCGACGGTCATGCCGTGCAGCACGATGGCATTACTATCCAGGGGCATCAGATCCTGCATCATCTCCAGGCTGAGCGTGTACGTCTCCTGGAACTGGATGGAGCTGTCGCCGGGGGATGGGAAGGGCTCCAGTGGTAACAGCACCGGCCCATAGAAGGGCGCGCCTTCGCCCAGATCCACCAGACCATCGTCATTATTGTCGGCGGCAGGGGACGGACAGGTGGCAGTTTGCAACGTCTCAGTAAAGCCGTGGATGTGCTGCGGGTGCAGTTGTCCCGCCTCGACGCCGATGGCGTGCAGGTTCACGGTCAGCTCATCGCCGTCAAGCGTGAGGTAAGCCATACCGTCCACGCCGGAATTGTTCAGTGGATCGAGGTCGACGGTGAAGTTTTGCACCGGTTCCTGCGCCACAATCTGCCCGCAAGCGATGGGCAGCGTCGCCTCGTAGCTGCCGTCGACGGTCATCCCGTGCAGGACGATGGCGTTGCTTTCGAGCGGCATGAGGTCATCTGAGAAGGTATAGGATTCGCTGAAGTTGACGTCGCCGCCGGGAGCAGTGGGGAACGGTTCCAGGGGCAGCAGCACTGGCCCGTAGAAGGGGGCACCTTCGCCGAGATCCACCAGACCGTCGTCGTTTTCGTCAGCGGTGGGCGGCGGACAGGTTGCCATCTGCAACGTTTCGGTAAAGCCGTGAATGTGCTGCGGGTGCAGTTCGCCGGCTTCGAAGCCGGTAGCGTTGATGGTGACGGTGAGCTGGTTGCCCATGACCGTCAGCATCGCCGTGCCGTCGACGCCAGAGTTATTCAAGGGATCGAGGTCGACTTCGTAGACCTGCGCCTCGTGCGCCGTCGGGGCGGCCTGAGCGGGCGGCGCTACCTGGAGGCTGGCGCCGCTGTCTGCCGGAGCCGCACGGCCGATCTGAGCGACGCCGACGATGCCTGCCAGTAAGAGCAGGGCAAAGAGCGGCGCCACGACAAAGCCTAAAGTTCGGGTTCTGGACATCTATATTTCTCCTGACTCCCCTTGTAAACGGGCACATTCCCTCGCCTTCCGGCACGTTCGTGCCGCTGCGGGTGCCCGCGTGTATAGTTCGTGGCGCTGATTGTACGGCAGCAACGCAAGCGGCCCTGTATCCTGACACAATGATGCTGTACAGAAAAGATATATAAAAGGCACAGTTTTGGTACGGCTTTATGTCGAGTAAGCTGCTACATCTATATCCACACCAGGGAACGGTGCTCGGCGCGGCGAGCGCCGCCCTCTTCACATCTGCTTTCGCTCCGCCAGCCGCTCCTCGGCGATGGAAGCGAGGGCGAAGACGACTCGCAGCCGCTCCCGGTAGCCGGCTTCGCCGACGCCCTCGGCCGGCGCCTCTGATAGCCGCTTGATGTGGTACACCGCTTCTTCTGCAGACAGGCGGTCCAGATCCAGTTCGTTTAACAGTTCGGTCGCTTCAGCCATCTATCTCTCCTCAATACTGGCGGTTGCTATCTGTCTTGCTCGCCGCTCCTTTTAAGGATAAGCGGACGGTCTTATAGAAACGTATGCGATGGGATCTCCATCCCGCGCGTCCGCTCTACTTTCGCCGTCGGTTGTGACGAAAGACGCCGCCACAGTGGTAGAATGTCACTTCCGGCGCGCGCAGATCGGCTATACGCTTATGTTGGCGACATGCCCGTGGGCGTGCGTGCGCGCCTGCACCAAGTTAGGTTGCACAGAGACGAGGGCCGATGACTGATAACGAGAGAGGCGAACCATTCCCGCCTGAACGGGGGCCAGCCGATCGTACCGCGCGGGAAGACGATACGTGGGAGATCATCACGGCCTGGCGCGCCCGTGCCGCACGACTGATCCTCGCCGTCGTCGCGGTGCTTGGTCTGCCTGCCTGGGGGAGCGTCGTCTGGAACGGCATCCGCGAGGGTGAAACGGGAATCGTCCTGTGGGTCTACCCGCTTGTCTATCTGGCGATTATCATCCTGGCGCTTTTGCCGCGCATCGACCACCGACTTCGTATCTGGGGCCTGCTGGTGCTGGGCTATGTGAACGGGTGCGCCAGCATGGCAAGGCTGGGGCTGGAGGGGAGTGGGCGCCTGTACCTGCTCGTCGTGCCACTCTTTGCCGCCGTGCTCGTCGGCACGCGGGCCGCTCTCGCCATCACTTTCGTCAGCATTGCCACCTATGTGCTCTTTGCGGCCCAAGTGGAGGCGGGCGCTTCGGCGTGGATGGAGGCCGGGATCGCGTTTGCCGCCTTCGCGTTCACCACCGTCATTCTCGTCAGCCGCTCCAGCGAGTTCCAGATCCAGATTCTGTACCGCGAGTGGCAGGCGCGGCGCCAGCTGGAAGCGGCGCGGGCGCAGTTGGAAGCGAGCAACCGCACGCTGGAAGAGAAGGTGCTGAAGCGGACGGCGAGCCTAGCAGAGGCTAAGGCGCAGGCGGAAGCAGCCAACCGGCGCTTTGAACGGGAACTACAATTTGCCGGGCGGATCCAGGCCAGCTTTATGGCGTCGCAGCTTCCGGCGATTCCGTCGTGGTCCTCTGCGGCGGCACTGGTGCCGGCCCGGGAGACGTCCGGCGACTTTTACGACATCTTCCCGCTGCCGGGCGACCGGCATGCGATCCTCATCGCCGACGTCGTGGACAAAGGTGTGGGAGCCGCTCTCTTCATGGCGCTCTGTTGGGCGCTCCTCCACACCTATGCGCGCCGCTATCCCGACGAGCCGGGGCGCGTTCTCACGGCAACGAATCGCCGCATTCTGCGCGACACGCACGCCGGACAGTTTGTGACCGTGTTCTTCGGCGTCCTCGACACAGAGGCGGGAACGCTCCGCTACGCCAACGCAGGCCACCCCCCGGCCCTGCGCCTGCGCGATGGTTCTCTGACGCCGCTATCCCGCACCGGTATCCCGCTGGGCATTCTAGAGGAAGAGCAGTGGGCTCAGGAGACGGCGCTGTTGGAACCGGGCGATCTCTGGCTACTGTATACCGATGGCGTCACCGAGGCGCAGAACAGGCGTGGGGAGTTCTTCGAAATGGAGCGGCTGGTGGACGCGCTGTACCGCAATGCGCAGGCAACGGCGGAGGAGATTGCGGCTGCGCTACTGGATGAAATCGAGACGTTTGCCGGCGGCGCACCGCAGGCGGACGACATCACCCTCCTCGTGCTCAAACAGGCCGCTGCCGTGGCGCAACCCGCGTAGGCGACCGCCAGACACGCCCACTGTGAGCCGGCCGCTACCCTCACGCCGTCTGGCGCCGCCGTATTAAATACCCGTTAACTCAGGTTCCGTTTCAACGGACGCTGGCAAAGCCCCTCATTATAATCGTTCGCGGTCGAATAACCGACTTGCGTCGCTGGCGCCTGGCTGGCATGGGCCCTGTGCTGGAAGCCTTGACGTGGCTGCCGGTGACGTCACTGACTGACGACAAAGGAACTGCGAGATGCAACGAACATTGCGCATCAGTGCCACCCTCATGCTGCTGGCTCTCCTCCTCGCTGCATGCCGCACAGGCACGGAAAGCGATCCAGATGCCGCCGGTAACGCCGAAGCATTCATCGGCGATCTGGCGGCCAACGTCACCGCCAGTGGCAAGCTGTTGCCGGCGCGCGCTGCCGTGCTCACGCTCGCCGGCGGGCGCGTGGAGGCGGTGCCCGTTAGCGCCGGAGAGCGCGTGGAAGCAGGCGACCTGCTCGTCCTCCTGGAAACAACGGATCTGGCTCTCGCCGCGGAAGCGGCTGAACAGGATCTGGCCCTGGCCGAGGTCAACCTGCGTGCGCTGCAGGCGCCGCCGCTGGCGGAGGAAGTGGCGGCGGCCGAAGCGGCCGTCGCCAGCGCCCACGCCCAACTGCGGATGCTGCGGGCCGGCGCGCGCGCGGAAGAGGTGGCGGTCGCCGAGGCCAATCTGCGCGCAGCGCAGGCGGGCCTCTGGGGCGCCGCCGAACAGCGGGACGCGAGTCAGGTAGGCGCGGGCGAGGCAGCGACTGCCGCCGCCCGTGCTGCCGTGGCCGCCGCCGAGCAGCAGTTGACGGCAGCGGAGCGCGCGCGAGAGCTACTCCCAGGAGAGGCAGCCGACGAGGCGGTGCAGGAGGCACAGCAGGCGCTGACACTCGCCCAGGCGGAGCTGGATGCGCTGCTCGCTGGCCCCAGCGAGGACGCATTGGGCGCCGCCGAGGCCGGCGTGTGGGCCGCCGCCGCCCGCCGGGATGCGCGCGAGGCGGAGCTGGCGCGCCTGGAGAGCGGCGCCGGAGATGCGGAGATTGCCGCCGCCCAGGCGACGTTGGCCCAGGCGCGCGCCGCCCTCGCCGCGCTGGAAGATGGCCCATCGGAGGCGGAGATCGACAGCGCCGAGGCGCAGGTCGAGCAGGCGCGGCTGGCGCTGGCTGACGCTCGCGCGGCCCTCGAGGACGCAGCGCTGCGCGCCCCCTTCTCTGGCATCGTAAGCGCCGTCCACGTCGCCGAGGGCGAGGTCGCCGGCGGACCGGCAGTGGAGCTGCTTGATCCCAGTTCCCTGCGTGTGGTGCTCTCGGTGGATGAGGCCGACATCGGCCGCCTGGAAGCGGGGCAACCGGCGCGGGTGACGCTGGAGCCCTGGCCGGAGAGGGCGCTGGAAGGGGTGATTACGCGTATTGCTCCGGCGGCCACCGCCGGCCCACAGAGCGCGCTCGTCAGCTATGAAGTAACCCTGACCCTGGAAGAGAGCGAGTTGCCACTCCGCGCCGGCCTCACCGCCGATGCGCGTTTGCTGACAGCGGCGCGGGAGGGTGTGCTCCTCCTCCCCAACCGGGCGATTATCGCCGACCGCCAGGCGGGTCGTTACTATGTGGAGCTCTTGCGCGGAGCCGACGGGGGGACGGAGCGCGTGGAGGTGGAGATCGGGCTGCGCGACGACGAGAACACCGAAATTCTGGGCGGGCTTGAGGCCGGCGATCGGGTGCTGATACCAAACGCGCTGCCGGTCTACGACTTCAGCGGGCCCCCAGATGACGACGATTAAAGTGGTTGATGGCTATGCGAATGAATCGAAGACGGCTTATTAGTAGGCTACTCGGCGGCATTCTCCTCGTCGCGATCTTCTTTTTCGTCGCCCGCCCCTTCTACGCGGGCACCATCCCCTTCGGCGCAAAGTGGGCGGCGGACGGAGGGGAAGAAGAAAGCGCACAGGAGACGGCGACGATCTTCCGCGGCGACCTTGCGGCGACGGCAAGCGCCAGCGGCGTTGTGCGGGCGCGCCGGGAGGCACAACTGGCGCCGGCAATGGCGGGTACTGTAGCTCGCGTGTATATCGAAGCTGGCGACGCGGTCAGGGCGGGGGATCCGCTGGTGGCGCTGGAGGCAGACGCCCTCGAGCGCGCCGTGAGCGCTGCCGAGCAGAGTGTGGCCATTCAGCAGGCTAACCTGGAGCGGATGCTAGAAGGGGCGCGGCCGGCGGAGATTGCTGCCGCCGAGGCCGCCGTCGCCAGTGCGCGCGCTCGCCTGCAGAGCCTGCTCGACGGCCCCACTGAACAAGAGATTGCCGTCGCCGAGGCAAACCTGCGCGCTGCGCAGGCCAACGTCAGCGGCGCCGCACGGCAGCTGGGCCAGGTAGAGAACGGCGGCGGCGGCGAAGTGGCGCTGCTGCGCGCGCAGGACAGGCTTGCCGCCGCCGAAGCGGCCCTCGACGCTGCGGAAGCGGCCTTTACCGCCCTCTGCGGTGAGGAGGCGCAAAGCAGTGCGGAGTGCGCCGCGGGCGATGTACCCGCGGCGCGTGTGCTGGAGCTGGGCGTAGTAGCCGCCCGCGAAGGGTTGGCTGCGGCCCGGGCGGAGCTCGAAGCGGTGCAGAATGGCGTCGACGCGGACACAGTGGGCGCGGCTCGCGCCGGCGTCTCCCAGGCGGCCGCCCAGCGGGACGCGGCGGAGGCTAATCTTGACCTGCTCCTGGCGGGCGCCACGGGCGCAGAGTTCGCCGCTGCCCGCGCGACGCTGGCCGACGCCGAGGCGGGGCTGGCGCGCCTGAATGCGGGGGCGGGCGAAGCGGAACTGGCCGCCGCACGTGTGGGGCTGGCTCAGGCGGAGATCGCCCTGGAGCGCGCACAGAACAATCTGGAGCGCGCCGTCTTACGCGCGCCATTTGCGGGCACTGTCACCGCCGTCTACGTCGCCGAGGGGGAGACGGCGAGCGGACCGGTGATTGCGCTGGTCGATACGACGGAGCTAGAAGTGGTGGTGAACGTGGACGAGGTGGACATTGGGGCGCTGGAAGTGGGCCAGCCGGCGGTGGTGCATCTGGAGGCGTGGCCCGACCGCCCGTTAGAGACGGAGATTGTGAGCATCGACCCCGCCGCAGGCTCCCTGCGGCTGGACAATAGCATCGCTACCTTCCGCGTCATTCTCGCCCTGCCGCCGGGGGAACTCCCGGTGCGCGTCGGCATGACGGCGGATACCAACCTGCAGACGGCGCGGCGGGAAGGGGTGCTTTTGGTGCCCAACCGCGCCATTACCATCGACCGCCAGCGCGGAACCTATTGGGTCAACCTCGTGGAGATGGGACCGGAAGGCGAGGAGACGGTGCGCCCGGTTGAGATTTCGATCGGCCTACGCGACGCCCGCTTCACGGAGGTAACCGGCGGTCTGGAGGAAGGAGACCGGGTGCGCATCGGGCCGGTGGAGCTGCCGGGCCAGGAAGAGGAAGAAGAGCGGCGACGGCGGCGGGACGAGGGGCCGTTCGGGGCAGCACCGGGTGGCGGCTGGGAGCGCGCATGATCCGCCTCGAACAGGTCACCAAGACCTACCAGATGGGCACGCAGAAGGTGCACGCCCTACGCGGCGTCGACCTCGCCGTCGAACAGGGGGAGTACGTGGCAATTATGGGCCCCAGCGGCTCCGGCAAGAGCACGCTGATGAACATCATCGGCTGCCTGGACATCCCGACCAGCGGCGCCTATTTTCTGAAGGGGCAGGACGTGAGCGCGCTGAGTGACGATCAGCAGGCGCGGGTGCGCAACCAGCAGATCGGCTTCGTCTTCCAGCAGTTCCAGCTCCTGCCGCGCACGCCGGCGGTAAAGCAGGTGACGCTGCCGCTGATGTATGCCGGTGTGGGCCGGCGCGAGCGGGTGCGGCGGGCGGAGGCGGCACTGGAAGCGGTGGGGCTGGGCGACCGCATGGACCACCGTCCTGACGAGCTCTCTGGTGGACAGCAACAGCGGGTGGCGATTGCAAGGGCTCTGGTTGTGGAGCCGCTGCTGATCCTTGCTGACGAGCCGACCGGTGCCCTCGACTCGGAGACGGGGGCCGAGCTACTGACATTGCTGGACCGGCTGAATCGCGACGGCATGACGATCATCACCGTCACCCATGATCCGGAGGTGGGCCGCGTTGCCCGCCGCATCGTCCACATCCGCGACGGCCTCATCGAACGAGACGAGAAAAACGACTGATGAACCTCCTCGAAAGCTTCCTCACCGCCCTCGACAGCCTTCGCGCTAACAAACTGCGCTCGGTGCTGACGATGCTCGGCGTCATCATTGGCGTCGCCGCCGTCATCGCATTGATGTCAGTTGGCAATGGGGTCAGCGCGTTTATAACTGGGGAGATTCAGGCCATCGGTACGAATCTGATCTCGGTCAGCACCGACAACGACGTCACCGGCGGTACGCCGGCGCTGAGCCTGAACGACGTACGCGCACTGCGCGACCCGCTGTGGGCGCCAGCCATCGGCGAGGTAGTGGGCATCGTACAGGGGGGGCAGGAGGTGATCTACAGCGGCCGCGCGAGCCGGACGACTGTCTCCGGCGTCATGCCCGCCCACTTCACGATGAACAACTATGAGATTGCCCTGGGCGATACGCTCACCGCCAACGACATGGATACCGCCGCTCGCGTTGCCATTCTCGGCTGGAGCGCGGCGAGCGATCTCTTTGACGCCGAGTATCCGGTCGGGAAGAACATCAAGATCAACGGCGTCAGCTATCAGGTGGTGGGCGTCCTGGCGGAAAAGGGTGGCTTTGCCGGCGGCGACGACAATGTCTTTATCCCGCTGACGACCGCGCAGAGCCGCCTCTACCCGCGGCGCACCGTCCGTGGCGAGCGGGCAGTCAGTTCTATTCTGGTACAGGCGGTGGACGAGCGCTCGGTGGATGCGGCGGTGGAGCAGATGACGGCGATACTGCGCGAGCAGCACGAGATCGTCTACGCCGACGACGACGACTTTACGATCTTCAGCCAGACAGACCTGCTCGACACCTTCGACGAAATCACTACCGGCCTCACCGTCTTCCTCGGCGCCATCGCCGGCATCTCCCTGCTGGTGGGCGGCATCGGCATCATGAATATCATGCTGGTCAGCGTGACAGAGCGGACGCGCGAAATCGGCATCCGTAAGGCGGTGGGCGCCCTCCGCCGCGATATTCTGGCCCAGTTTTTAATCGAGTCGCTGCTGCTGAGCCTGGTCGGCGGTCTATTGGGAATCGGGCTGGGCATCGTCATCGCCGCTGTGGTAGACCAGTTTCTGCCGGACTTCAGTCCGGTGATCAATGCCGGGCAGATCCTGCTGGCGACGAGCTTCGCCGGGATAGTCGGCCTGGTCTTCGGCATCTACCCGGCCTGGCGCGCGGCGCGGCTGCAGCCGATCGAGGCGCTGCGGTACGAGTGAGGCAGCTGCTGTGTGCAGCGGAGCTGCGGGCAGGCGGCTAAATTCTGTGCTACCATCCACCCTATGAACCACCTATCCCGCTTCCACCTGTCCCCCCTGCCTCTATTTCTCATTTTACTTGCCCTACTCGTCCTGCCGGTTGCGGAAGGCCGGGCGCAGGACACGCCTCCTCTGCTCCTCACCGAAGTCTACTACGACACGCCGGGCACGGACGCCGACGAGGAGTGGGCCGAGCTGGTCAGTCTCGCCGCCGAGCCGCTCGCGCTGGCGGGATATGGCCTCACCGACGAGGAGACGCCGGGCCAGATGGAAGGCGCAGTTCGCTTCCCCGACGGCGCAACCGCCGCGCCGGGGGAGGTGCTGGTCGTGGCGCAGACGGCGACCGGCTTCCGCGCCCTCTTTGGGGCAAATCCGACATTTGAACTCCGCGACAGCGATCCTGCTGTCCCGGACATGGTGCCGGACGCGGCCTATGCCGGCGGCGACTTTGCGCTGGCTAACGACGGCGACGAACTCTTCCTGCTCAGCCCTGCGGACGCGATCCTCGACGCCGTCGCCTGGGAAGAGAGCGTGGCGCTCTTCAACCCGCCGGTGGCGGGTGTCGCGCGCGGTGCGAGTATCGAGCGGGTCGCCGCCGGCTGTGATACGGACACAGCCGTAGACTGGCAGGCGCAGGCTGTGCCATCACCCGGGCAGGTGGCGCTGGCGGAGGCTTGCCCGGCAGCGGTCGGGGACGCCCAGGCAGGCGGGGCGCCGGTCGTCGACGAGGGACTGCTGCCGATCGGCGCCATTCAGGGCGCCGGGGAGGCTTCGCCGTACCAGGGTGAAGCGGTCGCCTTCCGGGGCATCGTCACCGGCTTCTTCGAGGACCGCAATAGCCGCGGCGACGTCTACTACACGCTCTTTGTACAGGAGCCGGCGGCGGAAGCGGACGCCGACGCGGCGACGTCAGACGGCATCGCCGTCTTTCTCGGCCGCAGGCCGCCGGCGGTGGAGATCGGCGATGAGGTGCTGGTGCGCGGGGAGGTGACAGAGTATTACGGGCTGACCGAGATAGAGGATGACGGTCTGCGGCTCGAGGTGCTGAGCGAAAACAACCCGCTCCCGGATCCTGTGCCGCTGGACCCCACGGCGCCGGCGGCCGAGCTAGAGCGGCTGGAGAGCGTGCGCGTGCGGCTCGACGAGGGTGTGGTGACCGGCCCCACCTATAGCGCCTGTGCTCTGTTCGTCCTTCCGCCGGACCAGCCGCGCGTGCTGCGCGAGCGCCTGCAAGATCCACTCGCCGGGATCGTCCCCGTGCAGAACGCGAGTGAAATCGATTGTACGGCCTTTCCTCAGGCCACGACCGGCGATACGCTGGAGAACATTACCGGCCCCCTCATCTATAGCTTTGAACTCTTCCGGATCGTCGTTCAGACGGAAGACGAGGAGGGGCGACCTGCCTTGAGCGCGGGCGCTGCCCCTGCCCTCCCCGAGCCACCCCCGACTGGTGCCGAGCATTTCGCCATCGCCAGCTTCAACCTCTACGACTATTTCGACACCGTCTCCGACACCGGCTGGGATGCCGAGCCGGTGCCCGACGAAGCCGAGCTGGACGTAAAACAGGCGAAATTGGTACAGACAATCGCCGACGTCCTCGGCTGCCCGACGATCCTGGGCGTCCAGGAAGTGGAAAACGAGATGCTGCTGCGGGCGCTGACAGAACAGCTGGAGCCGCTGTGTGGCTTCCGCTACACCGTCACCCACCGCGAAAGCCCAGACGCGCGCGGCATTGACGTCGCACTGCTGACCGATCCGGAGCGGGTCGCCGTCATCGCCGCGGAGCTGCGGCAGGTCTGCTCTGAAATTCTTAGCGACGTGGCGGAGGAAGCGGGCGAGTGCCCGATGGGCGAAGATCCGCTCTTTTCGCGCCCGCCGCTGGTGGCCGAGCTGCTGGTGGAGGAGGCACCTTACACCGTCGTCGTAAACCATTTTAAGTCGAAGCGTGGCGGCGAGCGAGAGACGGCGCCGCGCCGCCTGGCGCAGGCGGAACACGTGCGCGCGCTCGTAGAGGAGGCGCTGGCGGTGAATCCGCAGGCGCGCGTTGCGGTGCTGGGCGATCTCAACGACTATGCCCTTTCCCCGCCCCTGCTGACCCTGACCGAAGCGGGCCCGCTGGTCAACCCACTCATGGCGCTGCCCGCCGAGGAGCGCTATAGCTACACCTTCAGCGGCGCAGCGCAGCTTCTGGACTACGTTCTGCTCACGCCGGCCGCCGCGGAAGAGGCGACCTGGACCGGCATCATGCATATCAATGCCGACTATCCGGTAGGCCTGGCGGGTAATGCAGACGTCCCCTTCCGCGTCTCCGATCATGATATTCCCGTCGTCGTCCTCAGCGCGCCAGATGTGATGCTAGAGGTTCAGCCGACGCCGCTGGTCGACGTCGCGCCCGCCGTCGAAGAGGACGAGCCGGACGTGGACGTGCCGGGGCCAGAGGTTGAAGATGTGGGCGATGTGGCTGAAGTGGAGCTGGAGCGCACGGTCGAGGCTGATGAGGAGCCGGAAGCTGAGGCAAGTCCGGCGGTCGAGGAGGCGGGTGACGCCGGCCGTGCACTTCTGTTTGCGGGCTTGCTGGTGCTGCTTGTGCTGCTTGGGACGGGTGTGCTGGTTATGGCGCGGCGGCGGTGAGTAAAAGTGATCACCGGCGTCCGCTGGGACGGCTCTGGAGCACCTGACGACTGGGAGGAGGATGGTCTTATCGAGCGTGAGCCGCTGGAGGACGAAGCGGCTGCCGACCGCGGTGGGGACCGCCGGGTTGCCGGCGCCAGTGGATTATTAGCGCACGCTCTGGTGATACCGTAAACGCAGATGGATTCAGACGCCCCACGCTGCGGGCGAATGAGCAGGATGGCGTACGCCAGGGCCGAGGGATCGACAGCGTGCAAGGCACCGTACGCCCCTTCCTCGTCCGCTTCTGGCGCGAGGGCGCGGAGCTGGGGCCGGATGAGGGACGGGTAGAAGAGGAGACGCCCTCTTCTGGATCCTTTATATGGGCTGCCTCGCGCCCTGGTGGCGCGCTCAGCGCTGCGGGGAACGGGGGCCGCTTTCACGCATCACGAACACTCGTGCCAGCGCCAGCGCCTGCTCCACTTCCAGCTGCTCTCCCTCCGCCCAGGCGGCGGCAAAGCGTGCCGCGCTGACCTGCTGCCGGGCCGCGCGCTGGTGGCGGGCGAAAAGGGCCCGCGACGCCGGCGTCAGCGTGACGCCGATTCGCTCTCTGACTTTCTCCGCTGCTCCCCAGAAGCGGGCGGCCTCTAATGGTCGGCCCAGCACGGCGGCGGCGTTTCCCGTTCGCCGCAGGTCGCCGCTGACTGTCTCAGGGTTGTCCGTCCTCCGACCCTCCAGCAGCAGATTACGCATGTAGGCCAGGGCCGGCTCAGCCTGCTCCAGCGCCAGGTGGGCCCCGCACAGGCACGCCCAGCGGTGCGCCACCACAACGGGCCGCGCGCCCAGCTCCTCTGCAATCGCCAGGCTCTGGCGGTAGAAGTCGAGCGCGTCCTCATAGCGCCGTTCGCACTGCGCCAGCCCCCCCAGCCAACGCAGCACCTGGCCCCGGCCGCCCCGGTGCCCGCATTCGGTGAACACGGCCAGCGCTTCCTCCATCACCATTCCCGCCTCCACCAGCGCCTCCTCCTCCACCAGCACCAGCCCCAGCCCGAGGAGGCTCTGGCCCAAGACTTCCGGGTGCTCCAGCTGTCGTGCGAGTAGCAGGCGCTGCTCGTAGTAGCGGCGCGCCTCGGCAATGTTACCCTGCTCCAGCCTCAATCTCCCCAGGCCGCCCGACGAGACCCACATGCCGCGCAGGTGGCCGCTCTCCGCGGCGCGGGCGTGCGCCTCCGCGTAGCGGGCCGCCGCTCCCTCGAAGTTCTTCCGGTACTTCTCGAGCTGGCCGAGGAGGCACAAGCCGCGTATCTCCAACTCGTCGTCGCCGGATTGACGCGCGAGCCTCACGCTCTCGCTACAGAGGCGCAGCGCATCTGAGACCCGCCCATGGGCGTTGAAGTCGAGCCGGGCGGCCACTCTGAGGGCCGCCGCCCGGAGCGCTGGCGCCGCCTCTGGCGCGGCCTGGGCCAGCAGGCGGCGGATCCGTGCCGCCCCCTCCGCCGCGTATCCCTGCTCCAGCCAGTACGGCTCCAGGGCCACCACCAGGCGCAACCCCGACGTCGCGGAGCGTTCGGAAGCGGCCCAGTCGAGCGCGGCTTCCATGTTGCCGAACTCCCGGCGCAGGCGCCGCAGCGCCGCAACCTGCGAGCCGCTTCTCCCCTCCCGTTCCAGCCGCTCGGCGTAGGCAGTGAAGTACGCGAGGTGCTGGTCGGAGACCATCATGGCTTGCTCGTCCGAGAGCCGGCTCAGCGCGTACTGGCGCAGGAGCTCGTGAATGTGGTAGCGTTCCCCTTCCTGATCGTAGCGTAGGAGCGAGCGGGCGACCAGCTGCCGCAGAGCGGCCGGTGTGGCCGCCGCCACCGCTTCCGCCGCCTCCCGGGTGAAGCCGCCGCGGAAAATCGACACTATGGCAAACAGCTGCTGTGCCTCCGCCGGGAGGCGATTCCAGGCGGTGTCGAATACGGCGCGCATACTTCGGTGACGCGCCGGCAGGTCCACCCACTCCGCCGCCAGGAAGCTCACGCTGCGCTCGATTGCGGCGCAGATGTCCGTCACCGAAAGGGTACCGGCCCAGGCGGCCGCCAGCTCCAGCGCCAGCGGCATCCCTTCCACGCGCGCGCATAGCCGGGCCAGCTCTCGCTCCTCCCCCTCGCGGAGGGTGAACGCCGGCGCCGCCCGCTGGGCCGCGTCGAGGAAAAGGCGGGCCGCGTCCATCCCCATCTGTCCCGCCGCCTGCTCCTCCTCATAGCCCAGCCCGTGCAGCGGGAGCACCTGCTCGCCCCGCACCCACAGCCGCTCCCGGCTGGTGACCACGATGCGCACCCCCTCCGCCGCTTCCAGAACATCCGCCACGAGCGCGGCACCTTCCAGCAGATGCTCAAAGCTGTCGAGGATCAGGAGCAGACGTTTGCGCTCCAGGTAGTCGAGCAACTGTTGCCGTAGCGGGCGTGGGTCCCGGCTCTGCAGAGGAAAGGAGAGCTGCTCGGAGATGGCGGAGACGATGCGCGAGGGGCGGGCGACAGCCGCGAGGGAGACGAGGTAGACGCCGTCGGCGAAGCGGCCGGGCGGACCTTGCAGCAGATCTGCGGCCAGGGCCAGCGCCAGCCGCGTCTTGCCCATGCCCCCGGCGCCGGTGATCGTCACGAGGCGCACGTCCGGTTCCGCCAGCCACTCTGCCAGCTCCGCCAGCTCTTTTTCCCGGCCGATAAACGGCGTCGTCGGCGCGGGAATGTTGTGCAGCGCAAAGGGAGCCGGGTCACGAATACGCTCGTAGAGCGCCCGCGTCTCATCCGCCACATCCACCCCCAACTCATCGCGCAGCACATCCCGGCAGCGCTCAAACTGCTTCAGCGCCGCGCTGCGTAGGCCCTGGCGGGCCAGGAGGAGCATCATGGTGCGATGCATCTCTTCGTGCCAGGGGATCAGCTTTAGCAGGCGCCGGGCAACGGCCTGCGCAGCGGCGTTGTCGCCGGCGTTCATCTGCTCCTCGACGGCGCGGCGCAGCACGCGCTCCGCCCGCTGTCGCCACCGCTCCCGTTCCCCCATCAGCCACGTCTCCAGCTCCAGATTGTCGGCAAGCGAGACGCCCTCCAGGAACTCCCCCTGCACGAGCGCAGCCGCCTCCAGCCACTGCCCCGCCCCTTCCAGCCGAAGCAGCTCGTAGACGTCCACGCGCGTCTCCGCCGGCGGCCTAAAGCGGACTACCCGCCTGTCCGTCTCCCAACAGCCGGGCAGGATATTGCCCAGATTGTGCAGTTCCCGGCGCAGGTTCGCCTTGCCGCGGGAGCGGGCCGCGCCGGGCCAGAAGCGGGCAGCGAGAAGGTCGCGCCCCACCGGGCGCCGCTCCGTCGTCAGATAACCAAGCAAAGCCATCGTCCTCTGTGAGCGGAAGCGTGGCGGCTCGCCCTCTTCCCACCCGACGACGACGGGACCCAGTAAGCGGACCGTTTGTCCGAACACGGCGCTGCTCCTCTACGGCCCTTTTCGCCCGGGGAGCGCCGGCGAAAAGCCGTTTCACGAGCGTCTCAGCTTTCCTTCGAGAGGGCAGGAACTGGATAGATCCCACCTACCCTCTATCTTACCGATCAGACCGGCGAAAATCAACGGAGAGCGCGGTGGGGCAAGGTTGTACTGCCGGCGCAGCGGCGATGGTGGTGGAAAAAAAGTGAGGTGGCCGGTGCAGCGGGGAGCTGTCCGTGCCACCTCGGGCGGGGAGCATAAGTATCGTACCACGAATCTGGAATAATGCAAGGAAATCGGCGAAATTAATGGACGTCAGTCCGTATTCGTCGCGTTCGCGCCGGCTTTTGCTCTTTATGCCCGATGGCTCTCTGATTCATGGTACAATCCGCGCGGTCCGCCAGTGCATACCTCCAGGAGGACGCGCCTTATGCTCACCGAGAAGACCTTCTCCACCGGCAGCGTCGAGCTCTTTTACGTCGAAGGACCGCCATCAGGCCCGCCGCTCGTCCTCCTCCACGGCGGCTTCGCCCGCTGGCAGCGCTTTCTGCCGCTACTGCCGACGCTGGTCCTCCGCTGGCAGCTCTTTGCGGTGGACTTCCGCGGGCACGGCGCGAGTGGACGCGTCCGCGTCGCGCCAGATCGCCCCCACCCT